>NZ_CP130319.1:5472500-5532500 GCF_032271945.1 Paenibacillus sp. MBLB1832 | reverse complement strand
GGTAATGCGCAGTTACCATGCAGTGAATACATAGCTGCATTGGAGGCAGACCCAGGGAACTGAAACATCTAAGTACCTGGAGGAAAAGAAAACAAAAGTGATTCCGTCAGTAGCGGCGAGCGAAAGCGGAATAGCCCAAACCAAGGAGCTTGCTCCTTGGGGTTGTAGGACCTCGACGTGGCAAAAGTTCGGTAGGCGAAGTGATCTGGAAAGGTCCGGCATAGAAGGTAAAAGCCCTGTAGCCAAAATCGAACGTATGCCTAGAGGTATCCTGAGTACGGCGGGTCACGTGAAACCCCGTCGGAATCCGGCAGGACCATCTGCCAAGGCTAAATACTCCCTAGTGACCGATAGTGAAGCAGTACCGTGAGGGAAAGGTGAAAAGCACCGCGGAAGCGGAGTGAAAAAGAACCTGAAACCGTGTGCTTACAAGAAGTCAGAGCCCTCTATATGGGTGATGGCGTGCCTTTTGTAGAATGAACCGGCGAGTTACGTTCCCGTGCGAGGTTAAGTTGAAGAGACGGAGCCGCAGCGAAAGCGAGTCTGAATAGGGCGCCCCAGTACGTGGACGTAGACCCGAAACCGTGTGATCTACCCCTGTCCAGGGTGAAGGTGAGGTAACACTCACTGGAGGCCCGAACCCACGAATGTTGAAAAATTCGGGGATGAGGTGGGGGTAGCGGAGAAATTCCAATCGAACTCGGAGATAGCTGGTTCTCCCCGAAATAGCTTTAGGGCTAGCCTCGGATGTTGTGAGTTGTGGAGGTAAAGCACTGATTGGGTGCGGGGCCCGCCAAGGGTTACCAAGTCCAGTCAAACTCTGAATGCCACAAACTTAAGTCCGGGAGTCAGACAGTGAGTGCTAAGATCCATTGTCAAAAGGGAAACAGCCCAGACCATCAGCTAAGGTCCCCAAGTGTGTGTTAAGTGGGAAAGGATGTGGAGTTGCACAGACAACCAGGATGTTGGCTTAGAAGCAGCCACCATTGAAAGAGTGCGTAATAGCTCACTGGTCGAGTGACTCTGCGCCGAAAATGTAACGGGGCTAAACACGCCACCGAAGCTATGGCTTGCACGTATGTGCATGGGTAGGGGAGCGTTGTGTATACATTGAATTCTGACCGTAAGGACAGGTGGAGCGTACACAAGTGAGAATGCCGGTATAAGTAACGAAAAGATCAGTGAGAATCTGATCCGCCGAAAACCTAAGGGTTCCTGAGGAAGGCTCGTCCGCTCAGGGTAAGTCGGGACCTAAGGCGAGGCCGAAAGGCGTAGTCGATGGACAACAGGTGGAAATTCCTGTACCACCGTAGCCGTTATGAGCAATGGAGTGACGCAGAAGGATAGTGACGCGAGCTGATGGATGCTCGTCCAAGCAGTGAGGCTGGTTAGTAGGCAAATCCGCTAACCGTAAGGCTGGGCTGTGATGGGGAGGGAAACTTAAGTACCGAAGGTCATGATTTCACACTGCCAAGAAAAGCTTCTAGCCAGGCGAAGGTGCCCGTACCGCAAACCGACACAGGTGGGTGAGAAGAGAATTCTAAGGCGCGCGGAAGAACTCTCGTTAAGGAACTCGGCAAAATGACCCCGTAACTTCGGGAGAAGGGGTGCCTCGGTAGGGTGAATAGCCCGAGGGGGCCGCAGTGAAAAGGCCCAAGCGACTGTTTAGCAAAAACACAGGTCTGTGCGAAGCCGCAAGGCGAAGTATACGGGCTGACGCCTGCCCGGTGCTGGAAGGTTAAGAGGAGTGGTTAGGGGGCAACCCCGAAGCTTTGAATTGAAGCCCCAGTAAACGGCGGCCGTAACTATAACGGTCCTAAGGTAGCGAAATTCCTTGTCAGGTAAATTCTGACCCGCACGAATGGCGTAACGACTTGGGCGCTGTCTCAACGAGAGATCCGGTGAAATTTTAATACCTGTGAAGATGCAGGTTACCCGCGACAAGACGGAAAGACCCCATGGAGCTTTACTGCAGCTTGATATTGGACTTTGGTACGATCTGTACAGGATAGGTGGGAGCCTTTGAAGCCTGAGCGCCAGCTTGGGTGGAGGCGCCGTTGGGATACCACCCTGATCGTATCGGAGTTCTAACCTGGTACCGTAAACCGGTATGGGGACAGTGTCAGGTGGGCAGTTTGACTGGGGCGGTCGCCTCCTAAAATGTAACGGAGGCGTTTAAAGGTTCCCTCAGAATGGTTGGAAATCATTCGCAGAGTGCAAAGGCATAAGGGAGCTTGACTGCGAGACCTACAAGTCGAGCAGGGACGAAAGTCGGACTTAGTGATCCGGTGGTACCGAATGGAAGGGCCATCGCTCAACGGATAAAAGCTACCCTGGGGATAACAGGCTTATCTCCCCCAAGAGTCCACATCGACGGGGAGGTTTGGCACCTCGATGTCGGCTCATCGCATCCTGGGGCTGAAGTAGGTCCCAAGGGTTGGGCTGTTCGCCCATTAAAGCGGTACGCGAGCTGGGTTCAGAACGTCGTGAGACAGTTCGGTCCCTATCTGTCGCGGGCGTAGGAAATTTGAGAGGAGCTGTCCTTAGTACGAGAGGACCGGGATGGACGTACCGCTGGTGTACCAGTTGTCTCGCCAGAGGCATCGCTGGGTAGCTATGTACGGAGGGGATAAGCGCTGAAAGCATCTAAGCGCGAAGCCCCCCTCAAGATGAGATTTCCCAGTATGTAAGACCCCTTGTAGACGACGAGGTTGATAGGTTCGAGGTGGAAGTGCGGTAACGTATGCAGCTGACGAATACTAATCGGTCGAGGGCTTAACCTAATATAGGGATCTTTTAGCGAAGCTAAAAGTCTCTCAGCTTTCCTAAGTAGCATACTTTACAAAGTTTCGTATCTAGTTTTCAAGGCGCAAACAAACGCTTTGACTGTTTGGTGATGATGGCGGAAGGGATCCACGCGTTCCCATCTCGAACACGACCGTTAAGCCTTCCAGCGTCGATGGTACTTGAACCGCAGGGTTCCGGGAGAGTAGAACGTTGCCAAGCTACTAAAACCTTTTTGAGAGAAATCTCAGAAAGGTTTTTTGTGTTTTCATGACGGTTCCTATTTCGTTTTATTGCGATGTCTTCGAATAAATCTCTAGGGAAGGTCAACACTAATAAGGTTAACCGCAAAGGACCGGCGCTTTGGGATAATTATTTTAATGAGCAGCACTTGTCAAAAAGAATGGAAATGATTATAATCTGATTAAGGTCAAAGAAAGTCAAAGTCAATTTACTTCTAGAAATCTGGGAGGCCGAATTGATGCGCAATGTATCAGAAATTATTGAACAGTATTTAAAGCATGTCCTGCAACAAAGTACGGAAGGCGCTATCGAGATTCAACGGAACGATTTGGCTGACCAATTTCAATGTGTACCATCTCAAATCAATTATGTCATTAGTACAAGGTTTACTTTGGAAAAGGGCTATTTGGTGGAGAGTAAGCGCGGCGGTGGGGGCTATATTCGCATCCAGAAGATCGAGCTGAAGAGCCATGGATCGATTTTGGATCATATTTTCCGTACGATTCACACCCATATTGATCAAGTCACCTCAGAAGGACTGATTTATCAATTGCAAGAGGGACATTATATTTCGACGAGGGAAGCTAACCTGATTCGGGCAGCGATATCCAGAGATGTACTGGCCTTTAAGCTACCATTGCGCGATGAAATTCGAGCCAAGATTCTTAAAGCAATGCTGATATCCTTGCTTAGTAACTAAGGAGGCAGATGGAATGGTTTGTCAGGAATGCGGGAAACGACCAGCGACGCTTCATTTCACCAAAATTGTGAATGGAGATAAGAACGAATTCCACATTTGTGAGAATTGCGCCCGTGAGAAGGGTGAAATGATTCCAGGCACATCGAATGGCTTTTCGATTCATAATTTACTTTCGGGATTGCTTGATTTCGAACCCTTATCAGCGGCCAAGTCTCAAGCAATTCGCTGTGATAACTGCGGACTTACGTATTCACAATTTAGCAAGTTAGGTCGATTCGGCTGCGGTGCCTGTTATCAGAACTTTTCAGAGAAGTTGGATCCGCTTTTCAAGCGTGTGCACGGCAATATTGTGCATGTAGGCAAAGTGCCTAAACGCAGCGGCGGCATCATCCAATGCAAGCGTGAGATCGATCTTTTGAAGAAAGATATGATGACATGTATTGAGGGCGAAGAGTTCGAGCAAGCTGCTAAAATTCGTGACCAAATTCGTGAAATTGAGAAGAAGATCGCGGGGATGTAAGTTTGTAAGGGAGTGTGAATCCAGTGACATTACAGCGATTTACAGGAGATGCTTTAAGCGAATGGATGAAAGGTGAGGGGCCGGAATCGGATATCGTCATTAGTAGTCGGATCCGCATAGCGCGCAACCTCAGAGACTATCCTTATCCCATGCTCGCAACCAACCAACAATCACAGGAAGTGCTGGAACAGTTATCTGGTGTGCTTGAGAATGATGAACTGGAGACGATCAGCAATTTCTCACTGATTCCGCTCGATGAGCTTAATGAGCTGGAGCGAATGGTGCTGGTGGAGAAACATTTAATTAGTCCAAATTTAGCTAACGAATCCAGGAATGGTGCCGTTATTTTAAGCGATAATGAGTCTATTAGTATTATGATCAATGAAGAGGACCACCTTCGCATACAATGTTTATGTCCAGGTTTTCAGATTAAAGAGGTTTGGGACTTGGCCAATCAAATTGATGATATTTTTGAAACTCAGTTGGATTACGGCTATGATGAAAAAAGAGGATACTTAACGAGTTGCCCAACCAATGTGGGTACGGGAATCCGGGCTTCTGTTATGATGCATTTACCAGCGCTTGTACTGAGCCAACAAATTAATCGAATTTTATCCGCGGTTACACAAGTTGGGTTGACGGTTAGAGGATTATACGGGGAAGGTAGCGAAGCATTAGGTAATCTATTCCAAATCTCCAACCAAATCACGCTAGGTCAATCCGAAGAAGAGATCATTGATAATCTTTACAGTGTGGCCAGGCAGATTATTGAGCACGAACGCGCTGCAAGACATAAGCTATTGCAAGAGTCCAAAATGCGGATAATTGATCGTGTCAATCGCTCCCTCGGCATCCTCTCTTACGCGGGGATTATCGATTCGAAAGAAGCAGCTCAGCGCTTATCCGATGTACGTCTGGGGATCGATCTAGGGATTATCAATAATGTATCTCCTAACGTGTTGAACGAGCTTCTTGTGATGACACAGCCTGGATTTCTCCAACAGTATGCTGGGGAAAAGCTAAATGCCGATGAGCGAGACATGCGTCGTGCAGAGCTGATTCGAGAGAAATTTGGCAGGATATAAGCAGGGTCAGAATGGATTAGAATCATCCTTTTAGCAGGACAGAGAATTATTACTTTTGGAGGTGTTCGCTATGATGTTTGGCAGATTTACGGAACGTGCGCAGAAGGTGCTTTCTTTAGCTCAAGAGGAAGCTGTTCGATTAGGACATAACAATATTGGAACAGAGCACATTTTACTTGGACTTATTCGTGAAGGTGAGGGTATTGCTGCTAAAGCACTCGTTGCGCTCGGCTTAGGTCTTGAGAAAATTCAAGATGAAGTAGAATCTCTTATTGGTAGAGGGCAAGAGCAACCAACGAACATCGCCTATACGCCTCGAGCGAAGAAAGTGATTGAGCTTTCGATGGATGAAGCGAGAAAATTAGGTCACACGTATGTGGGGACTGAACATATTTTATTAGGCCTAATTCGTGAAGGTGAAGGGGTAGCCGCAAGAGTTCTTAACAACTTGGGTGTCTCCTTGAATAAAGCACGTCAGCAGGTTCTACAGCTTTTGGGCAGCAGCGAGACAGTGTCGCCAAGTCACGGCACGAATCCAAATGTGAACACGCCTACATTAGATGGGTTGGCAAGGGATTTGACGGCGTATGCGAAAGAAGGGCATTTGGACCCTGTTATCGGGCGTAGCAAGGAAATCGAGCGGGTTATTCAAGTATTGAGCCGCAGAACGAAAAACAATCCGGTGCTAATCGGTGAGCCAGGTGTCGGTAAAACAGCGATCGCGGAAGGTCTTGCTCAGAAGATTATCAACAATGAGATTCCTGAGACGTTAAAAGATAAACGTGTCATGACGCTCGACATGGGTTCTGTTGTTGCAGGAACGAAATATCGCGGCGAGTTCGAGGATCGCCTCAAAAAGATTATGGATGAAATTCGTCAAGCCGGTAATATTGTATTGTTCATTGATGAATTGCACACCTTGATCGGTGCGGGCGGCGCGGAAGGCGCGATTGACGCTTCCAATATTCTAAAACCAGCCTTAGCTCGTGGCGAGCTGCAATGCATCGGGGCTACGACACTGGATGAGTACCGTAAATATATCGAGAAGGATGCTGCGCTGGAGCGTCGTTTCCAACCAATTACGGTGGATCAACCTTCGCCAGAAGAGGCGATTCAAATTTTGTACGGTCTGCGTGATCGCTACGAGGCGCACCACCGTGTGAAAATCACGGATGCCGCGATTCAAGAGGCGGTTAAATTGTCGGATCGTTACATTACGGATCGTTTCCTTCCCGATAAAGCAATTGATTTGATCGACGAAGCGAGCTCCAAGGTGAGATTGCGTTCCTACACAACGCCGCCATCCTTGAAGCAACTTGAGAATAAACTAGAGAACATTCGTAAGGAGAAAGACGCGGCTGTCCAAAGTCAGGAGTTCGAGAAAGCAGCAGGCCTTCGTGATACGGAGCAAAAGCTTCGTGAAGAGCTAGACTCAACGAAGAACGAGTGGAAAGAGAAGCAAGGTCGTCTGGATACGGAAGTAACACCAGATGACATCGCTCAAATCGTGGCAAGCTGGACGGGAATTCCGGTAAGTAAGCTGGCTGAAGAAGAGACAGAGCGTTTGCTCAAAATGGAAGACATTCTTCATGAACGCGTCATCGGGCAAGAAGAAGCGGTTAAAGCGGTAAGCCGTGCTATCCGCCGCGCAAGAGCTGGTTTGAAAGATCCTAAGCGACCAATGGGCTCCTTCATCTTCCTTGGACCTACGGGTGTAGGTAAGACAGAGCTTGCACGCGCACTGGCTGAATCACTCTTCGGTGATGACAATGCGGTAGTTCGTATTGATATGTCTGAGTATATGGAGAAACATTCGACTTCCCGTTTGGTCGGAGCGCCTCCAGGGTATGTCGGTTATGAAGAAGGCGGTCAACTGACAGAGAAAGTTCGTCGTAAGCCGTATTCGGTGGTGCTTCTCGATGAAATTGAGAAAGCACATCCAGAGGTTTTTAACATCCTTCTGCAAGTGTTGGAAGATGGTCGGTTGACGGATTCCAAAGGACGTACTGTGGATTTCCGTAACACAATCATTATCATGACGTCCAACGTTGGCGCGGATACGATTAAGAAGAACTCCTCGCTTGGTTTCACGGCATCCATCGATGCAGGCAAAGACTACAACAACATGAAAGATAAAGTGATGGGCGAGTTGAAGAAGAGCTTCCGTCCTGAGTTCCTGAACCGGATCGATGAAATCATTGTCTTCCACTCTTTGGATGAGAAGCATATCGCTCAAATCGTTAGCTTGATGGCAGATGACCTGCGCAAACGTCTGAAAGAGCAAGAAGTGGACTTCTTGCTGACAGATAAAGCGAAGTTGTTCCTAGCGAAGGAAGGATTTGACCCGACCTATGGAGCGCGTCCTCTGCGTAGAGCGATTCAGAAGCACATTGAAGATCGCTTATCCGAAGAGTTGCTGAAAGGCAATATTTCAAAAGGTGATTCGCTTACAATTGATGAAAATGAAGGCGAACTCGTCGTTCAGAAGGGCGAAGGCGTTGCTACGAAATAACAAATAAGTCAAAGCATTTTGCTCCATCCAACAAGGGTGGGGCTAAATGCTTTTTGTTGCTTTCGGCACTTTCATGAGCACCATAAAAATGGTAAACTTTATGTGGTAAGGATAGCCAAAAAGGATATCCCCACGTTAGGAGTTATTTCTTTCAATGAGCAAACAAAAAACGAAGTTCAGCTGCCAGGAGTGCGGCTACGATTCGCCAAAATGGATGGGCAAATGCCCAGGTTGTCAGTCTTGGAATACGATGGTTGAGGAAATAGAAACCGTTGTTCGTACGCAAGGAATGAGCTCATCGATCCCCAAAGCGAAAGAAAAAGCAACACCGATCATACATATAGAAAGCAGCTCGGAACCGCGAGTTGTGACGAACAACAAAGAGTTGAATCGCGTGTTAGGCGGCGGTATCGTCCCTGGCTCACTCATCCTAGTAGGGGGGGACCCAGGTATTGGGAAGTCAACCTTGCTCTTACAAACATCCTTCGAACTCACACAAGCCCAGCAAAAGGTGCTTTATATATCGGGAGAAGAATCCATCAAGCAAACGAAGCTTCGCGCAGATCGATTAAACGCAACATCTCCGCTACTCTACGTGTTATGTGAGACTAATCTTGAACTCATCGAGGAAGCCATTCAAGATATTAATCCCGATTTCCTTGTAATTGATTCGATTCAAACGGTATTTCATCCCGCTATTACATCAGCGCCAGGAACGGTATCGCAAGTTCGAGAATGCACAGGCCATTTTATGAGAATAGCTAAAGGTAAGGGAATTGCAACGGTCCTTGTCGGGCATGTGACGAAAGAAGGAGCCATCGCGGGGCCCAGAATGCTGGAGCATATGGTGGATTGTGTACTATATTTCGAAGGAGAACGGCATCACTCCTACCGTGTGTTAAGAGCGGTGAAGAACCGGTTTGGCTCGACGAATGAAATTGGCATTTTTGAAATGCAGGAAGCTGGCCTGATTGAAGTCAATAATCCATCGGAACTTTTCCTGTCTGAAAGGCCGATTGGCGTAGCTGGATCCGCAGTGGTAGCGAGCATGGAAGGTACTCGTCCTGTTTTGGTCGAAATTCAAGCACTAGTATCTTCGACGAATTTCCCTTCCCCGCGGAGGATGGCGACGGGCGTGGACCATAATCGACTTTCGCTGATTATCGCGGTACTGGAGAAACGTATGGGCATGTTCCTGCAAAATCAAGATGCTTACTTGAATGTAGCCGGCGGCATTAAGCTAGATGAACCCGCGGTAGATCTGGCAATTGCTATCAGTATCGCATCTAGTTTCAGGGATCAGGCCACGCAACCTTTCGATGTGGTATTTGGTGAGATCGGTTTAACGGGAGAAGTGCGAGGCGTATCTCGAATCGATCAACGTGTGAAAGAGGCCGAGAAGCTCGGATTCCGCAGAGTCATTATGCCTGAGAAAAGTCTTAAAGGATGGACCCATCCCAAAGGGATGGAGATTATTGGTGTAAACACGGTGGCGGAGGCATTGAAAGCAGCTCTCGGTTAAGTTCGGACCTGCAAGCTGAAAGCCTTCAGGAGGAAAAAGATGAGTAAAGAAGAGACGAAACGAGATGTGATGAGCCAATTACTCCAGCTTGTAGCCCCGGGTACGCCTTTCCGAGACGGTTTGGAGAACGTGCTGCGTGCTAAAACAGGTGGTCTGATCGTTGTTGGTTTCAGTCCAGAAGTGACGGAAATCGTGGACGGCGGATTTTCGATAAATTGTGATTTTTCACCCAACTATTTATATGAGCTTGCCAAAATGGACGGTGCTATTATTCTTAGTGAGGATATTAAGCGTATTCTTTATGCGAACACGCAGCTCATTCCCGATTCTTCGATTTCTTCTTCGGAGACAGGGATTAGACATCGAACGGCAGAGCGCGTGGCCAAACAGACAAATAAATTAGTCGTCTCCATCTCGCAGCGGCGAAACGTGATTACACTCTATCAGGGAAATTTGAGATATGCGCTCAAAGATATTGGCGTTATTCTCACGAAAGCCAATCAAGCGATCCAGACCTTGGAACGGTATAAGGTCGTATTGGATCAGTCACTCACGAACCTTAGTGCCTCGGAGTTTGAAGAGCTTGTTACGCTGCATGATATCACGAATGTTATCGCTCGTTTTGAGATGGTTTTGCGTATTAAAGCAGAAATTAATCGATACATTAATGAGTTGGGCAACGAGGGACGATTAATTAGCATGCAACTTGAAGAGCTTGTTGGAAATGCGGAACTTGAAGCGCGCTTGCTCGTAAAGGATTATGTAAGAGAATTATCAGAGGAACGCGTCAAAGATATGCAAGCTGGATTGAAACGATTGTCCTCGGATGAGTTGTTAGAACCGCAACAAATCATTCGTCTATTAGGATACTCGCATACGAATTCAATTGCAGAAGAGCCTGTTTCACCGCGAGGTTTCCGAATCTTAGGGAAAATTCCGCGATTGCCTTCCATCATTATTGGGAACTTGGTTGAGAAATTCGGATACCTCCCGCACATGATGATGGCGACGATCGAAGAATTGGATGAAGTTGACGGAATCGGAGAAGTGAGAGCCCGCGCCATTAAGGAAGGTCTCAAGCGGATTCAAGAACAAGTGTTCATTGACAGACATATTTAAAGTGGATACAATCATAAAGTATCAAGTTGAGGTTTCATGAAGTCAAGTTTAGGGTATAGTAAATCCAGAGGTGGACAAAAACATATGTTAACGAAATCAATTCCCAGCCTATTTACAGTAGGGAACTTATTCCTAGGCGTTCTGTCGATCATCCTAGCTTTCAGTGGGGAACATGGCATCGCTGCCGTGCTAGTCATTGTTGCCATGCTATTGGATGGTCTCGACGGGCGTGTCGCCAGAGCATTGAATGCTCAAAGTGAGTTTGGTAAAGAATTAGACTCCTTATCCGACGTCATTTCTTTCGGTGTTGCTCCTGCTTTTATCATGTACGTAGTTGCATTTAATGACCCAACCGCGATTAGTCCGGCATTTGCTTGGATTGTCACAGCGATCTTCCCGATTTGCGGAGCATTACGCTTGGCAAGGTTCAATGTCGTTGCGGGTACGCCAGGCTATTTCATCGGGTTGCCGATTCCAGCCGCAGGCGGTGTGCTCTGTACATTGGCGCTGTTTGTGAACGATATTAACGTGTATGTTCTTCTTGTAAGTACTGTTCTCTTGTCATACTTAATGGTGAGCACAGTGAAATACCCAAACTTCAAGAAAGCGGGTATTCCGAAAGCAGCAATTTGGATTACGCCGATTATCGTGGCAGCTGCCATTCTCATCGCGATCAAATGGCCGGAGTCCATTTCCAAAATGATTTTCGTTCCGTTACTGCTTTATGCGTTGTACGGCCTAAAAAAAAACGTTGATGGGTATTTCATCCGTTTACGCAATCTTCGTAGAAAGAACAAGAGACGCGGCGTAGAAGACAACAATTCCGTTAAGTCGGATGTTTAACCGAAACGTGCGAAAATAAAAAGCATTTATTTTCTCCTGATGACTCAGGTAGAGAATAAATGCTTTTTTTTCATGATCATGACATGTTGAATAGTCCCAGTGTTGTGCATTTCTTAGATTCTTTGTCTACGACTTGCTCCAAATTAATGTCGAGTAAGTTGCTTAGTGCGGACATGTAGAACAAATTCCTGCCTAGTTCGTTGCTAACAACTTCCGTGCATTGTTCACATAAGTGACCAGATACATGGGTGCCAAGCACATGCTTAGCTTCATCCAACGTCATCTCAGGATGATATTCCTGTTTGGCAGCGTGAATTTGAATGCATCCACATTCTGTGATGGATTTCACCACGGAACGATTGGCAGCTGCGCCTGACTGTTGGAATTTGGATAAAACATCAAGCAGACTGCGGTGACGGAGTAACAATTCGGACACTTGATCTTGAAACTGCTTTAAAGTCAAGGAGCTCATTCCATCCACCTCGGGTGTGTTGGTATCTTCCATTTCATTATAAGGGATGCCCTTTAATATTTCAATTTTCAGACGAAAGAAGTGATTAACGTTGTATAAATTGGAACATAATTGTAATAAGGTTTAAAAAAAGTTAACGCAGGAGGTGAATCTGTGGTGAAGAAATGGATACAAATCATTTTGGCCATCATGGGTGGCAGCTTAGGTTATAAGTGGAGTGACGCGTTCCTTCGAACGACAGATGTAGCAAGTCAAGCAGGACAAGTATTTTGGATTAATAGTTTATGTGGGGCAGGTATGTTTTTGATTTCCGCATGGGTGGCAAGTGTAGGCATGAAGCTGCTGATCAAAGGGGAGCGTAATGTTACAGATATTCCCGTGTCTGATCTCCTATCAGGGACGCTGGGCCTTGTTATCGGATTGCTGATCTCGTTGATGCTGTTTCCTGTGATGGAGCAGGCGACATGGGCAGGGCCGTTCTTACCTTTCCTTGTGTCTGCGGTGCTGGGTGTCATGGGGTTCCGAATCGGTTACAGCAAGCGTGAAGAATTGGTTCAAGTCATTGCCAAGAGTCGCTCCGGTGGTACGGAGAAACAGACGCATCGCCCTTATGAAGAACATAAGATTCTAGACACGAGCGTAATAATCGATGGGCGTATTGCGGACATTTGCAAAACAGGGTTTATCGAAGGCACTTTAGTCATCCCCGAATTTGTGCTGGAAGAACTGCAGCATATTGCGGACTCATCCGATCTGCTTAAGCGGAATCGCGGGCGTCGCGGGCTGGACATTTTGAACAAAATCCAAAAGGAATTGGAAGTTAAAGTCCTCATCTATGAGGGAGATTTTGAGGAAATTGCCGAAGTGGACAGCAAGCTCGTCCGTTTAGCGAAAGTGCTGCAAGGGAAAGTCATCACGAATGATTTCAATTTGAACAAAGTCTGTGAGCTGCAAGGCGTCTCGGTCCTTAATATTAACGATCTTGCCAATGCCGTGAAACCCGTCGTTCTGCCAGGAGAAGAAATTATCGTTCAAGTCATTAAAGACGGCAAGGAGCATGGACAAGGTGTCGCGTATCTCGATGATGGTACGATGATCGTTGTAGAAGGTGGACGTGAATTCATCGGTATGACGCTTGAAGTGATGGTGACGAGTGTGTTGCAAACGTCCGCAGGTCGGATGATTTTCGCGAAACCGAAACTATTGGAAAAAGCCCAATAAAACCAGTATGATAAGGAGATGCAGCAGCAAAGTGTAAAGTTGGAGGACTTATGGGGAAGCTAGGGGTTATCATTGTGGCAGCGGGCCGAGGTTCGCGCATGGGTACTGCGGAAAGTAAACAATATCTGCAACTGGGACAGAAGCCAATTCTGGTACATACCTTGCAATTATTTCAAAACATACATGAAGTGGATAACATTGTTCTAGTTGTTGGTGCAGATGATGTGAGTCGCTGCGACGGTTACGTGGCGAGCTATGGACTTAGTAAAGTAACCTGTGTAGCAGGCGGAGCGGAGCGGCAAGATTCCGTGAGGCGAGGTTTGGCGCATCTGCAAGCTGGAACAGAATGGGTGCTTGTACATGACGGTGTTCGTCCTTTCGTCACACAAGAACAAGTGTTCTTGTGTCTAGCAAAAGCACAAGAAGCAGGTGCAGCAGTTCTGGCCGTTCCCGTCAAGGACACGATTAAAGTCGTAGATACAGAGAAGCGCATTCAATCCACACCCGATCGAAGAAGCTTGTGGGCAATCCAAACGCCACAAGCTTTTCGTCATGCTCTTCTCCAAGAAGCGCATGAGCTTGCGGTGCGTGATGAATTTATGGGGACGGATGATGCGATGCTCGTAGAGCGGATGGGTACCGTGGTCCATGTGGTTGAAGGGGATTATTATAATATCAAGATAACGACACCCGAAGATTTGCCTTGGGCTGAGTGGATACTACAAAACATAAGGGGAGAGGAACGCAAATGATACGCGTAGGTAATGGATTTGATGTTCATCAATTAGTAGAAGGACGTAAATGTATTATTGGGGGCGTGACGATTCCGTATGAAAAAGGGCTGCTAGGACATTCCGACGCGGATGTCTTGTTGCACGCTATTAGTGACGCGATCTTAGGCGCTCTGGGTCTTGGCGATATCGGCAAGCATTTCCCGGATACGGCCGAGGAGTACAAAGACGCAGATAGCTTGGTGCTGCTGAAGCGGGTATGGCAATTAGCGACGGAGCGAGGCTATAAGCTGGGGAATGCGGATTCGACCATCATTGCTCAGAAGCCGAAAATGCTGCCGTACATCCCGCAAATGGTGGAAATCATCGCCTCTGCCTTGGATGCGCAGCCTGATCAAGTTAATGTAAAAGCGACGACAACTGAGCAACTCGGCTTTACAGGTCGTGGCGAAGGAATCGCGGCGCAATCGGTTGTTTGTTTAATTCGAGATGTGCTAAAATAGCAGGTATTCATGCATGGAAGAAAAGGGGATACATCGATGAATACACCTTTACGCGTGCGTTATGCACCTAGTCCGACTGGACATTTACATATTGGCGGTGCGCGGACCGCACTGTTTGATTATTTATTAGCTCGCCGTCACGGCGGTGCGTTTGTTGTGCGTTTTGAAGACACGGATCAGACCCGTCATAAAGAGTCCGGCATCGAGGATCAGTTGAACGGCTTGAGATGGCTTGGTCTTGAGTGGGATGAAAGTGTAGATATTGGGGGTCCTTACGGTCCCTATCGTCAAATGGAACGTCTCGATATTTACCGTACTTATCTAGATAAGCTGCTGGAGAGCGGACATGCATATGGATGCTACTGTTCCGAGGCAGATCTTGAGCAAGAGCGTGCGGAGCAGGAAGCGAGCGGGGAGATGGGCGGATACTCAGGCAAATGCCGTAATCTGACGCCAGAGCAAATTGCCGCGTATCAAGCAGAGGGACGCGTGCCGTCCACACGATTCCGGGTGCCAGCAGATCGGATCATCGGCATTGACGATAAAGTCCGCGACCATGTGGAATTCGATTCCAATGGCATCGGTGACTTTATTATCGCGCGCCCAGATGGCATTCCGACTTACAATTTCGCGGTTATCGTAGACGATCACTTGATGAAGATCAATTTGGTCATCCGTGGAGAAGAGCATCTGTCCAATACACCGAGACAAATTCTGATGTACGAAGCATTAGGTATGCCGATACCGGAGTTTGCCCATTTAGCTTTAATTTTGAATCAAGACCGCAAAAAAATGAGCAAACGGGATGAGTCGATCATCCAGTTTATCGAGCAATACAAAGAGCTTGGCTATTTGCCAGAAGCGGTGCTGAACTTTATTGCTTTGCTGGGCTGGTCGCCTGGCGGGGAAGAAGAGATGTTTACCAAAGAAGAACTAATCGCGCAGTTCGATCTGGATCGTGTATCCAAGAGCCCGGCTGTGTTTGATATGGATAAATTGAATTGGATGAACAATGCGTATCTGAAAAAGACGCCGCTACCGCGTGTCGTAGACCTGTGTTTGCCGCACTTGCGCAAAGCGGGCTACATTCAGGGCGACTTGGACGTCGCTGGTCAAGAGTGGGTAACGGCGCTTGTTGGCCTGAACCAGGAAAGAATGCGCTACGCGGCAGAAATCGTTGACCTTGCGAGTCTCTTTTTCAAAGAAGAGCTAGTCATCGACGACGAAGCGGCTGCCGTGCTGAAGGAAGAGCATGTACCTGTCGTATTGGCGAGCTTCTTAACACAAGTGGAACAAGCGGAAGCCTTCACGGTTGAAGCGATCCCAGCGCTGCTGAAGGCCGTGCAGAAGGAAACAGGCTTCAAAGGGAAGCAACTGTTCATGTCGATTCGCTCCGCGCTGACAGGTCAAGTGCATGGCCCAGATCTGAATGTGTCCCTTTTCTTGCTTGGCCAAGAAAAAGTCGCTTCACGCTTGCGTAGCTTATTGTAAAGCATCTTACTTTTCGTTATACTTAATGCAATGAAATAAGAAATGCCTTGATCAGGAGAGTATGATTAAGTGAGGATTCATCAGAGAGGATAATCGGAGCCTAACGGCTTCGGCTGTGAGTTATCCATTCCTTATAATCAGAAATGCACCTGGGAGCAGCCGCGCCGAATACTCACGTTGAGTCGAGTAGGCGCAGTCGGAACCCCCACGTTACGGGATGTTGAGTTGGGAGACTTCCGAGTCACCAAGCAGAGTGGAACCGCGATAACCACGCCTCTGCAGCCTTAGGGCTGCAGGGGCTTTTTTATTTTTTCATACAAATGAAGTGGGTGAGCTTATGTGGTCAACGATCAAATCTGATATTTCTGCCGTATTCGATAACGATCCTGCAGCACGGAGTTGGTTTGAGGTAGTGTTTACGTATTCGGGACTCCATGCGATTTGGGCGCATCGAATTGCGCACGGACTATACCGAAGAAAGATGTACACGTTAGCCCGAATCGTATCTCAAATCAGCCGGTTTATGACAGGCATCGAAATCCATCCAGGAGCAACCATTGGCCAACGTTTGTTTATAGATCACGGTATGGGTGTGGTCATCGGGGAAACCTGCGAAATTGGAGACGACGTCATCCTCTATCAAGGGGTAACTTTGGGTGGAACAGGCAAAGAGAAAGGTAAGAGACACCCAACAATTGGAAATAATGTAGTTATTGGTTCGGGTGCCAAAGTTCTCGGGTCTTTCCTCGTCGGGGAGAATTCCCGGATTGGCTCAAACGCGGTGGTCATTCAGGAGGTTCCTTCCAATAGTACGGTTGTCACCATACCTGCGAAGCTTGTGAAGCGAGATGGTGTTCGCGTGAATAGACTAGACCATGGCAATTTGCCTGATCCCATTATTGATATTTTCCAGGAATTACAGCAGCAGATCACAGATTTGAAAGATCAACTTGAGCATGAACGGCAAACGAATAAATGGCAAACGAAACAACGGAATAAGAATGGAGAACTGAGAGAACATGACACTCAAAGTATATAATACGTTAACCCGCAAGAAGGAAGAGTTTGTTCCTCTTGAGCCAGGTAAGGTGAAGATGTACGTTTGCGGGCCAACAGTCTATAACTACATCCATATTGGAAATGGCCGGCCGGTTATCTTTTTTGACGTCGTTCGCCGTTACTTGGAATCGCAGCAATATGAAGTCACTTATATTACAAACTTTACCGATGTCGATGATAAAATGATTCGAAAAGCCGAAGAAATGGCGGTTTCCGTGCCAGAGCTTGCCGAAACATTTATCGCAGCCTTCTTGGAGGACATTGGGGCGCTAGGTGTTCATGATGCTACGCTGAATCCGCGTGTGACCGAGAATATGCAGGAAATCATTGATTTCATTGCTGCGCTTGTAGATAAAGACTTTGCGTACGAAGCACGCGGCGATGTGTACTATCGCACTTCGAAATTTGCTGAATATGGCAAGCTGTCGAATCAAAATTTGGAAGAACTACAATACGGCATCCGCGTCGAAGTTGACGATCGGAAGGAGAATCCGCAGGACTTTGTCCTCTGGAAAGCTGCGAAGCCAGGCGAGATTTTCTGGGATAGCCCTTGGGGTAAAGGACGTCCAGGGTGGCATATTGAGTGCTCCGCGATGGTACGCAAATATTTGGGCGAAACCATTGATATTCACGGCGGCGGACAAGATTTGACGTTCCCTCACCATGAATGTGAAATTGCCCAAACCGAAGCGGTAACGGGTCATCCGATGGCCAATTATTGGTTACACAACGCTTTCCTTAATATTGATAATGAGAAAATGTCGAAATCACTTGGAAACGGAATCCTCATCCGTGATCTGATTAAGCAAATCAAGCCGCAAGTGTTCCGCTTTTTCATGCTGTCTGCCCACTACCGCAACCCGCTTAATTTCAGCGATGAGAGCTTGAAGCAAGCGGCGAATGCGCTCGAACGCATTCAGAATGCTTACGATAATATGAAACACCGTCTGGCGACAGCTTCGGCGACGGGTGAAGTTGACGTGGCGATATCTGAGCGTTTACAGACCATTTCTAAGCAATTTGTGGATAAAATGAACGATGACTTCAACACGCCGGATGCGATTACCGCGGTGTTTGAGCTCGTTGCGGAAGCGAACCTGTACTTGCAGCAGGAGCGGGTGAACGCCGACGCTGTTCGATTATATATGAATCAATTGGAAGCTTTCGATGCAACACTGGGCATTCTTACGCCTCAAGCGGATGAATTGTTGGATGAAGAAATCGAACAATTGATTGTTGAGCGCACAGAGTCGCGGAAAACGAAGAATTGGGCGCGTGCGGACGAAATCCGCGATTTGCTGACGGAGAAAGGGATTTTCCTTGAGGATACACCGCAAGGTATTCGCTGGCGCCGCAAATGAGTGAACAAGATCTAGTGTTTACAAATTTATTTGCGTTTCCTCCCTCGAAAAGCCCAGAACTGCTCAACCCGCTAGTGCTCGCTTATATCGGAGATGCGGTCTACGAAGTGTTTATTCGACAATATGTGATCTCAGGTGCCAATCACCGCCCTAATCACTTGCATCGCGCATCGACGGGCTATGTCTCAGCCAAGGCGCAGTCTAAGCTGTTGACAGCCCTGATGCCTATGTTGACGGAAGCGGAAGTTGACATTGTGAAGCGGGGACGTAACGCAAAGTCAGGAACGACGGCGAAGAACGCGGAGGTGCTGGAATATAGGCACAGTACCGCGTTTGAGTGCCTCATAGGCTATTTATATTACAAGCAAGCGTTCGAGCGGTTAAAAGAAATATTAAACTTCGCGATCGCATTCGATCCGAAGCAGCAATAGGAGGAAGTTCAATGGATGAAGATATCATTGGCGGGAAGCACTCCGTGATGGAGGCGCTTCGCGCAGGACGGTCAATTAATAAAATATGGATTGCCGAAGGCGCGCAAAAGCAATTTGCAGGTCCCATTGTTGCTGAGGCCAAAAATTTAGGCATTATTGTCCAATTTACGGACAAGCGCAAGCTGGATCAAATGGCGGAAGGACTGCAGCACCAAGGTGTTGTTGCCCAAGTTGCGGCTTATGAATATGTAGAAGTCGAGGACATTTTAGCCAAAGCGAAGCAGCTGGGCCAAGAGCCGTTCATCCTGATTTTAGATGAAATTGAGGATCCGCATAACTTGGGTTCGATCCTACGGACAGCTGATTGTACAGGGGTTCACGGGGTTATTATCCCGAAGAGACGTTCCGTAGGACTAACAGCAACGGTTTCCAAAACATCCGCAGGCGCTGTTGAATACGTACCTGTCGCACGTGTAACGAACATCGCGCAGACAATCGAGCTATTGAAAGAACAGGGAGTTTGGGTAGCGGGTACGGATGTATCCGCCGCGCAGGATGTCTATAAAGCGAACTTCACGATTCCGATTGCACTTGTGATTGGGAATGAGGGCAAGGGCGTGGGGCGGCTCATTAAGGAACGATGCGATTTCCTAGTGAAGCTGCCGATGGCTGGACATGTTAATTCCTTGAACGCCTCTGTTGCCGCGGGTGTGTTGATGTACGAAGTGATCAGACAGCGCAATAAGAGCTAAGTGGTATGGAACAGATCCTGATTGTAGACGGCTACAATATTATCGGGGCTTGGCCAGAATTAAGTAAATTGAAAGACACGGATCTAGAAGGGGCTCGCGACCAACTCATTCACATGTTAGCGGAATATCAGTCCTTTTCTGGAATGAAGGTATACCTCATCTTTGATGCCTATATGGTACCTGGCCTTGGGAAGAAGTATATACAGAATAAGCTTGCAGTGCTCTATACCAAAGAGAAAGAAACAGCCGACGAACGAATCGAACGATTGGTTACGAATCTCATGGGCAGGCGCAAAGAAATCTTTGTAGCCACATCAGATATGATTGAGCAGCATGTGATATTTGGCAAAGGGGCGCTTCGTCTTCCCACGAGCGAATTATGGCAGAAGATAAAACAGAATCGCCGAGAGGTTCGTGAACGGATCACTCATGAGGTCACAACGAGGAAAAATCCAATAGAAAGCAAACTGAGCGATGTGGACAAAGCGAAGTTCGAACGATGGAGAAGAGGGCAGTAAATCCTCCAAATGCTAGAAATGGTGCGGTTCCTCATTGACGGTGTGAGATTTCATCATGTATACTTAACCTAACTTTTATAGTGAATCTGGGTAGTCTTGCAGGCCGGAGGGATTGTTGGTGAGTGTCGACCTCAAAGAACTGAGAATATATGATTATGACCTCAAGCCAGATGAAGACATTGTCGAAGCAGTCCGTGAAGGCAGTAGCGAAGCTTTGGAATATCTTATCAATAAATACAAGAATTTTGTTCGCGCCAAAGCGCGTTCGTATTTCTTGATAGGTGCAGACCGAGAAGATATTGTGCAGGAAGGTATGATAGGTTTATACAAATCTATCCGCGACTTCCGTGGAGACAAGCTTGCTTCATTTAAAGCCTTTGCTGAGCTGTGTATTACGAGACAGATCATCACGGCGATTAAGACAGCAACACGTCAAAAGCATATACCTCTTAATTCCTATGTGTCTCTGGATAAGCCCATCTATGATGAAGATTCTGACCGTACATTGCTTGATGTCATCAGCGGTTCCCGGGTGACCGATCCGGAAGAACTGGTTATTAATCAAGAAGAGTTTACGGGACTTGAAGATAAAATGGGAGAGATATTGAGTGACTTAGAGCGTAGAGTTCTCATGCTCTACCTTGACGGCAGATCGTATCAAGAGATCGCGGTAGATTTGGATCGTCACGTTAAGTCGATTGATAATGCTCTTCAACGTGTCAAGCGGAAGCTTGAGCGCTATTTAGAAGTTAGAGATTTGTAGAAATGCCCGTGCCGCTAGAGCTGTACGGGTGTTTTTCTTTGTTAGTATGTTTAGCAACCATCAGGAGAGCCTATACTGATGATACTCTTGCAATTGTAAGACTTCTACCTTGACACTCGAGGGGCAGTTGTGATAAAGTGTTTCAGGTAGCCCTAAAAGTCGCTTTCTTTTTGATGCGCTTAGAAGGGCTTTAATTAGAAAGTGTCTGTAGGAGGTGTACATCATGCGGGTCATCATCACATTAGCGTGCACAAATTGCAAACAAAGAAACTATGCATCCACTAAAAATAAGCGCAACAATCCCGACCGTATTGAGTTGAAGAAATATTGCAAATTTTGCAATGAACATACTGCTCATCGCGAGACTAGGTAGTTCTTTGGAGGTGTAGTTTGTGGCGTTCTTGGCTAGAATGAGACAAAGCTTCGGATCCACTTTTTCCTTCTTCACTGATAGTTGGTCAGAACTCAAAAAGGTCAAGTGGCCAAGTCGCAAAGAGATGACGACCTATACGCTTGTCGTTATAGGGACAGTAGCTTTTGTTGCTATTTATTTTTTTGTGCTGGATCTTGGAATTTCTGAGTTGCTGCGCCTTGTTTTTAAATAAACAGGACTATAGGTGAATTTATTCATGGAAAAAAGATGGTACGTCGTACATACCTATTCAGGGTATGAGAACAAAGTGAAAGCCAACTTAGAGAAGCGCGTTGAGTCTATGGAAATGACGGACAAGATCTTTCGTGTGCTTGTGCCTATGGAAGAGGAACTGGTGAATAAGGATGGCAAGAAGAAAGTTGTCATGCGTAAAGTTTATCCAGGGTATGTTCTCGTGGAAATGATTCAAACCGACGATTCTTGGTACGTAGTACGTAATACGCCAGGAGTAACTGGATTCGTAGGTTCTACAGGATCTGGCTCTAAACCAACTGCATTATTACCTGAGGAAGTTGAATCAATCCTGAAGCATATGGGAATGGAAGAGCCGAAGGAAGTAATTGACTTCGAACTCAAAGAGACTGTACGCGTTAAGGTTGGTCCATTTGCGAACTTTGTTGGCTCTGTCGAAGAGATTATTGCTGATAAAGGCAAACTGAAGGTACATGTCAACATGTTCGGAAGAGAAACACCGCTTGAGCTCGATTTCGACCAAGTTGAGAAACTCTAAAGGACATGACAACCAAAAGGCTCTACCAGGTCTATTCCTTGGGATAGACCTACGTTAGTGGGATCGCTTAGATCTTTGAATAGCGAGGCTTTGATTCGTCGAGGGCTCCTATATTACTGCAAGGAGGTGTCTATCATGGCAAAAAAGGTTATTAAAATCGTGAAGCTTCAAGTTCAAGCTGCGAAAGCAAATCCAGCACCACCGATCGGTCCAGCATTGGGTCAAGCAGGTGTGAACATCATGGCTTTCTGTAAAGAGTTTAACGCTCGTACTGCTGATCAAGTTGGTCTAATCATTCCAGTTGAAATCACAGTTTTCGAAGATCGTTCCTTTACATTCATCACTAAAACGCCTCCGGCTGCAGTTCTACTTCGCGTCGTTGCTGGTATCGAAAAAGGATCAGGCGAACCGAACAAGAAGAAAGTTGCAACTGTGAAACGCGCTAAAGTTCGCGAAATCGCTGAACAAAAAATGCCTGACCTAAATGCTGCATCCGTTGAGGCTGCTATGCGTATGGTTGAAGGTACTGCTCGCAGCATGGGAATCGTCATCGAAGATTAATTCCGCAAGGAATGCGACTGTGTAAGCTCACAGCTTACAGAAGTGTTTTCCACGAAAACATAGAAGTCGCTCGGTGGGAGGATTATCCGCTAATACCACTAAGGAGGATAAATATTATGCCTAAACACGGTAAAAAATACCGCGAAGTAGCTCAGCTTGTAAATGCTGAAACTTTGTATGATCCGTCAGAAGCAATCGAGCTTGTTAAGAAAACAGCTCCTGCTAAATTCGATGAAACTGTAGATGTTGCAGTTCGTCTGGGTGTAGACCCAAGAAAACAAGACCAAGCTGTTCGTGGTGTCGTTGTACTTCCACACGGTACTGGTAAAACAAAACGCGTTCTCGTATTTGCAAAAGGCGAGAAGGCAAAAGAGGCTGAAGCAGCTGGTGCAGATTTTGTTGGTGATGCAGATATGATCAACAAAATTCAACAAGGTTGGTTCGAATTCGATGTTTGCGTAGCTACTCCTGATATGATGAGCGAAGTTGGTAAACTGGGTCGTATCCTCGGGGGTAAAGGTCTTATGCCGAACCCTAAAGCAGGAACAGTTACTTTCGACGTGACTAAAGCTGTTCAAGAGATCAAAGCTGGTAAAATCGAATACCGTCTTGATAAAGCAGGTCAAATCCATGCTCCACTTGGTAAAGTATCTTTCGATGCAGATAAGTTGAACGAAAACTTCAAAGCATTGGTTGATGCACTTGTTCGTGCGAAACCGGCAGCGGCTAAAGGTGTATACCTGAAAAACATTGCTGTATCTTCCACAATGGGTCCAAGCGTACGCGTGAACCTGTCATCCTTCAGATAAGTAAAAGCTTCCAGTTGACTTCGGTTACTGGGCGTGATACTCTATCAAAGGTCCTAAAAATGAATATGCAAACCGTAGACAGTAGGTGCCAACGTGCTTAATTTCCTACCGAGGTGTTATGATATATATAACGATTTCTTTGTACGCAGGGAAAAAGTGAACACATCATGCCTTCGTAGCGTCTACGAAGGCATTTCTTATTCATGATAAGAAATGCTAATGCTCCTACTGTTTGCGATCTTGAAAGATAAATGCATAAGAAGTGAGGTGTACTATGGCAAACGCGAAAATTCTTGCAGAGAAAGAACAAGCAGTAGCTGAAGTAACTGAAAAGTTCAAAGCTAGTACTTGTACAGTCGTGGCAGATTACCGTGGTTTGAACGTAGCTCAAGTAACTCAGCTGCGCAAAAGCTTACGTGAAGCTGGTATCGAATTTACAGTTCTTAAGAACTCCTTAGCGAGACGCGCAACGGCTAACGCTGAACTGACTGAGTTGGATGAGTTCCTAACAGGACCAACAGCTATTGCTTTCAGCAATGACGATGTAATCTCCCCAGCTAAAATCTTGACTGAATTTGCGAAAAAGAACGATAAATTAAGCGTAAAAGCTGGCGTGGTTGAAGGCCGCGTAGTTGGTGCCGCTGAAATCAAAGCACTTGCTGAACTTCCATCCAGAGATGGTCTTCTCTCCATGTTGCTTAGCGTTCTTCAAGCTCCAGTTCGTAACTTTGCACTTGCTGTTAAAGCAGTTGCAGAGAAAAAAGAAGCTGAAGGTCAAGCTTAATTACCACGTACCAAACGTTTTACAAACCAAAAAACTAATTTATTAATGATAATGGAGGTTTAACCATGAGCACAAATGCAACGATCCTAGAAGCAATCAAAGGCATGACAATCTTGGAATTGAACGACCTGGTTAAAGCAATCGAAGAAGAGTTTGGCGTAACAGCAGCTGCTCCAGTAGCAGTTGGCGGTGGCGCAGCAGTAGCAGTTGAAGAAGCTCAAACTGAGTTTGACGTTATCTTGACAAGTGCTGGCGCATCCAAAATCAACGTAATCAAAGTAGTTCGCGAAATCACAGGTCTTGGCCTGAAAGAAGCGAAAGACCTTGTTGACGGAGCTCCAAAACCAGTTAAAGAAAAAGTTAGCCAAGAAGAAGCAGAAGCTGTTAAAGCTAAGCTTACTGAAGCTGGCGCTTCCGTAGAAGTTAAGTAATTTTTTTTTCTTAGAAAACCTCTTGAAGCTTGACTTCAAGAGGTTTTTTCGACTGTATGGCCTAAGTTTTTACCCTTAGGAAAGCCTTAGGAACGCTCGTAGTTATTTGTTTTTCCTATAGGTAGAAAGAGGAGGGACTTCAAGCGTGTCAGAGCATTATTACACACAACGACCGACTGTTAAGAGCGATGTGCATACGATGCAAGAAGTGCTGCGCGGCAAAACTTTTACATTTTTGACGGATGCTGGTGTATTCTCGAAAAAAGGTGTCGATTACGGGAGTAAGGTTTTAATAGAAACCATGGAGCTGCCCGCTGATGCTGCCGTGCTTGATGTGGGGTGCGGTTACGGCCCTATGGGTTTGAGCGCAGCGCATTTATGTCCGCAAGGGCACGTGACGATGTTGGATATCAATGAGAGAGCGGTTGAACTGTCGAAGGAAAATGCGCGGCGAAACGGCATTACGAATGTGACAGTCCTTCAAAGTGATAGATTGGAACAAGTGAAGGACCAAAAGTTTGACGTAGTATTGACGAACCCGCCTATTCGGGCTGGGAAGGAAACAGTTCATCGCATTTTTGAGGAAGCGCATAATTGTTTGGTACCAGGGGGATCGATTTGGGTCGTCATTCAGAAGAAGCAAGGATCTCCTTCTGCCGTGAAGAAGCTCGAATCGATGTACAGTGAAGTTGCTGAAATTTCGAAGGATAAAGGATATCGCATTTTGAAAGCTACAAAGTAAGCAACTAGGCTGATATACGTGGGAATTAGTTTGACTTGACATTTCAAATGTGATATTATAAAAAAATGTCAGTATTAAGATGGGACACATGTCTTTAGTTAGTAAAAATGTCAAGTCTTATTTTTCATCTCGTAGGAATAAAATTTAAACCTGTAACGTATAATGTTTGAATTTTGGGAAATTCTAACAGGATGAGATGAGATACTTGGAAAAGCTTTATTGTAAACAGGGAAAAACCTTCATCCATACAGTCGCTTATTCGGACGGGCTCCACTAACGGAGGCGTCCTGAGTGTACGTCGGTCGAAGTTTTTCTTCTTTCTTTTTATTTATTGAGTAGAGTTGAGGGGTGAATGAAAGTTGGCGGGACATCTTGTTCAATTTGGACGACGTAAACGCAGGACTTATGCACGAATTAATGAGGTGCTGGGCATTCCAAACCTGATTGAAATCCAGCAAAAATCGTATGAGTGGTTTTTGGAAGAGGGACTTCGTGAGATGTTTCAGGATATCTCCCCGATTCAGGATTTTACAGGGAACCTAGTACTGGAGTTTATTGACTACAGCTTAGGCGATCCTAAGTATTCGGTTGATGAATCCAAAGAACGCGACGTAACTTATGCGGCGCCGTTAAGAGTCAAAGTCCGTTTGATTAATAAGGAAACTGGAGAGGTCAAGGAACAAGAAGTGTTCATGGGGGATTTCCCTATTATGACCGACACAGGAACGTTCATTATTAACGGTGCGGAGCGTGTAATCGTCTCCCAGCTCGTTCGTTCGCCCAGTGTTTATTATAGCACGAAAGTGGATAAAAACGGCAAAAAAACTTACACAGCAACGGTTATTCCGAACCGCGGAGCATGGTTGGAGCTTGAAACAGATGCGAAAGATATCATCTATGTTCGTATTGATCGCACGCGTAAAATTCCAGTTACCGTATTGCTTCGTTCGTTAGGTTTTGGCACAGATGCTGAGATTCTAGATTTGCTTGGCGACAACGAATATATTCGTAACACGCTCGATAAAGATAACACGGATTCTACGGAAAAAGCGTTAATCGAAATCTATGAGCGTCTTCGTCCAGGCGAACCTCCTACACTTGATAATGCAAGAAGCTTGATCGTTGCTCGTTTCTTTGATCCGAAGCGCTACGATTTGGCCAACGTAGGTCGCTACAAAATCAACAAAAAACTACACATCAAAAACAGATTGTTCAATCAACGTTTGGCTGAAACATTGGTAGATTCCGAAACGGGTGAAATCATAGCAGAAGCTGGACAATTATTGGATCGTCGTGTGCTTGATGAGATCCTGCCTTTTATTGAAAAAGGTGCGGGCTATAAAGAGTTCTCCATTCCTAAAGGTGTAACTGGCGCGGACACAATCCCTGTTCAGTGCATCAATGTGTATTCACCGACAGAAGAAGGTAAGGTTGTTAAAGTCATTTCTAATGGTGTTATTGATAAAACTGTCAAGAACATTACGCCTGCCGATATCATTTCTTCCATTAACTACTTCATTAACTTACTTCATGGCATTGGGAATACAGATGATATCGACCACCTTGGTAACCGTAGACTTCGTTCCGTTGGTGAGTTGCTGCAAAACCAATTCCGTATCGGTCTTTCCCGTATGGAACGTGTTGTTCGTGAGCGTATGTCGATTCAAGATGCGAATGTCATCACGCCGCAAGCGTTAATCAACATTCGTCCTGTTATCGCATCGATCAAAGAGTTCTTCGGCAGCTCCCAGCTTTCTCAGTTTATGGACCAAACGAATCCGCTTGCTGAATTGACGCATAAGAGACGTCTGTCTGCACTCGGACCTGGTGGTTTGACGAGAGAGCGCGCAGGGATGGAAGTCCGTGACGTGCATCACTCTCACTATGGCCGTATGTGTCCAATTGAGACGCCTGAGGGACCGAACATTGGTCTGATCAACTCCTTGTCTACGTTTGCCCGTATTAACGAGTACGGCTTTATTGAGGCGCCTTACCGTTGGGTAGATCCGAAGACAGGTTACGTCACTGATCAAATCGCGTATTTGACTGCGGATGAAGAGGATAACTACGTTATCGCACAAGCGAACGCGCAATTGACGGAAGATAACAAATTCGTTGAAGATGCGATTATCGTTCGTTACAAAGATGACAACTTAACGCTTCCGGTTGAACGTGTCGACTACATGGACGTTTCTCCGAAACAAGTTGTTTCCGTTGCGACAGCATTGATTCCGTTCCTTGAAAACGATGACTCCAACCGTGCGTTGATGGGTTCCAACATGCAGCGTCAAGCGGTTCCGCTTTTGATCCCTAAAGCGCCGCTTGTAGGTACAGGTATGGAGCACAAAGTTGCTAAGGACTCGGGAGTATGTATTGTCTCCAAATTCGATGGAATTATTGAGAAGGCTGCTGCGAATGAAATTTGGCTGCGTCGCCAGGAAATGGTGGATGGCAAACTAGTTAGCGGCAACATCGTTAAATATAAGCTTCACAAATTTATGCGTTCCAACCAAGGTACTTGCATTAATCAACGTCCGATTGTTAAAAAAGGGCAATTGATTAAAGCTGGTGATATCTTGGCGGATGGTCCATCCACAGAGCAAGGTGAATTGGCGCTTGGACGTAACGTAGTCGTTGCCTTCATGACTTGGGAAGGTTACAACTATGAGGATGCGATCTTGCTAAGCCAAAAACTTGTCAAAGAAGATGTGTACACATCCATTCACATTGAGGAATACGAGTCTGAAGCTCGTGATACGAAGCTAGGACCAGAAGAAATCACACGCGACATCCCGAACGTAGGGGAAGACGCGCTTAAGAATCTTGATGAGCGTGGCATCATCCGTGTTGGTGCCGAAATCGGTGCTGGCGACATCCTCGTTGGTAAAGTTACGCCGAAAGGTGTAACGGAGTTGACTGCGGAAGAAAGATTGCTGCACGCGATCTTCGGTGAGAAGGCTCGTGAGGTTCGTGATACGTCCCTGCGCGTACCGCATGGTACAGACGGTATCGTTGTCGATGTGAAAGTATTTACGCGTGAGAATGGCGATGAGTTGCCTCCTGGTGTGAACCAACTCGTTCGTGTCTATATCGCTCAAAAACGGAAAATTTCCGAGGGTGATAAAATGGCAGGACGTCACGGTAACAAAGGGGTTGTAGCCCGTATTCTTCCAGAGGAAGATATGCCGTTCCTGCCAGATGGTACACCTGTTGAAGTCGTTCTGAACCCACTAGGGGTTCCTTCACGGATGAACATCGGTCAAGTACTTGAGGTTCACTTAGGTATGGCTTCCAAATATTTAGGTATCCACGCAGCAACGCCAGTATTTGATGGAGCGCGTGAGTATGACGTATTTGATGCCATGGAAGAAGCTGGCATGCAACGCAGTGGTAAAACGATTCTGTACGATGGTCGTACAGGAGAGTCCTTCGAGCGTGAAGTAACTGTCGGCGTCATGTACATGATCAAATTGGCTCACATGGTTGACGATAAAATCCATGCCCGTTCCACAGGACCTTACTCTCTTGTTACTCAGCAGCCGCTGGGTGGTAAAGCGCAGTTCGGTGGACAACGTTTCGGGGAGATGGAGGTATGGGCGCTTGAGGCTTATGGTGCTGCCTATACACTGCAAGAAATTCTTACAGTCAAATCAGATGACGTTGTTGGTCGTGTGAAAACATACGAATCTATCGTCAAAGGCGAGAACGTTCCAGAACCAGGTGTTCCAGAATCGTTCAAAGTTTTGATCAAAGAGCTTCAAAGCTTAGGTATGGATGTCAAAATTCTGTCTGGCGATGAGGAAGAGATCGAAATGCGCGAGGCTGACGATGACGACGAAGTCACAAGTGATAAATTAAACCTAAACATCGAAGGCACCGAACTGGGCGTCAACGATTAAGAACACCACAATAGATCGAGAACGATTCACTGCATAGTGGGTTTAAATTCTTAAAGGAGGGTTGCTCCTTGATGGACGTTAACAACTTCGAGTTTATGAAAATCGGCTTGGCATCACCCGATAAAATTCGCTCTTGGTCCCGTGGGGAAGTAAAGAAGCCGGAAACAATTAACTACAGAACGTTAAAACCAGAGAAAGAAGGTCTTTTCTGCGAAAAGATCTTCGGACCTACCAAAGATTGGGAATGTCATTGCGGTAAGTACAAACGCGTTCGCTATAAAGGCGTCGTTTGTGACCGCTGTGGCGTAGAAGTGACTCGTCAAAAAGTACGTCGTGAGCGCATGGGGCACATTGAGCTTGCTGCTCCTGTCTCACACATCTGGTATTTTAAAGGGATTCCGAGTCGTATGGGTCTAGCTTTAGATATGTCTCCAAGATCATTGGAAGAGATCATCTACTTCGCGTCCTATGTCGTAACGGATCCTGGTGATACACCGCTGGAGAAGAAGCAACTATTGTCGGAGAAAGAATACCGCAGCTATCGTGAAAAGTACGGGTATGCTTTCCAAGCAGGCATGGGTGCAGAAGCAGTCAAAAAGCTTCTTATCGATATTGATATCGAGCGTGAAGTAGATACACTCAAGGAAGAACTCAAAACAGCACAAGGTCAACGTCGTAACCGTGCGATTAAGCGCCTTGAAGTTATGGAAGCATTCCGTAACTCCAAGAACTTGCCTGGTTGGATGGTACTAGATGTACTTCCAGTAATCCCGCCAGAACTTCGTCCGATGGTTCAGCTTGATGGTGGTCGTTTTGCGACATCCGACTTGAATGATCTTTATCGCCGTGTAATTAATCGTAACAACCGTCTTAAAAGATTGCTCGACCTAGGTGCACCGGATATCATTGTTCAAAATGAGAAACGGATGCTCCAAGAAGCGGTTGACGCATTGATTGATAATGGTCGCCGCGGCCGTCCAGTAACAGGTCCAGGTAACCGTCCTTTGAAATCTCTCAGCCACATGCTGAAAGGTAAACAAGGTCGTTTCCGTCAAAACTTGCTCGGTAAACGTGTTGACTACTCGGGTCGTTCCGTTATCGTTGTAGGACCTCATCTAAAGATGTATCAATGTGGTCTACCGAAGGAAATGGCACTTGAATTGTTCAAGCCTTTCGTAATGAAAGAGCTAGTCAATAAAGGCTTAGCTCATAACATCAAGAGCGCGAAACGTAAAGTTGAGCGTGTAAGCCCTGATGTTTGGGATGTACTAGAAGAAGTAATTAAGGAGCATCCGGTTCTATTGAACCGTGCCCCTACGTTGCATAGACTTGGGATTCAAGCGTTCGAACCAATTTTGGTTGAAGGTCGCGCGATCAAACTGCATCCGCTTGTATGTACAGCGTACAACGCTGACTTCGACGGTGACCAAATGGCTGTTCACGTACCTTTATCATCCGAAGCTCAAGCTGAAGCTCGCTTGCTTATGCTAGCGGCGGGTAACATTTTGAACCCGAAAGACGGTAAGCCAGTTGTTACGCCTTCGCAGGATATGGTTCTGGGAAGCTTCTACCTAACAACGGATAACAAATTTGCTAAAGGTGCAGGTTCCATTATCCGAACTGTACACGAAGCAGTTTCTTCCTACCAATCAGGCAAAATGGCCCTGCATGCGCGTGTAGCGATTCCTGCTAAAGCGTTGAATAAAACGAGTTTTACGGCGAAACAACAAGATGCCATGTTGATTACGACCATCGGTAAAATCATCATGAACGAAATCTATCCAGCAGATTTTCCTTACATCAATGAGCCGACGAAGACGAACCTATTGAACGGTATTCCGGATTCTCACTTTGTATTTGAGAAGGGTGCAGATTTGAAAGCCATCATGGCTGAGCGTCCTGAGAACAAAGCGGTAGGTAAAGAATATCTAGGATCCATCATCGCTGAATGTTTCCGCAAATATCATACGACACAAACGTCGATGATTCTGGATAAAATTAAAGAGCTTGGATTCACGTATTCAACGAAAGCGGGTATTACCGTAGCTGTCTCCGACGTTGTTGTTCCAACGGAGAAAGTCGCAATCCTGAAAGATTGCGAAGAGAAAGTGCGCGTAGTAACGAACCAATACCGCCGCGGTTTGATTACTGATGAAGAGCGTTATGACCGCGTTATTGCGATCTGGAGTAAAGCGAAGGATGAAATCACAGAAATATTGATGAAATCCCTAGATAAGTACAACTCCATTTCCATGATGGTTGAATCCAAAGCGCGTGGTAACAAATCACAAATTACACAGCTTGGCGGTATGCGTGGTTTGATGGCGAATCCATCTGGTAAAATTATGGAGTTGCCGATTAAATCGAACTTCCGTGAAGGTTTAACGATCTTAGAGTACTTTATTTCCACGCATGGAGCGCGTAAAGGTCTTGCCGATACAGCACTTCGTACAGCGGATTCAGGTTACTTGACGCGTCGTCTCGTTGACGTAGCACAAGATGTGATCGTTCGTGAAGACGATTGTGGAACAGATAAAGGCTTCATGGTTAGCAAAATCCAAGACGGTAAAGAGGTTATCGAGGACCTTTACGATCGTATTGAAGGACGCTATGCGTATGAAACGCTTCGTCACCCACAAACAGGTGAAGTCATCGTTCATCGCAATGAACTGATTGAATCAGGTATTGCGGATGCGATTATTGAAGCTGGTATCGAGAAACTCCAAATTCGTTCCGTCCTAAGCTGCCGCACGAACCATGGTGTATGTAAGAAGTGTTACGGTCGTAACTTGGCTACAGGTCAATTCGTTGAGGTTGGTGAGGCAGTAGGAATTATTGCCGCGCAATCCATTGGTGAGCCTGGAACACAGTTGACGATGCGTACGTTCCATACGGGTGGTGTTGCAGGAGACGATATTACACAAGGTTTGCCGCGTATTCAAGAGCTCTTTGAAGCACGTAATCCGAAAGGTCAAGCGATTATTTCTGAGATCGACGGTGTCGTTAAAGAAATTCGTGAGGCGAAGGATCGTCGTGAGATCGAAGTTCAAGGTGAAGCGGAATCCAAGGTGTATGCAGTTCCTTACGGCTCCCGTGTTCGTGTAACACTGAACCAACAAGTAGAAGCTGGAGATGAGTTGACTGACGGATCCATCGACCCGAAAGAGATGCTTCGCATCAAAGGTATCCGCGGCGTTCAGAACTACATCCTTCAAGAAGTTCAACGCGTTTATCGTAACCAAGGGGTAGAAATTAACGATAAGCACATCGAGGTTATGGTACGTCAAATGTTGCGTAAAATCCGTATCGTTGATGCGGGGGATACAACATTGCTGCCAGGCTCATTCGTTGATATTCATGAGTATGAAGCGGCGAATAAGGTTGCTTTGTTTGCAGACGCTGAGCCTGCTGTTGCGCGCCCTATCTTGCTTGGTATCACCAAAGCATCGCTTGAAACAGACTCCTTCTTGTCTGCGGCATCCTTCCAAGAGACAACACGTGTCTTGACAGATGCAGCAATTAAGGGGAAAGTCGACCAATTGTTAGGTTTGAAAGAGAATGTTATCATTGGTAAACTGATTCCTGCAGGAACGGGTATGCCGAGATACCGCAACATTCGTATTACGAACCCTAACGAAGTCGTCGTTCAAGATGAAGATTTGGAAAAAGAAACAGTAGCAGTAGAATAATCATATAAATGAGGCGGCCACTAGATAGAGTGTGCTGCCTCTTTTGGTGATAGTGGATGGGTTAGAGCTAGTAAAAATGATAGAACTTATCCCTTGACACTCGCAATTCAAAATGCTACTATATCGTAGTGTGCCTAAGTCGATATTCTTTCCTTTTTTTAATGGGGGTGCCTAATGTCTTATGAAATAGTCAAACAGGCCAAGAATCGATGTGTGGGCACGAAGAAAGTAACAAAAACTGTCGAGCAAGACAAGGCGATTGAAGTTTTTGTTTCGAAAGATGCAGATCCGCGATTGACGATAAATCTGGTGGCCCTCTGTAAACAGAAAGGTGTACCTGTAACCTACGTAGATTCTATGAAGATGCTAGGTAAAGCGTGTGGAATTGAAGTTGGAGCTGCGGTAGCAGCTGTTGTAAATGAATAAAAGCTAATGACGTTTTTGTGATTGGGATTAGTATGAATGAATCCTCGTGAATTGTTCTGCCTTCCAAAGCAAAGACTTTCTCTTTGCTCATTTATGACTCGCCTGGATCTGTGGGCTTGCAAGAAGTACATTATGTTATGACTGTAGGGAGGAGGTAACGAAATGCCAACAATTAACCAACTAGTACGTAAAGGTCGTCAAGCTAAGGTGGATAAATCTAAATCACCAGCTTTACAAAAAGGGTTCAACGCTTTGAAAAGAGAGGCAACGAATTTGAGCGCTCCTCAAAAACGTGGTGTCTGCACGCGTGTAGGTACAATGACTCCGAAGAAGCCGAACTCCGCACTTCGTAAATATGCCCGTGTTCGTTTGACGAACCGTATTGAGGTAACAGCTTACATTCCAGGAATTGGACACAACCTGCAAGAACACAGCGTTGTTATGATTCGTGGTGGAAGGGTTAAAGATCTTCCAGGGGTACGTTATCACATCGTTCGTGGCGCGTTGGATACTTCCGGTGTTAACAACCGTAAGCAATCCCGTTCCAAATACGGTACGAAACGTCCGAAAGTTAAAAAATAAGAGATAATAATCAGGGATGATTCTTATAAGAAAGGGGGATAACTATGCCTCGTAAAGGTCCAGTTACTCGCAGAGACGTATTGCCAGATCCGATTTATAATAGCAAACTAGTTACTCGTCTTATCAATCGCATGATGGTTGATGGAAAAAGAGGGGTAGCACAAACCATTCTATACAACGCTTTTAACCTCGTGAAAGATCGTACAGGTAAAGAGCCGATGGAAGTGTTTGAAGCTGCTATCAAAAACATTATGCCAGTACTTGAAGTTAAAGCTCGCCGTGTTGGGGGAGCAAACTATCAAGTGCCGATCGAAGTTAGACCTGACCGTCGTTCGACATTAGGTTTGCGTTGGTTGGTGAACTATTCCCGTCTTCGCGGTGAGAAGACGATGGAAGAAAGATTGGCTAATGAAATTATCGATGCTAGCAACAGCACAGGTGCTTCCGTTAAGAAACGTGAAGATACACACAAAATGGCTGAAGCAAATAAAGCATTTGCACACTACCGTTGGTAGAATTCTAAAACAATTAAAAGAAAGGAGACATAACGACCTATGGCTAGAGAGTTCTCCTTAAAAAACACACGTAATATCGGGATCATGGCTCATATCGATGCTGGTAAAACGACAACAACAGAGCGTATTTTGTACTACACTGGTAAAGTTCATAAAATCGGAGAGGTGCACGAAGGTGCTGCTACGATGGACTGGATGGAGCAAGAACAAGAGCGCGGAATCACGATTACTTCCGCCGCTACAACTGCGCAATGGGACGGTCACCGCATCAATATCATCGATACCCCAGGACACGTTGACTTTACCGTAGAGGTAGAGCGTTCCCTTCGTGTGTTAGACGGAGCAGTTGGTGTATTTAGTGCGAAAGAGGGCGTTGAGCCTCAATCGGAGACAGTTTGGAGACAAGCTGATAAATACCACGTTCCACGGATTGCTTATGTTAACAAAATGGATATCATCGGTGCAGACTTCCTGCAAGTTGTTGAATCCATGCGTCAAAAACTTGGTGCAAATGCAGTGGCTATTCAACTTCCAATCGGTGCTGAGAATGAGTTCAAGGGTATCATCGATTTAGTTGATGAAGTTGCTTATATGTACAAAGATGATCTTGGTAAGGATATCGAGAAAATCGAAATTCCAGCTGAGTTCAAAGATCAAGTTGCAGAACTACGTTTGGAACTGATCGAGAAAGTTGCTGAGCTTGATGAAGAGCTCACAATGAAATATCTCGAAGGTGAAGAGCTTACTGTTGATGAGATTAAGGCTGCCCTTCGTAAAGGTGTCTGCGAAGTTAAAATCTTCCCAGTTATCGTTGGGTCTTCTTACAGAAACAAAGGTGTGCAATTGATGTTGGATGCGGTAATTAACTACCTTCCATCTCCAGTTGATGTACCTGACATCAAAGGTGTTCTAGACGACGGTACTGAAGTGGTTCGTAAGTCTGCTGATGACCAACCGTTCTCAGCGCTTGCATTCAAAATCATGACAGATCCTTTCGTTGGTCGTCTAACGTTCTTCCGTGTTTACTCTGGTACATTGAACTCTGGTTCATATGTTATCAATGCGACAAAAGGAAAACGTGAACGTGTTGGTCGTATTCTTCAAATGCATGCGAACAGCCGTCAAGAGATCAGCATCGTTTACTCTGGTGATATCGCGGCTGCTGTTGGATTGAAAGATACAACAACAGGTGATACACTTTGTGATGAGAAAAACCCAGTTATCCTTGAGAAAATGGTCTTCCCTGAACCGGTTATCCAGCTTGCTGTTGAACCGAAGACGAAAGCTGACCAAGATAAAATGGGTATCGCATTGCAAAAGCTTGCTGAAGAAGATCCGACTTTCCGTGCTTCCACAGACGAAGAAACAGGACAAACGATCATCGCAGGTATGGGTGAGCTTCACCTTGAGATCCTAGTTGACCGTATGCTTCGCGAGTTCAAAGTAGAAACGAATGTTGGTAAGCCGCAAGTTGCTTACCGTGAAACATTCCGTGCGCCAGCTAAAGTTGAGGGTAAATTTGTTCGTCAATCTGGTGGTCGTGGTCAATACGGACATTGTTGGGTTGAGTTCGAACCGCAAGAAGCTGGAGCAGGTTTCACATTCGAGAGCAAGGTAGTCGGCGGAGCTATTCCAAGAGAATACATCGCACCTATCCAAGCTGGTATCGAAGAATCCATGAAAAACGGTGTAATCGCAGGATTCCCGCTCGTGGATATCAAAGCTACTGTTGTCGATGGATCTTACCACGATGTTGACTCCAATGAAATGGCGTTCAAAATCGCAGGTTCCATGGCGCTAAAAGCTGCGAAAGAAAAATGTAAACCGGTTCTTCTTGAGCCAATAATGAAGGTTGAAGTTACTGTACCAGAAGAGTACATGGGCGATGTTATGGGTGACCTTAACTCCCGTCGTGGACGTATTGAAGGTATGGATAACCGTCATGGCGCGCAAATCATCCGTGCTAAAGTGCCTTTGTCCGAAATGTTTGGTTATTCCACAACACTTCGTTCAAGAACACAAGGCCGTGGTGTTTACTCCATGGAACTTTCACATTATGAAGAAGTACCTAAGTCAATTGCAGAAGAAATTATTGCAAAAGGCAAAGGCGCTTAATATAAAACTAATAGTCACTCTAAGGAGGAATCGTTTAAAATGGCAAAGGCTAAATTTGAACGTACTAAACCGCATGTTAACATCGGTACTATCGGTCACGTTGACCATGGTAAAACAACTTTGACTGCTGCAATCACAACTGTATTGTCCAAAAGATACGGTGGAGCTGCAGTAGCATTCGACCAAATCGATAAAGCTCCAGAAGAGCGCGAGCGCGGTATCACAATCTCCACAGCTCACGTTGAGTACGAAACTCCTAACCGTCACTACGCACACGTAGATTGCCCAGGACATGCTGACTATGTTAAAAACATGATCACAGGTGCTGCTCAAATGGACGGCGCTATCTTAGTAGTATCCGCAGCTGATGGCCCTATGCCACAAACGCGTGAGCACATTCTTCTTTCCCGTCAAGTAGGCGTACCGTACATCGTGGTATTCCTTAACAAATGTGACATGGTTGAAGACGAAGAATTGCTTGAATTGGTTGAGATGGAAGTTCGCGACCTTCTTAACGAATATGAGTTCCCTGGCGATGATACTCCAATCATCCGCGGTGCAGCTCGTGAAGCTCTTCAAAACCCAGATGGTGCATGGGCTGATAAAATCGTTGAGTTGTTCGAACAAGTCGACACTTACATCCCAACTCCAGAGCGTCAAACGGACAAACCTTTCCTTATGCCAGTTGAGGATGTTTTCTCAATCACTGGTCGTGGAACAGTTGCTACTGGCCGTGTAGAGCGTGGTACTGTTAAAGTACAAGAAGAAGTTGAAATCGTTGGTATCGCTGAAGAAACTCGCAAATGCGTAGTTACAGGCGTAGAGATGTTCCGTAAATTGCTTGACTCCGCTCAAGCAGGTGACAACATCGGTGCTCTTCTTCGTGGTGTTGATCGTAAAGATATCGAGCGTGGACAAGTACTTGCTAAGCCAGGTTCAGTTAAACCACACACGAACTTTACAGCTCAAATCTACGTTCTAACTAAAGAAGAGGGTGGCCGTCACAAGCCTTTCTTCACTGGTTACCGTCCACAGTTCTACTTCCGTACAACTGACGTTACTGGTATCATCAACCTTCCAGAAGGAACTGAGATGGTAATGCCAGGTGATAACATCACTGTTACTGTAGAACTAATCAACCCAATCGCAATCGAAGAAGGAACACGCTTCGCGATTCGTGAAGGCGGACGTACAGTTGGTGCGGGCGCGGTTGCTACAATTCAAAAATAATCTCTCCTTGAGAGACAGAACATCCATCGATTTATCGATGGATGTTTTTTCATTATGGACTGGAAACAGAATGCAGTAGTTTTAGATAATTCATTCTATTATAATGTAGAAACGGATTGAGGAACGACAGATCGTTATTAGTTATATAGAAGTGAATTGAACGTGTAAATAATATTGTGCATCTGCCTAATATTTCACTTGCTTTTCGTTTTATAATTTTATATAATATTAAACGTTGGTCTGTGACGTTGCGATGATGTGAAAGGTTGCCGACACACCAGGCCCCTTTGCCATGGGGATGGTCGTTGGAGAATTTTCACGGAGTATGTCCGATACTAAATTGGGCGATAGAAGGAGGGACTTATATGGCAAAGCAAAAAATTCGTATCCGTTTGAAGGCTTATGATCACAGAGTTATTGATCAATCAGCTGAGAAAATCGTGGAAACTGCCAAGCGTTCCGGTGCAGGTGTATCCGGTCCGATTCCGCTTCCGACAGAGAAGCAAATCATCACGATTCTTCGTGCGGTGCACAAGTACAAGGATTCGCGTGAGCAATTCGAAATGCGTACGCATAAGCGTCTAATCGATATTGTGAATCCAACACCACAAACAGTTGATGCTTTGATGCGTCTAGACTTACCGTCTGGCGTTGACATCGAGATCAAACTGTAAAACAACTATAGAGTTAATACGGAAGGAAAAGAGGTGTCAACGATGAAAGGTATCTTAGGAAAAAAACTTGGGATGACACAATTGTTTACTCCGGAGGGCAATGTTGTTCCGGTAACTGTCATTCAAGCGGGACCATGTGTGGTGCTGCAAAAGAAAGATGTGGATAACGACGGATATGAGTCGATCCAAATCGGTTTTGATGATGTAAAAGCTAGCCGTATCATTAAACCAGAGCTTGGCCATGCGAAAAAAGCAGGGGCAACGCCTAAGCGCTACGTTAAAGAAATTCGTGGCATTCAGTTGGGTGACTATGAAGTAGGTCAAGAGCTGAAAGCAGATCTGTTCGCAGAGGGCGAATTCGTTGATGTAACGGGTACTTCCAAAGGTAAAGGGTTCCAAGGTAACATCAAAAGACATAACCAATCCACTGGGCCAATGGCACACGGATCACGTTATCACCGCGGACCAGGTTCGATGGGTTCCATTCAAGCAAACCGTGTTCCTAAAGGTAAGAAATTGCCAGGACATATGGGTAACGAAACAGTAACACTTCAAAATCTTCAAATCATTAAAGTAGATGCTGAGCGTAATGTATTGCTAGTTAAAGGTTCCATTCCAGGTCCTAAAAACAGCTACGTTAGCGTGAAGTCTGCTGTTAAAAAGTAAGAAAGGAGGAAGACAGATGCCAAAAGTAGCTTTATATAATGTAACAGGTGCTCAGGTAGGAGAAGTTGAACTGTCTGACGTTGTTTTCGGAATTGAGCCTCACGTTCATGCGATTCACGAAGCTGTTCTTTTGCAACAAGCAGCTGTTCGTCAAGGCACTCACAAGACTAAAGGTCGTTCGGAAGTTCGCGGCGGTGGTCGTAAACCTTGGAAACAAAAAGGTACAGGACGCGCTCGTCAAGGTAGTATTCGTGCTCCACAGTGGAAAGGCGGCGGTACCGTATTCGGACCAACACCTCGCAGCTATGGTTTCAAATTGCCAAGAAAAGTTCGTCGCTTAGCGATCAAATCTGCTTTGTCCTCGAAACTTATCGATAACAACTTGATTGTATTGGATCAACTTGAATTGAATGCTCCGAAAACGAAAGATTTCGTAGCGATTCTAAACAACCTTAAAGTAGATCGCAAAGTACTAGTTGTGGGCGTTGCTAACGACTCCAATGTTGCTTTGTCTGCTCGTAACATCCCAGGTGTGAAATTTGTTGCTGCTGATGGAGTTAACGTTCTAGATGTCATGCTTCATGACAAATTGATCTTAACACAAGAGGCTGTACAGAAAGTTGAGGAGGTGCTTGCACAATGAAAAATCCACGCGACATTATCAAGCGCCCGATCATCACTGAGCGTACAAGCGACCTAATGGCTAACAAAAAGTATGTTTTCGAAGTGGATCTTCGCGCTAACAAAACAGAAATTAAACAAGCTATTGAAGCGATTTTCAAAGTGAAAGTTACAAATGTAAATACACTCAGAATGCCAGCTAAGCCTAAACGCTATGGTCGTCACTCTGGCTACACTTCCATCTGGAAGAAAGCTATCGTGTCCTTGAGCGCAGAAAGCAAAGAATTGGAATTCTTTGAAACGGTATAACCCATTTCTTAAAGTAAGGAGGAAACAGAGTGCCAGTTAAAAAATATAAACCAACCTCACCAGCTCGTCGTGCGATGTCGGTTTCTACTTTTGAAGAAATCACAACGTCAACGCCAGAGAAATCTTTGCTTGCACCTTTAAGTAAAACTGCTGGTCGTAACAACCAAGGTAAAATCACGGTTCGTCATCATGGCGGTGGACACAAACGTAAATACCGTATCATCGATTTCAAACGTACTAAAGATGGAATACCAGGACGCGTTGCTACAGTTGAGTACGATCCTAACCGTTCCGCTAACATCGCATTGATTCACTATGCGGATGGAGAGAAAAGATACATCATCGCACCTAAAGGTCTTAAAGTTGACGATCGTATCGTATCTGGTCCAGATGCAGATATCAAAGTAGGTAACGCACTTCCATTGGAAAACATTCCAGTTGGTACAGTTATCCACAACATTGAGTTGAAGCCTGGTAAAGGTGCACAATTGGTGCGTGCTGCAGGTACAGAAGCTCAATTGCTTGGTAAAGAAGAAACTTATGTAACGATCCGTCTTTCTTCCGGTGAAGTTCGTAAAGTTCTAAAAGTTTGCCGCGCAACAATCGGTTCTGTTGGTAACGAAGATCACGAACTTGTGAAAATCGGTAAAGCAGGACGTAATCGTTGGAAAGGCAATCGTCCTCAAGTTCGTGGGGTTGTTATGAACCCGAATGATCACCCGCACGGTGGTGGTGAAGGACGCGCACCAATCGGACGTAAATCACCTATGTCTCCATGGGGTAAACCGACGCTTGGTTTCAAAACTCGTAAAAAAGGTAAAGCATCCGATAAATACATTGTACGTCGTCGTACGAAGTAATTCAGTTCTTGAGGTTCAAGGAAGGGAGGAACACCCATGGGTCGCAGCTTAAAGAAAGGTCCATTTATTGATGGACACTTACTGAAAAAAGTAGAAGACTTGAATACTGCTGGCAAGAAATTAGTTGTCAAAACCTGGTCCCGTCGTTCTACAATTTACCCGCAATTCGTTGGTCACACTTTCGGAGTTTACGACGGAAGAAAACACGTGCCAGTATATGTAACGGAAGATATGGTTGGGCATAAGCTTGGTGAATTTGCTCCAACACGTACGTATAAAGGTCACGATGACGATAAGAAAACCGGAAAACGTTAATTCATTTTTAACCGAGAGGAGGTACTACCATGCAAGCTAAAGCAATATTGAACCACGCTCGGATTGCTCCTCGTAAAGCAAAGCTAGTTGTTGACTTGATTCGGGGAAAAGCGGTAGGTGAAGCGATCGCAATTTTGCGTCATACACCGAAAGCAGCTTCTCCAATTCTGGAGAAACTATTGAATTCCGCAATTGCCAATGCAGAGCATAACTATTCGTTAGATCCAAACAAACTTGTTGTTTCCGAGACTTTCGTAAATCAAGGGCCAACAATGAAAAGATTCCAACAACGTGCGATGGGCCGCGCTAGCGCGATCAGAAAACGTACCAGCCACATCACAATCGTGGTATCTGAAAAATAAGGAGGGGTAACGTGTGGGTCAGAAAGTACACCCGATAGGTTTTAGAATTGGTGTCATTCGTGATTGGGAGTCCAAATGGTTCGCAGAAAAAGATTTTGGAACTCTGCTGCTTGAAGACGTTAAAATTCGCGAATACTTAAAAAATAAACTTAAAGATTCAGCAGTTTCCCATTTCGATATCGAGCGCGCGGCTAATCGCGTTAACGTAACGATTCATACTGCTAAACCAGGAATGGTTATTGGTAAAGGCGGAGCTGAAGTTGAAGTTATTCGTAACTATATCGCAGCTATGTCGAACAAAAAAGTTCACATTAACATTTCTGAAATTAAACACCCAGATCTTGATGCTATCCTAGTAGCTGAATCTGTTGCACTTCAATTGGAGCGTCGTGTTTCCTTCCGTCGTGCGATGAAACAAGCTATGCAAAGAACTATGAGATCCGGAGCAAAAGGTATTAAAGTTGCAACTAGCGGACGTCTTGGCGGTGCTGAGATTGCTCGTACGGAAGGATATAGCGAAGGAACTGTTCCACTTCATACACTTCGTGCAGATATCGACTATGGTACAGCTGAAGCAGCTACTACTTATGGACGTATTGGTGTAAAAGTATGGATCTACCGTGGAGAAGTGCTTCCGACAGCTAAGAAAAAGGCTCAGCCGGAAGGAGGAAATTAAATCATGTTAGTACCTAAACGTGTAAAACACCGCAAAGAACACCGCGGTAACATGAAAGGTCGCGCTAAAGGCGGTACGGAAGTTGCTTTTGGCGAATTCGGTCTGCAAGCGACTGAGCCGGCATGGGTAACCAACCGTCAAATCGAAGCAGCACGTATTGCCATGACACGTTACATCAAACGTGGCGGTAAAGTTTGGATTAAAATCTTCCCAGCTAAACCAGTTACACAAAAACCGCTTGAAGTCCGTATGGGTAGTGGTAAAGGTAGCGTGGAAAAATGGGTTTCCGTAGTAAAACCGGGCAAAATTTTGTTTGAACTTGCTGGTGTAAGCGAAGAGGTTGCTCGCGAAGCGATGCGTCTTGCAGCTCACAAGCTTCCAATCAAAACGAAGTTCGTGAAAAGAGAAGAAGTAGGCGGTGAAGCAAATGAAGGGTAGTGAATTCCGGAACTTAACCACTGCTGAAATCGAGCAAAAAGTTAATGGTTTTAAAGAAGAACTCTTTAACCTCCGTTTTCAACTAGCTACTGGTCAATTGGACAACCCGACTCAAATCCGTGATTTGCGTAAAGAGATCGCTCGTGCCAAGACTATTTTGCGTGAAAGAGAACTGGGTATTGGGTAACCAAATCTAGAAGGGAGTGTTCCTTAGATGGCTGAACGTAACGATCGTAAAGTTCTGATCGGTAAAGTTGTCAGCGATAAAATGGATAAAACCATTGTTGTTGCTGTAGAAACTTACAAAAAACATGAACTCTATCACAAGAGAATCAAATATACGAAAAAGTTCAAAGCGCATGACGAAAACAACCAAGCTAAGATTGGTGACACTGTGAAAATCAGTGAAACTCGACCGTTGTCCAAAGATAAAAGCTTTAGACTGGTTGAAATTCTTGAAGTGGCAGTTGTTATCTAATAATTTAGACATGAACCCCGAAAGGAGGGAATACGATGATTCAACCATTTACTCGTTTGGCTGTCGCTGACAACTCAGGTGCGAAACAATTGATGTGTATCCGTGTTTTGGGTGGTACTGGTCGTCGCGTTGGTCACATTGGTGATTTGATCGTATGTTCAGTAAAAGAAGCAACACCAGGTGGCGTTGTCAAAAAAGGTGACGTTGTTAAAGCAGTTATCGTTCGTACGAAGAGCGGTGCTCGCCGTAAAGACGGTTCATATATCTCATTTGATGAGAATGCAGCTGTTATCGTGAAAGAAGATAAGAGCCCACGTGGTACTCGTATCTTCGGACCAGTTGCTCGCGAACTTCGCGATAGAGACTTCATGAAGATCGTATCCTTGGCTCCAGAAGTTATCTAAGACGTGTTACGATGTTGTTTTCCAAAGCGGAGAACCCCAGGAGGTGTAGAAGCTAATGCCAAGACTTAAAAAGAGACTAGAATCTCATAACAATAAATTGCACGTGAAAAAAGACGATACAGTTTTCGTTATCACGGGTAAAGACAAAGGTAAAAAGGGCCGCGTTATCGCAGCTTACCCTCGTCAAAATCGTGTGTTAGTTGAAGGTGTGAACATGGTTAAGAAACATGCGAAACCATCCCAACAAAACCCACAAGGCGGTATCTTGAATCAAGAAGCTGCTATCCACGTTTCTAACGTGATGCTGATTGATCCTAAGAGCGGCAAACCTACTCGCGTAGGATACAAAGTATTGGATAACGGAACGAAAGTTCGCATCGCGAAAAAATCCGGCGAAGTTATCGACTAATACACACATGTATGGAAAGGAGGAAATTGAATCATGGCAGTAAGATTGAAAGATCGTTACTTGAATGAAATTACGCCTGCGTTAATTCAAAAGTTCAACTATACAACAGTTATGCAAGTGCCAAAAATCGAGAAAGTTGTAATCAACATGGGTGTTGGTGAAGCAGTATCGAACTCCAAAGTACTTGACACTGCAGTAGAAGATCTTCAGAAGATCTCTGGTCAAAAGCCAGTAGTTACAAAATCCAAAAAAGCGATCGCGGGTTTCAAACTTCGTGAAAACATGCCAATCGGTGCGAAAGTAACTCTTCGCGGCGAGCGTATGTACCACTTCTTGGATAAGCTTTTCAACGTATCACTTCCACGTGTACGTGACTTCCGCGGTATTTCCAACAAAGCATTTGATGGACGTGGTAACTACACGCTTGGTTTGAAAGAACAACTCATTTTCCCAGAAATTGAGTACGATAAAATCGATAAAGTTCGTGGTATGGATATTGTTATCGTTACAACGGCTAAGTCCGACGAGGAAGCTCGCGAGCTTTTAACACAACTCGGAGCGCCTTTCGTAAAATAGGTTACCAGTCGTACCTATCAGGAGGTGTTATATTAAGTGGCAAAAACTTCGATGAAAGTCAAACAGCAACGTACCCCGAAGTTTAAAGTGCAAGCATACACACGTTGTGAGCGCTGCGGACGTCCGCATTCAGTGCTTCGCAAGTTCAAAATTTGTCGGATTTGTTTCCGCGAATTAGCACACAAAGGTCAGATTCCAGGCGTGAAAAAAGCAAGCTGGTAATCACCCTATTTTCGGGAAGGAGGTTTACACAAAATGGTCATGTCAGATCCAATTGCAGATATGCTAACACGCATTCGTAATGCGAACATCGTACGTCATGAAACAGTTGAAATCCCTGCATCTAAAGTGAAGAGGGAAATCGCTGAAATCCTTAAAAAAGAAGGATTTATCCGTGATGCTGAGTACGTTCAAGATAGCAAACAAGGTATCATTCGTTTGTTCCTGAAATACGGATCAAACAATGAGCGTGTTATCTCTGGTTTGAAAAGAATTTCTAAACCAGGTCTACGCGTTTACACTAAATCACAAGAAATCCCTCGTGTATTGGGCGGATTAGGGATTGCCATCATCTCCACATCTCAAGGAGTAATGACGGATAAAGATGCTCGTCAATCCAAAGCTGGCGGAGAAGTTATCTGCTACGTTTGGTAATACAATTGTAATTGAATGGAGGTGCAAACATGTCTCGTATTGGTCGTAAGCCAATCACCATTCCAGGTGGTGTAAATGTAACACTAGACAATACTCAACTTACGGTTAAAGGTCCTAAAGGTACGCTTTCCCGTGAATTTCATAAAGATATGAAAATTAGTGTTCTAGAAAACGAGATTTCCGTTGAGCGTCCTTCCGATAACAAGCTCCACCGGTCCCTGCATGGTACAACACGTAGTGTTGTTGCCAACATGGTAAGTGGTGTAACGGAAGGTTTCACGAAATCTTTGGATCTAGTAGGCGTAGGTTACCGTGCTAACAAGAGCGGTGACAAATTGGTTCTCAACGTTGGGTACTCCCATCCAGTTGAAATCAATCCTGAGAACGGTATTGAGTTCGATGTTCCAACGAACACGAAAATCATCGTTAAAGGTATTGATAAAGAGCTAGTTGGCGCAATGGCAGCGAAAGTTCGTTCCGTACGTGAACCTGAGCCGTATAAAGGTAAAGGTATCAAGTATGAAGGCGAGCGCATTCTTCGTAAAGAAGGTAAAGCTGGTAAGAAGAAATAAGATCGAAAGATCGCGGGTAATAGCTAAGAGTTCTCAAGGGAGAACTTGCTACGTAAGCATAAGCCTCGCATCATAAGATGATGAAAGGAGTGTAAGTATAGATGATTACTAAAAGCGATAAAAATAAAGCTCGTCTGAAAAGACACCTTCGTGTTCGTAAGAAAATTGAAGGTACAACTCTTCGCCCACGTTTGAACATTTTCCGTTCATCCAAGCATATGTACGCTCAACTGATCGATGATACAACTGGTGTAACACTAGTATCGGCATCGACTCAAGATAAAGAGTTGAAAAGCGAAATCGGTAACGGTGGTAACGTTGAAGCTGCTCGTAAAGTTGGCGCATTAATCGCGGCACGTGCGAAAGAAAAAGGTGTAGACAAAGTGGTTTTTGACCGCGGTGGATACCTGTATCATGGTCGTGTGCAAGCATTAGCTGACGCAGCTCGTGAAGCTGGTCTTGAATTCTAGAAATAAATTAATAAGGAGGTAAAAGACTTGCGTGTAGATCCTAATACTTTAGAGCTAACAGAAAAAGTCGTAAATATTAATCGCGTAGCTAAAGTAGTAAAAGGCGGACGTCGTTTCAGCTTCAGCGCACTTGTCGTCGTTGGCGATGGCAATGGCTGGGTTGGTGCAGGAATCGGTAAAGCATCCGAAGTTCCAGATGCAATCCGTAAAGGTATTGAAGATGCGAAAAAGAACTTGATTCATGTTCCACTCGTAGGCACTTCGATTCCTCACCTTGTTACTGGTAAATTTGGCGCAGGACGCGTTCTATTGAAACCAGCTTCCCAAGGTACAGGAGTTATCGCTGGCGGACCAGTTCGTGCAGTACTTGAACTTGCTGGTGTAGGCGATATCTTGACAAAATCCCTGGGTTCATCGAACTCCATGAACATGGTTAACGCAACGCTTGAAGGCTTAAGCCGCTTGAAAAAAGCGGAAGAAGTTGCAAAGCTTCGTGGTAAAACTGTTCAAGAGCTATTAGGTTAGGAGGGGTAAACATGGCTAAACAATTACAAGTTACCCTAAAGCGCAGCCTGATTGGCCGTCCTGAAACGCAACGCATTACAGTGAAAACACTTGGTCTTCGCAAGTTGCACCAAACTGTTGTTCACCAAGACAATGCAGCGATCAGAGGAATGGTTAATCAAGTGAGCCATTTGGTAGAAGTTAAAGAAATCGAAGCATAGAATTACGAAATTAAGATCTAGAGGAGGTGTGCAACGATGAAGTTACATGAGCTAAGTTCTGCTACTGGTTCTCGTCAGACTCGTAAACGTGTTGGCCGCGGTACAAGTAGCGGTATGGGTAAAACATCAACTCGCGGACATAAAGGTCAAAACGCACGTTCCGGTGGAGGAGTTCGTCCTGGTTTCGAGGGTGGACAAAATCCTTTGTACCGTCGTTTACCTAAACGTGGTTTCACGAACCGTTTCCGTACGGAATACGCGATCGTAAACCTTGAAGATTTGAACAACTTCGCAGCTGGTACTGAAGTGACTCCAGAAGTATTGATGGAGTCTGGTATTGTTAAAGCTCCTAAAGATGGCATCAAAATTTTAGGAAACGGTGAAATCACAGTAAAATTAACCGTTAAAGCGAATAAGTTCTCTCAATCAGCGATTGAGAAAATCCAAGCTGCCGGCGGTCAAACCGAGGTGATTTAATGTTCAGTACCATTGCCAACATCTTCAAAGTAGAAGATTTACGCAGAAGGATTCTCTTTACGTTAATCTTGCTAATCGTCTACCGTTTGGGTGCTTTTATTCCGGTGCCGAACATTAATACGGATGTTCTGAAACTTCAAGATCAAGCGAATCAAAGTGATGTCTTTGGTTTGCTTAACACGTTTTCTGGTGGTGCGCTATTCCAATTTTCCATCTTCGCGATGGGAATTATGCCTTACATCACGGCTTCCATCATCGTTCAACTTTTGTCCATGGATGTCATCCCGCGCTTTGCGCAATGGGCGAAAGAAGGGGATGTTGGAAGAAAGAAAATGACGCAAGTGACTCGATACGGTACGATTGTGCTTGGTTTGATTCAGGCTTTTGGATTATCAATCGGCTTTAACCGCCTTTACAGCGGTTTGGTTATTGATGCTGGCTTTACAACCTTTGCTTTAATAGCTATCGTGTTGACCGCGGGCACAGCTTTCTTGATGTGGCTTGGTGAGCAAATCACGGAGTATGGGATTGGAAATGGTATTTCCATTATCATCTTTGCTGGGATCGTTGCGGCGATTCCAACAAGCATTCAGCAAATGTATAAATCACTTGTAGCTTCGGACGCAGCGTTGTTCCTTACTATTGTGAAGTTTATTATCATTGCTGTGGTCGTTGTATTGATTATTGCTGGGGTTATATTTGTACAACAAGGTGTTCGTAAGATACCTGTACAATATGCTAAGCGTGTAGTTGGTCGTAAAATGTATGGTGGTCAAACAACGCACATTCCACTTAAAGTGAATGCTGCTGGTGTTATCCCCGTAATCTTTGCATTATCACTTTTGATGTTTCCTCCAACCATTGCAAGTTACTGGAGAGGAAATGTAGTGGCAGAATGGATTATTAATAACTTGAGTATTAACCAAACTGCACCATTAGCGATTGTACTTTATGTATTGCTGATTATCGGGTTCACTTACTTTTATACCTTCGTGCAAATTAATCCAGTACAAATGGCCGACCAGATGAAGAAAAATGGTGGATACATACCTGGTATCAGACCGGGTAAAACCACATCGACTTATCTGACTCGCGTAATGACACGTATTACTCTTTCTGGAGCTTTGTTTCTCTCAGCAATCTCTATTCTTCCGATGCTATTCGGAGGACTTGCCGGGTTGCCTAGTTCGGTTAAGATAGGTGGTACATCTTTACTTATCGTAGTAGGCGTTGGTCTTGAGACTATGAAGCAAATCGAGAGCCAATTGATTAAGCGTCATTACAAAGGATTTATCAATAAATAGCGAATAGGTTCTGGTGCGGCATGTTCTGCTACATCGGCACCTATTGTGCTGTTCGTAATGCCGAGTGCGTTGGGGAGGTTTTAATTGTGAACGTAATATTTATGGGGCCTCCTGGTGCAGGCAAAGGTACGCAAGCAGAGAAGATCGTTTCCGAATTTCAAATACCTCATATCTCTACGGGAGATGCTTTTCGCTTAGCAATGAGCCAAGGTACTCCGCTTGGTCTTGAAGCAAAAGGATATGTAGATAAAGGACTTCTTGTTCCTGACGAAATTACGAACGGTATTGTGAGAGAGCGTCTTGCCCAGCCGGATTGCGATAAAGGATTTTTGCTAGATGGGTTTCCAAGAACGGTAGCTCAAGCCGATGCATTGTCTGATATTGTGAATTCACTTGGTAAGAAGATTGAAGTTGTTATCAATCTAGCTGTTGATCGCAGCTTCCTGTTAGCAAGACTAACTGGCCGAAGAATTTGTAAATCCTGTGGCTCTACGTATCATGTCATCTTCAACCCACCTCAACAAGAAGGCGTATGCGATAAATGTTCCGGTGAGTTGTACCAACGATCTGATGATACGGAAGAGAAAGTCGGAACACGCTTGGATGAGTATATCAACAAGACAGCTCCGCTGCTGGATTACTACCAAAAGAGGGAATTATTGCGTGAGGTTAACGGGGAACAAGACATTCATGCGGTAACCGAACAAATTGGCTCACTGCTACGAGGTCTAGCGTAATGATCATTTGTAAGTCCGAGGTTGAACTAGACCTAATGCGAGAAGCTGGGCGTATCGTAGCCGAGACGCACCGCTTATTGGCAAGGGCGATTCGTCCGAACATTACAACGAAAGAACTTGATCAGATCGCAGAGGAATTCATTCGCAGTCAGGGAGCAATTCCATCATTCAAAGGTTACAATGGTTTTCCTGGAAGCATTTGTGCTTCAGTCAACGAAGAATTAGTTCATGGTATTCCTGGTCCAAGAAAGCTGGTTGAGGGTGATATCATTTCGATTGATATCGGCGCTCAATATAAAGGTTATCATGGAGATTCTGCTTGGACATATCCTGTCGGTGAAATTTCTGAAACAGCTCAGCGTTTGCTGACTGTTACAGAACAATCGCTCTATCGAGGCATTGCAGAAGCTAAACCGGATGCTAGACTCTACACGCTGTCGCATGCAATCCAAACTTGTATTGAAGACGCAGGCTTCTCCGTGGTTATAGAGTATGTCGGTCATGGTATTGGAACGGATCTTCACGAAGAACCACAAATTCCGAACTATGGGATACCCGATAAAGGTCCTCGACTCAAACCAGGCATGGTCTTAGCCATTGAACCAATGGTGGTTGTTGGTGAAAGATATGTCCAAACACTAGAAGACGATTGGACCGTAGTTACTTCAGATCGTACTTTATGCGCTCATTTCGAACACACGGTTGCTATTACGGCAACAGGTTATGAAATATTAACTTTGCCTAGATCGTAGGTGAATGGAGTGGAGAGTAAGATTCCGCAAGTTGGTCAAATCGTAAAGGTGCTTCGCGGTAGAGATCCCGGGGAATACGCGGTCGTGATTGGGCTTGTGGATCATCGCTTTGTCTGGCTTGCCGACGGCGATCACCGCAAATTCGATCAACCGAAGAAGAAGAACCTGAATCATCTTCAGTTACAAGAAATGATTAGCAGTGAAGTGGCGTCAAGCATTAGGGAAACAGGTCGTGTCACTAATGGGAAATTGCGTTTCGCAATCGCCAAATTCGTTGAACGAATGCAAGATGAAGCACAAGAGAAAGGAGAATGACTGTGGCCAAAGAAGATGTAATTGAAGTAGAAGGTACAGTGATTGAACCTCTTCCGAATGCAATGTTTAAAGTTGAATTGGAAAATGGTCATAAAATCCTAGCCCATGTTTCAGGAAAAATCAGAATGCATTTTATCCGCATTTTGCCTGGAGACAAGGTTACCGTAGAATTATCGCCTTATGATTTAACGAGAGGCCGTATAACCTACCGTTTTAAATAAATGTTCGGCTTTGATGGAATTAACTCTCTCAAGGCGTATGCTTACGAAGCAAGTTTTCTCACGAAAACGCAACATGGTTGCTTACGATGAAAAGGAGGGCTTAAAATGAAAGTAAGACCGTCGGTTAAACCGATTTGCGAGAAATGTAAAGTCATTCGCCGTAAAGGCAATGTTATGGTTATTTGCGAAAACCCGAAACACAAACAAAAACAAGGTTAAAAGGAGGTGCATCCGTAGATGGCACGTTTAGCTGGAGTTGACTTACCTCGTGATAAGCGAGTTGTAATCGCGTTGACTTACATTTTCGGTATTGGTAACACAACTGCTCAAAAAATCATAGAATCCACAGGAATCGATGGCAGTACTCGCGTTCGCGACCTGACAGAAGATGAAGTGAGCAAAATCCGTGATGTAATTGATAAGACTCTTAAAGTAGAAGGCGACCTTCGCCGCGAAATTTCCTTAAACATTAAACGTCTAATCGAAATTGGATCCTACCGTGGTCTTCGTCACCGCCGTGGTCTTCCTGTTCGTGGTCAACGTACTAAAACTAACGCTCGTACACGTAAAGGTCCTCGTCGTACAGTAGCTAATAAGAAGAAATAATAAAGGGGGTTAGAGCTAATGGCAAAACCTAAAAAAGTTGTCCGTACGAAACGTCGTGACCGGAAAAATATTGAGAGCGGTGTAGCACACATCCGTTCAACATTTAACAACACGATCGTGACGATCACAGATCCTCATGGTAACGCAATTTCTTGGGCAAGTTCAGGAAACCTTGGATTCAAAGGTTCCCGTAAAAGTACTCCTTTTGCAGCGCAAATGGCAGCTGAGAAAGCAGCTAAAGCAGCGATGGAGCACGGTTTGAAAACTGTTGAAGTTATGGTTAAAGGTCCAGGCGCTGGCCGTGAAGCAGCAATTCGCTCTTTGCAAGCAGCAGGTCTTGAAGTAAACCTGATTAAAGACGTGACTCCTGTTCCTCACAACGGCTGCCGTCCTCCAAAACGTCGTCGCGTATAATTCAGGATCACTTTGTAGTATAATTATTCCAAAATCGTGAATAATGATTTGAAGGATAGGCATACTATGAGATTTTCAACGAAGTATCCAGAGGGAACCGACGTAATGAATGGAGGGTACATTTCATGATCGAGATCGAAAAGCCAAAAATAGAAACCGTAGCATTAAGTGAAGATGGCGCTTATGGTAGATTTATCATTGAGCCTTTGGAGCGTGGCTATGGTACAACCTTAGGAAACTCACTACGTCGTATCCTACTGTCCTCTTTGCCGGGGGCAGCAGTAACCTCTGTCCAAATCGATGGCGTTTTGCACGAATTTTCAACGATTCCTGGCGTGCTTGAGGATGTAACGGAAATTATCCTCAACTTGAAAGGTTTATCGTTGAAAATTCACTCTGATGAAGAGAAAGTGCTAGAAATTGATGCTGAAGGAGAAGGTAATATTACAGCGGCTGATATCCGCGGTGATAGCGATGTAGAGATTCTTAACCCGGATTTACACATTGCTACCTTGTCTCCTGATGCACGTCTTCATATGAGGATTCATGCGGGCAGAGGGCGCGGTTACGTCCAATCAGACAAAAATAAGCATGAAGAGCAGCCGATTGGTGTTATTCCAATTGACTCCATCTACACGCCTATTACTCGGGTAAACTATAGTATTGAGAATACTCGCGTCGGCCAAGTGACTAACTATGATAAGTTGACCCTCGAAGTGTGGACCGATGGAAGTATTCGACCAGAAGAAGCAGTGAGCTTGGGCGCGAAGATCCTTACTGAGCATTTGCTCCTATTCGTTGGATTGACGGATGAAGCAAAAGACGCTGAGATCATGGTTGAAAAAGAAGAAGATAAGAAAGAGAAAGTTCTTGAGATGACGATCGAAGAACTCGACCTTTCCGTTCGTTCTTACAACTGTCTCAAACGCGCAGGGATTAACACCGTACAAGAGCTGATTACCAAAACAGAAGAAGACATGATGAAAGTTCGGAACTTAGGTCGCAAATCCCTTGAAGAGGTTCAAGAGAAACTTGAAGAGCTGGGTTTAGGTCTACGTACTGAGGAATAATCGTGTCAGAAGGAGGTTAACTCAATGAACTACAGAAAATTGAACCGCGATTCCAGTAATCGTAAAGCATTATTTCGTGATCTGGTAACGGATCTGTTCATACATGAGCGCATTCAAACAACAGAAGCAAAAGCAAAAGAAATTCGTTCAATCGCTGAGAAGTTAATTACTCTTGCGAAACGCGGAGATCTTCATGCACGCCGTCAGGTTGCTGCTTTTGTTCGTAGAGAAGCTGCTAACGAAAATCAAGATGCGATTCAAAAACTATTCTCTGAATTGGCTACTCGTTATTCCGAGCGTCCAGGCGGATACACACGTATCCTAAAACTGGGACCACGCCGCGGTGACGCTGCACCAATGGTTTACCTAGAGCTAGTAGATCGCGCATAGAAGACGGATGGGAAAGGGTGGACGGAATCACTAGATTCTGGTGAAGCCCTTTTTTTTGCAGTCTTAGATCGGCTACTTAGTATGAAGCTTATCACAAGCTTTCTCTTCTGGGGAGAAAGGATGACTCATGGAGGAACAAGCCTTGAGAAATCTACGGTTTACCATTAGCTATGATGGCACCGCGTATTCTGGCTTTCAGATACAGCCTAAGTCTGACACGATTCAGTATCGGTTGGAACAAGCTGTTTATCTACTGACAGGAGAAACGGTGAAAGTCATTTCATCAGGACGTACGGATGCAGGTGTGCATGCGAAAGCACAGGTCATCAATTTTACAACAACTTCTAAGATTCCAGTGGAACGTTGGTGTTTAGCTCTAAATGCTAGACTACCCAAGGATATCGTCGCACATACCGCGGAAGAAGTCCTCCCTACATTTCACTCTCGCAAAGCTGCGAAACGTAAAACGTATTGTTATACGATTCGCTCGGCGCGCTTCCCTGATGTCTTTCACCGCAATTACGAATATCATCACCCTACGCATTTGAATGTGGAAGCCATGAGAGAGGCGCTCCCTTGTTTGCTGGGCGAGCATGATTTTACTTCGTTTTGCACCGTTAGAACCGATAAGGAAATCAAAGTGAGAACCCTGTACGAGGTTCGTATGGAGACGGAATCTGACGCGTATTTAGCAACGGGTAAAGTAGATCGAATCCGATTAATTATTACAGGTAACGGTTTTCTTTATAACATGGTCAGGATCATCGTAGGAACGCTGCTACAGATCGGTGAAGGCAAGAGACCACCCAGTGATATGCTGCGTGTTCTCGAGGCACAAGATCGCTCACTAGCGGGCCCTACAGCTGAAGCCATGGGGTTAACCTTGTGGAAAGTCGACTATTAAAAAGTTAACTTCACCACTTGCTTATTAGAAGCTTATCGTGTAAAATATAACTTGGCTTTCGTGATCGGCTATCCCACAGCCCCTGATCACAAATGACCGATATCTATCCATCGCTTTTGTTAAACAACAACTATAACGTATGAATTTTGAGATATATTTTTAGGAGGATTAAGCATGCGCACGACATATATGGCGAAGCCAAATGAAGTAGAGCGTAAATGGTACATTGTTGACGCTGCAGGCCAAACACTTGGCCGTCTTGCAAGTGAAGTTGCTAGCATTATCCGTGGTAAGCACAAACCGGAGTTCACTCCACACGTAGATACTGGCGATTTCGTTATCGTTATCAATGCTTCACAAATTAAGCTTACGGGTAAGAAAATGCAAAACAAAATGTACTACCGTCACTCTTTGTACCAAGGTGGTTTGAAAGTGACATCTGCTCAGGATTTGCTTAACACAAAACCTGATCGCATGATCGAATTCGCAGTTCATGGTATGCTTCCTAAAAAACCGTCTTGGCGACAGCTTGAAAACTAAGCTTAAAGTCTACGGTGGAGCAGAGCACCCGCACACAGCACAACAACCAGAAGTTTGGAATCTTCGCGGTTAATATAAGGAGGAACGTTTCGTGGCACAAGTTCAATATTATGGAACGGGTCGTCGTAAGCATTCGGTAGCGCGTGTGCGCTTAGTACCGGGTGAAGGACGTATCATCATCAACAAACGTGATCTAGATGAGTATTTCGGTCTAGAAACATTGAAGCTAATCGTTAAGCAACCACTTGCTCTTACTGAAACTATTGGTCAATACGATGTTCTAGTTCTTGCAAATGGCGGCGGAATCAGCGGACAAGCTGGCGCAATTCGTCACGGTATCTCCCGTGCATTGTTGAAAGCTGATCCTGAGTACCGTGGATCCTTGAAAAAAGCAGGATTCCTAACTCGTGATTCCCGTATGAAAGAACGTAAAAAATACGGATTGAAAGCCGCTCGTCGCGCTCCTCAATTCTCCAAACGTTAAGATATTGTGCCTCTGGCACGCCAAGAAAAACCTTTTCGGCTTTATGGCCGTCAAGGTTTTTTCTTTTTTTATCTCGAAAAAGAAGTTAATACCAAAATGATGAAAAGTCATTGACACCTTTTAGAAGTCGGCTATAATTAAGTATAAATCATACAATAACAGTCGGGATTATCGACTATTGGAGGAATCGTACAATGAATCTTTTCGAGAAAGAAGCATTTGTGACGAAAGCATCGGAAGAATTCGAAAATCAATCACCAGAGGCTTTATTGAAGCTTGCAGTAGATACATTCCCAAGCCTAACGCTTGCTTGCAGTTTTGGTGCTGAAGATGTTGTGCTGGTTGATATGCTTCAGAAGATTAATCCAAACGTAGATATTTTTTATCTGGACACGAACGTTCATTTTGAAGAGACCTATGAAACCAAAGAGCGTCTTGAAAAGCACTATGGAACGAAATTTGTTCAAGTTTTGCCTAAGATCACATTAGAAGAGCAGGCGGCCCAGTTTGGTGAAGAGCTTTGGAAGAGTGATGCGAACCAATGCTGCAACATTCGAAAGGTTGAGCCGTTGACGGATATCCTTAGAAACTATGATGCTTGGATTACGGGGATCCGCCGCGATCAAGCGCCTACGCGTGCTAACGCTAAGAAAGTGGAATATGATGTGAAGTTCGGTTTGATCAAATTCAACCCGTTAGCGGCTTGGACATCTGAACAAGTGTGGAATTACATTCGTGAGCATAATGTGATCTATAATCCGCTTCATGATCGTAACTATCCTAGTATCGGCTGCTCCCATTGCACACGTCAAGTGATGCCGGGTGAAGACGCTCGCGCAGGACGCTGGTCGAATTCGGAGAAAACGGAGTGTGGGCTGCACAAATAAGATAGAGTCCACGTGTAGTCTGGTATATTTGTCCACCCTGTCCCATATAGATGATACAGAGTCTATAGGGGAACAGAGGTGGATTTTTTGATGCGTAAACGAAAGAAAAGGTTAGTGGTTTGGCTGACCTTGAGCGGAAGTATGAAGCTGGTGCTTTCAGCACTTTTGGTTGGACTAGTTGTCTTTATTTATGCCTACGAGCTTCCTACAACGAAGACGTGGTCCGATTGGACGCTCCCTCTATCCGGCAAAACAATTGCATTAGACGCAGGCCACGGTGGCCCTGATGGAGGCGCAGAGAGCAAGGATGGCGTGATTGAAAAAGATATTAACCTGGCGATCACCTTACAGCTGCGCGACTATTTGCAACAAGCAGGAGCGGTTGTTGTGCTAACAAGAGAAACGGATACAGACCTTGCAGAATCTGGAACGAAGGGATACAGCAAGAGGAAGACGCAAGATCTCCATAATCGCGCCAACCTCATTCAAGAAAACAATGCGGATCTGTTCCTTAGTATTCATTTGAATAGTATTCCTTCTGAGAAGTGGCGAGGCGCACAAACGTTTTATTATTTGAATAACCCAAACAATCCGAATTTAGCTGCTTTAATCCAAGCTGAATTGCGTCGTAATCTGGAAAATACCGATCGTGTAGCAAAGCTGGCAGATAAAACAGTCTATTTATTAAAAACGCTGAAAATCCCAAGCGCGCTGATTGAGGTAGGCTTTCTATCAAATCCAGAAGAAGCCAAATTGTTGGCGGATGAGCGATATCAAAAAATGCTCGCGGCTTCCGTATACCAAGGTATTTTGAGATATTTTGCTGGGGAAAAAGTGGGAACGGCCTCGTAATGTGGTATAATGGAAGCCGCGATACCAATGTCCCTATAAAGGTGTGATCGAGCATGATTCAGAAGGAACAACTACTTGAAGCGTTGCAGACGCTGATTGAACCGCATTTTAATAAAAGCATCGTTGAATTAAATTTAGTCCGTGATGTGATGATTAAAGAAGAATCCGTATCTTTGAGCCTTATCGTTTTGACTGAGGATGAAAGTTACAAAGAGCAAGCTAGAGCTGCCATTCAGCAAACTTTAGCAAATATAGGTGTTCAGCAAGTACATATTCGGTTCAGATTGATGACTGAGCATGAACGCAGCCGCTTGGAAGAAACTGCGCACAACCATAAGCATGACGCAGAGAAGAAGCCTGTTCAACCTCCGATTCAACAGCCGATCCTAGGACAATCCTCGACCGTCGAGTTTATTGCTGTGGCTAGTGGGAAAGGTGGCGTGGGCAAATCGACAGTAACTGTGAACCTAGCTGTAGCGCTCGCGCGAAAAGGTAAAAAAGTCGGTATCATTGATGCGGATATTTATGGCTTCAGCATTCCAGATATGATGGGCATTGAGGAGCAGCCTCAGCTCGTAGAGAACGTCATTTTACCAGTTGAGAAGTTTGGGGTTAAGGTTATTTCGATGGGCTTTTTCGTCCAGGATAATGCTCCTGTGGTGTGGCGTGGGCCGATGTTGGGTAAAATGCTCCGCAACTTCTTCAACGAAGTGAACTGGGGAGACGTTGAATACATCCTGTTAGACCTTCCACCAGGTACGGGGGATGTCGCGCTTGATGTACATCAATTGATTCCACAAAGCAAAGAAATCATTGTCACCACACCGCATGCGACGGCTGCATTTGTAGCTGCGAGAGCAGGGGCGATGGCTATTCAGACAGATCATGAAATTCTAGGGATCGTCGAAAACATGTCCTATTATGAGAGCAAAGATGGTAATGTGGATTACATTTTTGGTAAAGGTGGAGGTGCGAAGCTTGCGGAAGATCTGCATAGCGAATTGCTTGCACAAATTCCGTTGGGCGCACCAGATAATCATATTTCGGAAATCGATTACTCACCTTCCGTTTATAAGGCAGACTCAAAGGCAGGGCGCATTTACCTTGAAGTGGCAGACAGGGTTATTTCGAAGTTAGAAAAGTAACGGAGATAAAGAAAGGAAGAGGGCAGGCGTGCTGCTACTCTTCCTTTTTGCATTAAGAACCAGAATCTTGGCCGTCTTTTTTCTCGCCATCCTTTTTCTCAGTGTCATCCGATGACTCATCTTTCTTCTTCTCGCCCTCTTTTTCCCCTTCCTTTTCTCCTGCCTTCTCTCCTTCTTTAGCGGCGCTTTTGGCAGATGGCATTTGATCAGGTTTACTTTGCTGTGAAATCGCTGTTTTCAGCAATTCCACCAACTGCGCCCGAAATAGAGGGCTTTGGATGGATTCTTCCATGACAGTCATCATTTGTTGACGGTATGGCGCTGTTTTCATTACATCAAGCACCATCTTTTCATAATCAGGGTTTTTCATGACGTCAATGAGCGATTTCTGGTAGGCTGGATCCTTCAGAAGCTCCTTAAACATTTGTTTCGTTTCTTTCTGAATCGCCATGGCGAAGTCGCCAGCGAACTTCGGATCCTTCATCATATCGGTGAGAAACTTATTATTTTCTTTGGCCGTAAGTACATCCTTAACAGCCATTTGCAATTGAAGCGACTCATTCGCGGACAACAGCTTAATTTGAGATTGACCTGCAACGCCATTTGCACCGACATCCCCATTCATAATGCTGCGGTTTGCCGCACTAATGGCTTTTTTGCCATCATCGGATTTCAAAATATCAAGAATCATCGTCTTCGTTTCTTTATACGTATTGGCTTGAGATTGGCCCTGCGAGGAGGTATCGGATCCGCAAGAAGCGAGAAGAAAAGCCATCGAAATCATAGGTAGGACATGCAATTTTCTAAGTCTGATCTGTGACATAACCATATGCTCCCTTCCCTTAACTTTAATAGTCTTAGTATGCGTGGTTAGAGAGAGATTATTAGGGATCACAATTGGCTTTTTATCGCAAAGGTTGGTACAATTAACAATTAGAGTTGATGTGTGGGGGTATAGATCGTGACGTTGCGTAAATGGTTTCATTTTTTTTGGACAACATTGTTAATCGGTATGATTGTTTCTACAGGGATTGGACTTATACTTCAATTTTCTGACAAAGAGTTTTCAGTGATGGGATTATCAGCCGTCGGATTTAATTTAATAAATATGATTCTCGGCGGTGCCACAATAAGCGTATTAAGTCAAATGGGATTTTTCGCATACTTAATCGTACGATTTATTGCCATGGGTCTGATTCGGTCCAAATGGGTATGGGATGTTTTACAAGTGGCGATCGTCGTAATTGTAGTATTCGATCTCGTCTATTTGAGAAAAACGAATTCTGAGAGTTCAGATTCACTGCTGGGTTACGTTATTTTGCCAATCATCGTCCTATTGATTTCATTAGCGGTAAGCTATTGGAAGGTTAAGTTAACGAATAAGAACGCATTTATTCCAACGCTTTTCTTCATGAGTGCGGTAACCGTGCTTGAAGCTGTACCTGCTTTAAAATTGGATAACCCAGCATCAAGTCTCTTTATGTTGGCGCCGCTGTTCGTTTGTAATGCATGGCAAATTTTGACCTTGCATAAAATATTGGAAAACAAAAAGAGCTAATCCGATTAGCTCTTTTTCAATATATTAATGAATTTGTTTCATAGCCTGATCCTCAACAGGAGTCGTTTCAACTTCTGTCTGCTTAATCAACTCACTAACACTAACGAATTGATAACCTTTGGAACGCAGCTGCTCGATAATGGCAGGTAATGCCTGCTGTGTTTGCTGTGATGAATCGCTGGCGTGGAGGAGAACGATGTCACCGGGATGTGCCTTATTAACTACGCGGTTTACGATCGAATCTACACCTTTATTCAACCAGTCCTGAGAGTCCGTATCCCACTGGATAACCGAATACCCTAAGTCATCGGCAATACGCAAGACACGTTTGTCGAAATCTCCGTTAGGGAGTCGGATAAGATTCGGTTCTTTACCGATTAATTCCGTCAAAATGCCGTGGGCTGTCGTAATCTCTTTACGAATATCTTCATCGCTGAGACTGCTGTAATTATCAAACTTATTGCCATGCGAACCGATTTCATAGCCTTCACTCTTAATTTGTGCAACAATGTTTGGATGACTCTTGCTCCAAGGTGAAGATAAGAAGAAGGTGGCATTT
>NZ_CP130319.1:1112500-1132500 GCF_032271945.1 Paenibacillus sp. MBLB1832 | reverse complement strand
TCTTGTATCCGCGAATCGTCTCTTATATAATTAATGGTATGATTGTTCAGACCAAGGTCATTGGTTACGATAAGCAGTAGTGTATCAAAACCATCTGTCAGTGAGGGAAGTTGCTTAGGATTGTCTACCGCCATGACACTTATGATTCTAGCGTCATCCCGGAACTTAAGCAAAAGCTGCTCTTTATTTATTCCCATGGGTTTCCAAAGCTCCTGTCTCCAATTGTTTATTACTTATTTCTACAAGGGCGAAAAGGTTTCCTGCTGAATTCTGTGACAATTCATACAAAACATTAGGTTTAGGACTGAGGAGGAACAAGTAGTGCGATTTAAATCAAGTAAAGTCAATGAATTCCGCTTGTGGGGGCTCGCTATGACCATGGGTGGAATGCTGCTTATGATTATAGGGCTTGCTGGAATCGTTTTTGACTGGGGACAAGCAGGGCGGATTATTGCGGTTATTTTCATGGCCATTGGCATGATCAGCGTATTGGTCAGCATGGGGATTTACTTCTGGGCTGGCATGCTGTCGACTTCAGCAACGGTCATCGATTGTCCTGAGTGCGGAAGAAGAACAAAAATGCTAGGTAAAACCGACCGCTGCATGTTCTGCAAGACGATTCTTACTATAGATCCACAATATGAGCCAGTTGGTGAAAATGAACCAAAAACGCTTTCCTGACGAAAAAAAGCCGAACCCTGCACACGGGGCTCGGCTTTCTTGTTATTTACTTAGGCAATCCATCTTTCACTACTTGCCATACGTTCGACTCCTCAAAGCCTCTTCTCCACGAGGCAATGCCGGCTAGATTGTATTTTTCAACCAAAGCTAGACGAGCCTTTATTGACACCTCATCTTCCATCCAAATTCGAATGAGCTTATCTCCTTCTTTATATTCAATATAATTTTGGCCTGTTTCAGGTAAAAAAGTAGGAGTTAATTTTTTCTCCTTAATGATTGCTTGCGTGCCTGCCATTGTTAACGTTTTGGATGTTGCAGTTAGCTTGCTGTTTTTGGTTTCTTCTGTCCATTGACGCGTATAGAACGGCACACCAAGGACAAGCTTAGATGGCGGGATTTTATCAGTTGTCAGCAGCGCCGCAACAGACCTCTCTGTCCATGGGATTGAAGAAACAGAACCCGACTTGGGACTGGTAGCCCAATACTCGTCGTAGGCCATCAACATCATGTAGTCGACAACCTCAGCCAAAGCTGGACGATCATAAAACATCGACCACATCTCATTACTTGATTTCGGAGTTACATCGATGGAAACGGATAATCCCTGCGCATGCATAAATGGGGTCATTTCACGGACAAATTGAACCAGGTTTTCTTTATCTTTAAGATAGACATTTTCAAAATCAATATTAATGCCTTGCAGCTTATACGTCTGTGCAAAACCAAGTAATTGCTTGATCATTTTCATACGCAAATCATAGGTGGCCAGTACGCGGGATGTTCGATCCGCATCGAAACCATTACTAAACAGAGCCCATACTTGGTAATTGTGATCATGTGCCCATTTGACATAAGCGGCATCCGCTCCGTTACTTATTCGCCCTTCTTTGTCCGCTACAGAGAACCACGTCGGGCTAACCACTTGCAAACCAGGCATCTCACCGATTTTGGATGTATCCGGATTTTTCGTAATCACGTGCTCCCACGTCATGTTGAGCTTTCCCGTAATTGGTTTCCAAGGAACGTAAGTGGACGCCTGTGTTTGAAGTGAGATGGTTTCATTATGATCTTCTGCGATCTCTTTCTTATGGATGTATCCAATCGGACCGCTCTCTCGTTGAACCTTATACCAATCGCCCTCGCTGCCGATCAACATTATTTGTTCATTTGGAGCAATCTCCGATACAATTGGCGCTTTGATGGTGGTTTCCGTTCGTAATGCCGCTTCTTTGCTCCCTGTATATTTCCCCCAATGAATAACTTCACCTTGCTTAAAAAGTAGAATGGCACCCGTTGTAGATGATTCTCTAATCTCGAACGGAATCAATTGTTTCAAAGGTTCTACCGGAAGGTAGAGACCTTCCTCTTTCTTTTCAACAGGAAAAGATAACGAAATCGGCTTCTCATTCATGAGGGCGGAAAGTTCGGTTGTCTTCATGCGCAACACATTGTCTTTGGTCGTGACAATGACAGAGTCACTGCTTTTCTCATATATGATGGTCGGATCGATCCACTGTTGAAGGAGCTCTAGTGGAAGCTTAAGACCTTCTTTCTCACCGATTGCACTTGTTTGGAAGTACTGCCCCTCATAAAACACGGGTTTGCTTAGCTCGTGATAATCAGGTTCCACATGTTCACGATTAGGTGCCAACTGTTGAACAAGATAGGCAGCGGCTCCCGCGGCAAACATGCCTAGACCCAGCGTTGTGATCAGAATGAATTTTCTAGTTGAATTCAATGCTTCACTTCCTTAAGTGCGAATATGAAAAAAAACGTGCCCGCTCTTTGCAAGAAAGAGTTGAACACGTTTCATTATACAACACGATTTCACCGTTTGAGGAGTTTTGCCCAAAGTTAATGTTTGGTTGTTACCGAGCAATCAGGACATACGCCATAAATTTCTAAACGATATCCCCCAACTTGAAAACCTGTCTGTCTAGCTGCCGTTGATTCAATATCAGAAAGCGGAGGATATTCAAAATCTGAAATTTTCCCGCAAACCTCGCAAACCGCATGGTAATGGTCTGTCATATCGGCATCAAACCGACTCGAGTTATCCCCATAGGTTAATTCTCGCACAAGTCCTGATTCAATGAACACTTTAAGATTATTATAAACAGTCGCTACGCTCATGTTAGGAAATTTCGATTCAAGAGATTTATAAATGTCATCCGCAGTCGGATGAGTCATAGAATCCAACAAATAAGAAAGAATCGCATACCGCTGGGGCGTCATCCGAACTCCTGTTGTTTTCAATTTCGCTAACGCTTGTTCTAAATGTGCTGCCATGGTACTCACCACCTGATGTTAGTCATTAAAACCTTACACTATATTGTACGTGTGTTGTTTGACTTTTGTCAATGATGGTTATGCAGTTACACCGTCAAGTTACTTGTTTTTTCGGGAATCCAACAGGAACATCGCAACTCCCGCAAGAACAAGAATGCAAGAGCCTACGAATGAACCCATTAAATGAAACAGTGCTGAGAACCAACTCGGCTTATTGCTAAGCATGAAGATGAGTCCGCCAGCGATAATCAAGATTACGCCAACGTTCGTCCCTTTCATCAGTTTCTGAAGTGGATCGTTCAGTTCCATGTCTTCTGCTGGAATGGCGAATGCGCCAAGCTCCAAGCGTCTGTTCACATGATCGGTTAACTGTAAGGCGTCAAACAGGTTATAGCAATAAATGACTGGTATAAATAAGGCAAAGAGTGTCACGATCGGCACACTCGCCTCTCGATTGTCTACTAATGCTGTAATTGAAAAAATATCAAAGATTAGGAGCATCATGATAAACAACCCTCGCTGCATAAGACCCAAGTAGAAATGTCCCGCTCCTGGAAGGATACATGAAAGCACACCAGCAGCCCACTTTTTCTTTTTGGAAATGGGATAGTAAGGTGCATAAGAGGGGAAAGACGGGTTTGACGCATAATCTGGCATTTGCATTTGTTCGTTGTGATTGTTCAAGGATATGTCCTCCCTTTTAATTGAGATTATAGGTATTGAGATAAATTCTGGATATAGCCTGTTAACTCTGAGATTCCTGCGGAAATATGCATGATTCTACCAATCAAACCTGTTTGGATGAAAAGCACGGTTGCGGCTATGGCGATGGCACCGTTCATCCATCCTCTATTTATACTAGGTTGCGTATTTACGATTAAGCTGCTAACTGCTTTATCTTCCTGCAGGGAATGCATAATCCGATCCGTCAAGCCCGGACTAGGCTCGCTAAGCGGCATTTCTTCCATGAGCTTATTCAGGTATTGCGTGAGCTGCATGTCTGCTTGGCGCTTCAATGTCATGCCTATTCACCTCCAGCCATTTTTGCTTCAACATCGCTTTGCCACGGTAAAGTCTGGTTTCTAATGTCTTGATCGGGATACCCGTAATTTCACTCATCTCGCTATACGAAAGTTGTTTGAAATGGTAGAGTATCATAATCATCCGATACTTGTCTGGCAATTCCGACAGCAACTCTTGCATGTGAGCCTGCTCATCTCTTCTAATGGCTACTTGTTCAGGCTCATCGCGTGTGTCGGTAAACCAACTTTTCATTTTGTCCAAAAGCGCTTCATAAGGTCTGCGTCTTTGGGCTCGTCTGTAATCTGTCACCAGATTCGTCGTCATCCGATACAACCATGTTGTCAACTTGGCATCACCACGAAAATGACTCAGGGATCGAAACAGTTTCACAAACACTTCTTGGGTTAAGTCTTCTGCCGTTTCCTTGTGACCCACCATGCGATATACCAACGTATAAATATACGTCTTGTGACGCTCGACGACCACGCGATAGGCTTCCGTATGACCCTGACGGATCTGTTCTATTAATTGTTCATCCGTCATGTTGTCCATGAAACCCCTCCCCCTTCTCCATGCGTCCAAAAACTTAGACGACCTGATCGGAATAACCCCTTCAAATTTAATTGTGATTTTCTAAAGCCACCCCGATAACCCCTTGAATTTGATTCGTTTCCTCGAGAACAAATCCCATGACAGATGGTTTAGGAATGGTAACATGGAACGTAATTTGTACGTGATTGGGCTTATTGCCATCTTCCAGCTCTTCCAGTTTGATCTGTTTAATATCCACTTTCCGTTTACCTAAAATTGTCGTTATCAAGCCTAATGTGCCTGGCTGATCGAGCGCTTGTATTTTCAAAATGCGGACCTTTTTTCCGCTAAAATATTTATGTTCCACTTTATTAAGGATCCATAAGGAGAGCAAGACCATGAAGCAAACCAATACAGCAGGATAGTAGAATCCTGCACCAATTGCGAGCCCGATCCCCGCCACAACCCACAGCGATGCTGCAGTTGTAAGCCCTGTTATCGATCTGCCGTTGAACATGATCGTTCCTGCGCCCAAGAAGCCGATTCCACTTATAACCTGAGCCGCTAAACGAGAGGGATCAATCCGCACATTCGTCTCATTCACAAATGCACCAAAGCCGTAGATGGAAAGCAACATAACCAGGGCAGAGCCCACGCAAACCAAAATATGCGTACGAAGTCCTGCTGCATGAGAGCTCACTTCCCTCTCGAACCCGATTAGGCCGCCAAGCAAGAGCGCAAGTACGAGCCTTATTGAAATGTGAAGCTGATCAATTACCCACGGATTGTCCATCGAATCGCTCCCTTACGCTTATTTGAAGGCATCGGCTGGTCGTTCAAAGGTTGTCAAACTCACACCAGGAGGAATTGTAAAAACACGTCTTATTTGAAAGCCAAACTGTTCATATAAACACACCGCAGGTGTATTCGCTGAACCAGTAGAAACGATAAATCTTGTGGCGCCTAAGCCCTCTTGCTCTTTAAGTATATGCTGTAGCAGCGTTCTAGCAATCCCTCTTCGAAAAAAATGAGGATGAACCATCATTCGGCATATAGTCACTACTGTACCTTCTCGCTCAAATGAAATGGCCCCCGCAAGCGTCTTCTTGTCAGGCTCCATATCCTCCACATAAAACCCATAGAAGGTTTCTTGGGATTCACGAATAGAGAGTATGCCGTCTTTCAATGGCGGAATATTATCAAAACCTATAAGCTCCGCCTCCACGCGGTAAGAAGCCATTTGAAGGGAGAGCAAGATAAGAATTTCATCGTTCGTCTGAAGTTGAAGCTGCTGAATGGACAGTGGAATCACTCCTGCATTGAAATTAAAAAAAGTGGTGTCCTTATTCAGGATCACCACCGCATTTTATCATTTACTATTAAGGCACTCCACAATTAATTTATTGACGAGGCCTGGATTGGCTTTACCTTTGGTTTCTTTCATCACTTGCCCGACCAGGAAGCCAACAGCTTTCTCTTTACCCGCTTTAAAATCAGCCACAGACTGCGGGCTATTCGCCACTACTTGCTCTACGACGGCTTTGATCGCGCCTTCGTCGCTGATTTGCACTAAGCCTTGCTCTTCAACGATCGTTTGCGGTTCTTTGCCCGTTTCGAGCATCTCTTTAAAGACGGTTTTGGCAATTTTGTTGGAAATGGTGCCCTTTTCGATCAAGCCGATCATTTCGCCAAGGGCTTTACCTGTAATTTTCACATCAGTAAACTCCAAGGAATTCGCATTGAGATAGCCAAGCAAATCTCCCATAATCCAGTTGGACACCGCTTTGGCATCTTGCGTATATTGCAAGCTCTGTTCAAAGAAATCCGCTAGCTTCATGGAAGCTGTAATTACGTCTGCATCATAGCTTGGCAGTCCGTAATCACGGCTGTATCTCGCTTTACGTGCATCTGGCAACTCTGGAATGGAAGATCTGACACGATCTTTCCATGCATCATCGATATGAAGACTGACTAGATCCGGATCCGGGAAATAACGATAATCGTGGGCATCTTCCTTGCCGCGCATCGCTAAGGTTTTGCCTTGGGTGTCATCCCAACGGCGCGTTTCTTGAATGACTTCTTCCCCGCTTCTAAGGATTTCAGCTTGACGGTACTCTTCATATTCAAGACCTCGTTGAACACCGCGGAAAGAGTTCATATTCTTCAACTCAGCGCGCGTTCCGAATTTCTCCTGACCGAAAGGTCGCAGAGAAATGTTCGCATCACAGCGCAGTGAGCCTTCTTCCATTTTGACATCGGACACATCGCAATAAATCATAATCGCTCTTAGCTTCTCTAGATACGCACGCGCTTCTTCAGGCGAACGAAGATCTGGCTCCGAAACAATTTCAATAAGAGGCGTCCCCGCACGATTCAAATCCACTAAGGATGCATATCCTCCATCAACATGCGTTAATTTCCCTGCATCTTCTTCTAAGTGAACCCGGGTTACACCAATACGTTTGGTTACACCGTTCACTTCAATATCAATCCAGCCATGCTCACCGATCGGTTGATCGTATTGCGAGGTTTGGTAGGCATCTGGTGAGTCTGGGTAAAAATAGTTTTTACGATCGAACTTGCTGTTCGTTGCGATTGTACAATTCAGCGCCATCGCCGCTTTCATCGCATACTCTACCGCTTGGCGGTTGAGGACTGGCAATACGCCTGGATGTCCCAAACAAACGGGACACGTATTCGAATTCGGAGGTGCTCCGAATGAAGTTGCACAAGAGCAGAATATTTTGGAAGCGGTATGAAGCTCCACGTGAACTTCTAAACCGACTACGGTTTCAAATTGAGTTTCTGTTGCCGACAAAGTGACTGCCTCCTTCGTTACGCTTAAACTATGACTTACAATTGCGGACGTTGCTTGTGATGATCGGTATGCTGCTCGAAGGCATGGGCTACACGCAGTACTGTAGCTTCATCCAAAGCTTTGCCGATAATTTGCAAGCCGACTGGGAGATCATTGACGAAACCACAAGGCACACTAATCGCAGGAATACCTGCTAAGCTGACTGGAATTGTCATGATGTCATTCAAATACATGGTGAGCGGGTCGCTGCTTTGCTCGCCGATTTTGAAAGCAGTCGTCGGCGCCGTCGGCCCGATGATGATATCGTATTTATCAAATACTTGATCGAAGTCTTGCTTAATCAAGGTACGAACTTGCTGTGCTTTCAAGTAATACGCATCGTAATAACCTGAGCTTAACGCATACGTACCTAACATGATCCGACGTTTCACTTCAGGACCGAAGCCCTCGCTGCGTGAAAGATTGTACAAATCCAATAAATTGCGTGCATTATCTGAACGAACACCATAACGGATGCCGTCGAAACGAGCTAAGTTGGAAGACGCTTCGGAAGAAGCTAGCAAGTAATACGTAGCTACGGCATATTTGGAATGTGGCAGGGAGACTTCTTCCCATACAGCGCCTAGTCCTTCAAGCACCTTAAGTGCTTCGAGGATTTTCGCTTTAACCGCAGGGTCGATGCCTTTGCCCATGTATTCCTTCGGAACACCGATGCGCAATCCTTTGACATCGCCAGTTAATGCGTTTAGGTAGTTCGCAATGTCAACGTTAGCCGAAGTGGAGTCTTTCGGATCGTAGCCTGCGATCGCTTGCATCACATAAGCAGCGTCTTCTACGTTCTTCGTCAGTGGACCGATCTGGTCCAGCGAGGAAGCGAAGGCGACCAAACCATAGCGGGAAACAAGCCCGTATGTCGGCTTCAGGCCGACGATACCGCAGTATGCTGCTGGTTGGCGAATCGAGCCGCCTGTGTCGGAGCCCAGCGAGAAATACACTTCGCCAGCAGCTACTGCTGCGGCAGATCCGCCGCTGGAGCCGCCTGGTACATAATCCGTGTTCCACGGATTGTGAGTTGGATGATACGCGGAGTTCTCGTTGGATCCGCCCATCGCGAACTCATCCATGTTGAGCTTGCCAATGGTCACAGCTTGCGCAGCCTTCAGCTTGCTTACAACCGTTGCATCATAGATCGGGATATGATTGGATAAAAACTTGCTGGCACATGTTGTCTTTAATCCCTCAGTGACCATATTATCTTTGATCCCGACAGGCAGGCCGAATAAATCGCCGCTCACGGAACCGTTCGAAAGCTGCTCGTCCAATTGAGCTGCAGTTTGTCTAGCATTTTCTTCATTTAGGGTAAGGAAAGCACGAACTTTGTTCTCGACTTGCCCAATTCTTGTATAGGATTGATCCACCAGATCCGAAACCTTAATCTCTTTCCCTTGAAGTTTCGCGTGGATTTGTTGTAGGTTTAAATCAAACAAAGACAACGACAGGCACTCCCTTCATCTCTTTCTTATTCTAAAATAGCAGGAACTTTGAACTGCCCATCCTCATGATCTGGCGCGTTCAGCATCACTTTCTCAATTGGCAATGACGGCTTGACGACATCCTCGCGCATGACGTTTACGAATGGCATCGCATGGCTAGTCGGCGGAACGCCTTCCGTATTTAATTGATTCAACTGCTCGGCATATTTCAAAATGGCATTAAGCTGATCTGTAAATAAATCTTTCTCGGTATCCGTAAGATCAAGTCTAGCCAGCTTGGCGACATGATCGACATCTTTCTTCGTTATACTCACGAAATCTACACCCCTTGTTTCAGCGTTTAGTCATTCTTTTCATTATATCCCAGATAATTAGTGAACTCAATCCAGAATAAGGAATGCCTGCTAAACATGCGAAAATGCACAAAAAAGCGACAGTGTCCATTCACCGTCGCTTCACTTAACCTATTAAATCCAAGCTTTCAGCCCGATTTGTTTAATAAAATCTTCGCGAGACTGTACTTCCTTGTCCTTTTCTTTCTCTGGCTCCACGCTCGGCTCGCCTGTCATAATTCTGCGAAACAGCGCCTCATTCTTAGTCGCTAGCGCATAATCAATCAAGGCTTCCTTCTCCACTTGCTCCGCTTCTTGCTGAAGAAGAACCTCTTCCAATTCGATGTCCGATGCCGTCACATAATAGTGTTTATTCTCTTTCGGGACACGCACCACATAGTCGAAAATGTTATCGTTATTGCGGTCATACGCTATAATAAATCCATATCCGCCAATCGGTAAATTCTGTTCCAAACGATCAGCAATGAAAATAATTTTCTCACCAAGTCGAAGCATCTACATGTCCCCCTACCTCTGTCTATCTCATCTATGATCTCTAATTCTATGAAAATCTTTCTACTTTCTATCGTACTAAAAAAATAAGTATGTGTCCAACTGAGAGCATCATCGCCAGCAAGATAACGAAAAAAAGACCCGCCTAATCGGCGGGTCTTCGGGGTTTAGAATTTTGCTTGATTCGCGCCTTCCCAATCAGCCAAGAACTTCTCAATGCCCGCATCTGTCAGCGGATGCTTGCTCATGGACTCAATGACCTTATAAGGCACAGTTGCAATATGTGAGCCTGCTAGCGCTGCTTCAATAACGTGCGCAGAGTGGCGTACGCTGGCTGCGATGATTTCAGATTGGATGCCGTGTACTTGAAAAATTTGGGAGATCTCTTTAATCAAATTCATACCGATTTGGTTAATATCATCTAAGCGCCCGATAAATGGAGAAACGAATGTCGCTCCTGCGCGTGCTGCAAGCAAAGCTTGCGTTGAGCTGAAGATCAACGTCACATTCGTAGGAATACTCAGTGATCTGAACACGCTAGTCGCTTTCAGGCCATCCAATGTCATCGGCAGCTTAATAACGATATTCGGGCTTAATTCCGCGAGTTTCTTGCCTTGCTCTACCATTTCATCAGCCTTCAAGGAAACAACCTCTGCACTGATCGGTACATCGCCAACAATAGAAATAATTTCTTTAACAGTTTCAAAAAAGTCTCTGCCTTCTTTGGCAATTAGAGACGGGTTCGTCGTTACACCTGCAACAACGCCTAGCGCGTGAGCTTTACGAATTTCTTCTACATTGGCTGTGTCGATAAACAATTTCATCCTGTATCCCTACCTTTTCCCCCGTACTGGGCGCATATTATTGGAAATACTTCTGTTTGATTTGTTGAACGATTGCTTCTGCTGTAAAGCCATATTCACGAATAACTCGGTCTGCCTTCGCTGATGCTCCGAATTTGCGGATTCCGACCACGAAGCCTTCGCTTCCTGTCAGCTCTTCCCAACCAGCAGGGTATGCCATTTCGATCACAACATTTTTCCCTACGTTAGGCAAAACAATCGCATTTCGCACATCCTCAGGCTGCGCCTCGAACAATTCACGGCTTGGCATCGAGATGACGCGAGCTCCTATTCCATCTTGTACCAAGAGCTTCTTCACGTCAAGTGCTAAGCTAACTTCAGATCCCGTTGCGATAAGCTGAACGACAGGAGCCTCTCCAGCTTCAACATCTGAAAGGACATACGCCCCTTGATGAATGTGGTCAAAAGCGAGCGTATCCGTGCCTGGCAGCACTGGCAGGTTCTGACGGGACAGTGCGAATACAAATGGGCCTTCTTTCGCTTGAAGCGCAAACTCCCAAGCGGCTGCTGTTTCGTTCGCATCCGCAGGACGGAACAACGTCAGATCTGGGATCATCCGCAGGGATGGAATCTGTTCAATCGGCTGATGCGTCGGTCCATCTTCGCCGACAGCAATACTATCGTGCGTGAAGACATACGCCACAGGCACTTTCATCAGCGCGGAGAGACGAATCGCACCGCGAAGATAATCACTAAACACGAGGAACGTGCCGCCGAATGCGCGCAGTCCGCCGTGAAGCAGCATACCGTTCAGTGCTGCGCCCATGGCGAATTCACGGACGCCGAACCAGAAGTTGCGGCCGCTGTAATCCCCTGCGCTAAAAGCCGCAGCATCGCTGATCATGGTGAAGTTGGAGCTCGCTAGGTCGGCAGATCCCCCGACTAGATGAGGCACACGCTTCGCCAAGACGTTGATCACTTTGCCTGATGCAGTGCGCGTCGAAATCGCGCCGCTCTCAGGGGTGTAGCGTGGCACATCGGCGTTCCAGTCCGCTGGCAATTCACCTTTGTTCGAGAGCTCGAATTGCTTTGCGAGCTCAGGGTATGCCGCTTGATAGCCGATCCACAGCTGCTCCCAGGCTGCTTCTGTTTGCGCGCCCGCTTGCTGATGCTGGGCGAAATGGGTGTACACCTCAGCCGGGACGTAGAAGTCCGGCTCTAGGGGCCATCCGAGCGCTTGCTTCGTGAGAAGCAGCTCCTCTTTGCCCAGCGGCGAGCCGTGCGTGCCGCCGTGGCCGCCTTTGCCGGCTTTGTTCGGCGAGCCGAAGCCGATGGTCGTCTTGATCTCAATCAGCGTCGGGCGATTGAGATCGGCTTTGCCCTCTGCGATGGCCGCAGCGATGGCATCCACGTTGTTTTGCTCTTCCACGCGCAGGTATTGCCAACCGTAAGATTCGAAGCGCATTTTCACATTCTCAGAGAATGACATGTTCAAGTCGCCATCGAGTGAAATATCATTTGAATCGTAAAGTACTACAAGTTTGCCTAGTTTTAGATGACCAGCTAGGGAAGCAGCTTCGGAAGAAATACCCTCCATCAAATCGCCGTCACCGCAAATCGCATACGTGAAGTGATCTACGACCGGGAAATTCGGCTTGTTATACACGGAAGCCTGATGCGCTTCAGCCATCGCCATTCCCACTGCCATCGCCACACCTTGGCCCAGCGGTCCTGTCGTTGCTTCAACACCGACCGTATGACCATACTCAGGGTGTCCCGGTGTACGGCTTCCCCATTGACGGAATTCCTTAATATCGTCCAAGCTTACGCCATAGCCGCTTAAGTGAAGCAAGCTGTATAGCAGCATTGAGCCATGACCCGCTGATAAGACAAAACGATCCCGATCCGCCCATGCAGGATTAACAGGATTATGTTTCAAATGACGTGTCCACAGTGCATATGCCATCGGCGCCGCGCCCATTGGCATCCCTGGATGACCCATGGCAGCTTTCTCTACAGCATCAATTGTAAGCGTTCTAATTGCATTAATACTTAATTCTTCTATGCCCACCTTTGTTCCATTCACAACAGATTGCCTCCATTCAAATTGGTTGTATTTCCAGACATCTAACTTTATTATAAGAGGTGTCCGCACATTCAAATAATTGATAGTTTCGATACTCGATATAGAAGGTGTCTATATGGTTAATTTTGAGTTATACAAAGTTTTCTACCTAACTGCCAAGTCAGGCAGCTTGTCCAAGGCAGCCAAAGAGCTGTATATTACACAGCCAAGTGTATCTCACTCCATTAAATTGTTGGAGGAGTCCCTAGGACTGCCTTTATTTGCTCGAACATCCAAAGGTGTTGATCTTACCACAGAAGGCGCCATCCTGTACTCCTACATTGAACAAGCCTATAATTTCATTTCCCTTGCGGAAGAAAAATTGAGTGCACTGCTTAATTTCTCCAGCGGCGAAATCAAAATCGGCGGCAGCGACTCCTTATGCAAGCACTATCTTTTGCCATTCTTGGAGTCGTTCCATGTCCAATATCCGCAGGTCCAAATTAATTTAGTTCACGGGACGACACCTGAGATTGTGAAGCATCTAAAAGAAGGCAAAATCGACATCGGTATTGTCAGAACGCCTATCCATGACGAGCAACTGCACGTTAGAGAAGGCATTACGATTCAAGATTGCTTCGTTACAGGGCCTAAATACAAGGAGTTATCACTTGGAAAAGTGCCACTTGAGCAACTGCTAGCGTATCCGATCATTTTATTTTCGAGCAACAGCTCATCACGGAAATTTATCACTCGTTTGTTTAGTGATCATGGCTTATTACTTGAGCCTGAGATCGAGTTAGGAAGTGTCGATTTGCTTATTGAGTTTGCCAAAATTGGCTTCGGGGTTTCCTTTGTTACGAAGGAATTCGTTGCAAAAGAACTAGAGGAGGGCAGTCTGTTTGAGGTTCAGCTTGAGGCTGCAATCCCTTCGACCAAGATTGGAATTATCACGTTGAAAAATATGCCGCTATCGACGGCTGCAGCTGCTTTCGTGGCGAAGCTGGAGAATCCATCGTAAACAGGGGGAGCGCAAAAACACATCTCGTATTAGACGAGACGTGTCGGCGTTTGCTTTTACAAACAAACCATCGCTTTAATCACTTTAGATTCCGGTTTCAACCAGGTTTCGAATTGTCCTACCATTTCATCGAACGCTGCACGGTGGGTAATGTAGCTATCGATGTTAATACGTCCTTCCTGAAAGGCGCTGCGCACAGTATCGAAATCTTCCATGGTCGCATTCCGGCTGCCCATTAGGGTCATTTCCCTTTTGTGAAAATCTGGATCATGGAAAGCGATATCCGCCTTAACCAATCCAACGTAAACGAGCTTGCCGCCATGAGCGACAAGACTGAATGCATCCGTCATCGATCTCACGTTACCTGTTGCGTCGTAGACGATGGTGGGGAACTCGCCATTCGTTAATTCTGATAGCTTATCTTTGGGCTGCTCTAGCGCATTGACGGTATGATCAACGCCTGCCCAATCCTTGCAAAACGCTAGCCGCTCCTCGTTGATATCCATCGCGATGACGGTTGCACCTTGTCTTTTGGCCAGCACCATTACCCCAAGTCCAATTGGACCTGATCCAATGACAAGAACAGTTTCACCAGCTCGCAGCTCCGATCTACGTACCGCGTGAGCACCAATACTGAACGGTTCCAACATAGCCGCTTGATCCAGCGTAAGCCCATTACTTTTTATCAAATGACTCACTGGCAAAGATATTCTCTCTACCATGCCCCCATCGATATGCACACCAAGTACTTTCATGTCGATGCAGCAATTCGTTTTCCCGTTGCGACAAGCAATACAGTGACCACAGTGCATATACGGCACAACGCTGACGAGATCACCAATTGCAAGATCAGACACACCCTCACCTAATTCCTCTACATAGCCAGCCAGCTCATGCCCTAGAATTCGCGGGTAACTGAAAAAGGGCTGATTCCCTTTATACGCATGTAAATCCGTTCCGCATATACCGATCCGCTGAATACGAATGAGTGCTTCACCTACACCTACGGTGGGTTGCTCCATCTCGACATAGGCCAACCGATCGATCTGTTCACAGACGATAGCTTTCATTTCTATACACCTTCCCCTTTGGCTGCTTTCAAAATTAATAATACGTCTTCTCGTTGTATTCAGGTCTTCCGCTCACCCATGAACGATTGTGGATGGGCTTCAAGATGTCCAGCACCTCTAGTAAGAGTTCCATATCCATCGGCTCTTCTGTCCATGCAATATTTTTGGAAATATTAGCGGGATTGGCTGTGCTGACCAGTGTTGTTGGGATCCGCTCATTCGCCGTCGCAAACTGTACAGCCAGCTTCGCAACATCCGTACCATTCTTTGCACAATGCTCCGCAGCTTGCTTGCATAGCTGTTGGATTTCGATAGGAGCAGGATGCCAACTCGCGGCAGGTCTCGTGCTGAGCATTCCCATCGCTAGCGGAGAAGCATTCACCAGTCCGACTTGGTGTTTATCAAGCAGAGGCAGAGTGTCTAGCAATGACGTATCGTTCAGTGCATAGTGGCAATACGATAGGACAGAATCCACTTCTTTGTGAGCCAGCGTTTTTTCAAAGACTGACAAGGGCAGGCCCGAGACTCCAAAGAAACGGATTTTGCCAGTTTGTTTTAAGTCATCAAGCGCGGGAAAGGCTTCCTCGAGAATGACGTGAAAGGGAGCAAATTCAATATCATGCAGATACAGAATATCTATGTAATCGGTTTGCAGCCGCATCAAACTCTCGTCCACACTTTGAATGATCCGCTCTTTGGAAAAATCAAACTCGGCATCGCCGTATCGTCCAGCTTTGGTCGATAGGATGAATCGAGTCCGATCGAGCTGCGAAATCGCATTACCAAGCACCGTCTCAGCTTTGGTAAGTCCATAATACGGCGACACATCAATAAGGTTAATCCCTTGATCAATGGCTGTATGAACCGTACGAATGCTCTCTTCCTCGTTCGTTTCACGAAAAACGGATCCAAGGGACGAAGCACCAAAACTAAGCACCGAGACATCTAGCCCTGTTTTTCCTAGTGTCCGATATTTCATAACTTGTAGAACTCCTTTGCATTGAGTCCGAATAATCGAGATTTGTCTTCTTCCGTCCAATGAGATGGCAAAGCTTGTGTCACAATATCTACAACGTCCTCGTACTCACCAGCTAGTAAGCACACTGGCCAATCGCTGCCGAACATTACCCTTTTGCTCCCGAAAATCGTTAGAATGTGCTGAATATATTTGGTGAAATCCTCAGCTTTCCACTCCGTATGATGGGCCTCCGTCACCATGCCTGATATCTTACAGTAGATATTCGGATGCTGAGCAATCGCTGTCATTTGGCTGCTCCATGGCTCAATTACTCCTGCGGCAATCTGTGGCTTCGCGATGTGATCAATCACGGCACGCAGACCTGGAACTTGTTCAAGAAGCTCGACAACAGGTTCCAATTGATGAGCAACGACTAGGAGATCTACGGGGACATTCTCTTCCGCGAAATAACGCAATGCCTCAACAAAATGCGGCTGAAGGATCGCCCTGGCATCTGGCATTTCCTGAATCATGACACGAAAGCCTACATATTTCGGATGCTGCTTACACTTTTTATAATGAAGTAGAAAATTAGGATCGTCTAAATCCAGCCACCCCACAACTCCAGCTATCGTATCAGATGTCTCGCTGAGTGCAAGTAAATATGCTGTTTCTTCTAATGTTTCCGCAGCTTGTACGACGATTGTCTTGTTAATGTCGAATTGTTCTAGATGGGGCTGTAAATCGCTCGGTAGGAAATCTCGATACAACACAGACAGTTCAGGTGTGATCCACCCATAATCTCCCCGATCCATTTTCCAATAATGTTGATGAGCATCGATACGCATGGCCACTATACCTCTTTCTTTACCTAAGATGAGATCGCTTACTTTTATTGTAGCATCATTATTACGATATGAAATAACGGTATCTAGCATATTTATACGGTATTTTGATATTATGAATGTAGTGATTTCTGAAGGAGTGATACTCGTGGTGGAACTGATACGCAAAATTTTTGATGACCATGACCTCTTCCCCTTCTCCCTCGCCTACAAAAGCACAAAAAGCTCGCAAAGCGAGCTGCCTGACCATTTCCATGATTGGTATGAAATTGTATTTGTGTACCGCGGGAGCGGAACTTTTTTTGTCGACCATACGTTTTATGACATGAAGCAGGGGGATCTGTTTCTTATTCCTGGCAACACCATTCACCGTGCAACACCCGACAAAGAGACGCCTGTGACGTCTTCTGCCATCTACTTCTCACCTGCTATGCTGCAGGCTGCGCAGTTCGGCGACGGTTTTTCCTACTTGCAAAGCTTTGAGCAAGCCTCGGCGCTTCGCGGCTATAAGCTTGCGACACTTCCACATCATGCTCAGCAACTTGCCCAAATCTTTGAGTCCATTCAGTATGAGCTCTTACACGCGATTCCAGGATACCGCCAAGCCATCTACCTCCATTTACTCCAACTTCTGTTGTATGTACAACGGGACGTTGCTGCTACAGAGGCGAGAACCCCTCACGTTGATACGTTGGTCGTTCCCCAATGGATGAGGGAGATTTTGCTCTATATGGATCAACATTATTGTGAAAATATAAGCCTTACGACGCTCTCAAAACGAGCGGCGGTTTCACCCGCCCATTTCAGCAGAGCCTTTAAACAGCTGATTGGTATGAATTTTACCGCGTACATCCTAACCAAACGTATCATTCGCGCCAAACAGTTGCTTCAAGAGAGTGACGCTAGTGTACAAACTATCGCCGAAATGTGCGGCTTCGAGAGCTTGCCTCATTTTCATGCTATGTTTAAAAGAATGCTGGGCCTGACACCTGCGGCTGTTCGCAAATCTGTCTAAAACAAAAACACCTTACTAAGTAAGGTGTTTTTGTTTACTGCTTTAGATACCGGCGAGAGGACTCGAACCTCCACTCGTTAGAACTCGATTTTGAGTCGAGCGCGTCTGCCATTCCGCCACGCCGGCTTATTATGCGCGTAGAGGGACTTGAACCCCCACGGTCACCCGCCAGATCCTAAGTCTGGTGCGTCTGCCAATTCCGCCATACGCGCATGTTGATCTTCTCTGGAGTTGCTAGGCGAACCTGACTCCATGTGGTATTAATGGGCGGACGACGGGACTTGAACCCGCGAATGCCGGATCCACAAACCGGTGCGTTAACCCCTTCGCCACGACCGCCATAATCTTGTACCTACTATACCATATAAAATATGGTGCCGTCGAGAGGACTTGAACCCCCAACCTACTGATTACAAGTCAGTTGCTCTACCAGTTGAGCTACAACGGCTTATCTAGTTTAGAAATGGTGGCTTTGGACGGAATCGAACCGCCGACACGAGGATTTTCAGTCCTCTGCTCTACCGACTGAGCTACAAAGCCAAATTAAGTATTTAGGTATGTGGTTCCCGAAAAGTAATAGGAATTCGCTACAAAGCTTATCTTCACTTTTAGGGGTAAGGTGGCGGAGCTGACGGGATTCGAACCCGCGGTCTCCTGCGTGACAGGCAGGCATGTTAGGCCACTACACCACAGCTCCATGCTAAAAAAGATATATGGTGAACGATGACGGGATCGAACCGCCGACCCCTACCCTGTCAAGGTAGTGCTCTCCCAGCTGAGCTAATCGTTCAACTTATGAAAAATGGTGACCCGTAGGGGACTCGAACCCCTGTTACCTCCGTGAAAGGGAGGTGTCTTAACCACTTGACCAACGGGCCATGAAAGCAGAGGGACTTTTGAGTTCATCAAAAGATCCCTATATTTGTTTGGCAACGTTCTACTCTCCCAGAACCCTGCGGTTCAAGTACCATCGACGCTGGAAGGCTTAACGGTCGTGTTCGAGATGGGAACGCGTGGATCCCTTCCGCCATCATCACCAAACAGTCAAAGCGTGATTTGCGCCTTGAAAACTAGATACGAAACTGAAGTAAAGTATGCTACTTAGGAAAGCTGAGAGACTTTTAGCTTCGCTAAAAGATCCCTATATTAGGTTAAGCCCTCGACCGATTAGTATTCGTCAGCTGCATACGTTACCGCACTTCCACCTCGAACCTATCAACCTCGTCGTCTACAAGGGGTCTTACATACTGGGAAATCTCATCTTGAGGGGGGCTTCGCGCTTAGATGCTTTCAGCGCTTATCCCCTCCGTACATAGCTACCCAGCGATGCCTCTGGCGAGACAACTGGTACACCAGCGGTACGTCCATCCCGGTCCTCTCGTACTAAGGACAGCTCCTCTCAAATTTCCTACGCCCGCGACAGATAGGGACCGAACTGTCTCACGACGTTCTGAACCCAGCTCGCGTACCGCTTTAATGGGCGAACAGCCCAACCCTTGGGACCTACTTCAGCCCCAGGATGCGATGAGCCGACATCGAGGTGCCAAACCTCCCCGTCGATGTGGACTCTTGGGGGAGATAAGCCTGTTATCCCCAGGGTAGCTTTTATCCGTTGAGCGATGGCCCTTCCATTCGGTACCACCGGATCACTAAGTCCGACTTTCGTCCCTGCTCGACTTGTAGGTCTCGCAGTCAAGCTCCCTTATGCCTTTGCACTCTGCGAATGATTTCCAACCATTCTGAGGGAACCTTTAAACGCCTCCGTTACATTTTAGGAGGCGACCGCCCCAGTCAAACTGCCCACCTGACACTGTCCCCATACCGGTTTACGGTACCAGGTTAGAACTCCGATACGATCAGGGTGGTATCCCAACGGCGCCTCCACCCAAGCTGGCGCTCAGGCTTCAAAGGCTCCCACCTATCCTGTACAGATCGTACCAAAGTCCAATATCAAGCTGCAGTAAAGCTCCATGGGGTCTTTCCGTCTTGTCGCGGGTAACCTGCATCTTCACAGGTATTAAAATTTCACCGGATCTCTCGTTGAGACAGCGCCCAAGTCGTTACGCCATTCGTGCGGGTCAGAATTTACCTGACAAGGAATTTCGCTACCTTAGGACCGTTATAGTTACGGCCGCCGTTTACTGGGGCTTCAATTCATAGCTTCGGGTTGCCCCTAACCACTCCTCTTAACCTTCCAGCACCGGGCAGGCGTCAGCCCGTATACTTCGCCTTGCGGCTTCGCACAGACCTGTGTTTTTGCTAAACAGTCGCTTGGGCCTTTTCACTGCGGCCCCCTCGGGCTATTCACCCTACCGAGGCACCCCTTCTCCCGAAGTTACGGGGTCATTTTGCCGAGTTCCTTAACGAGAGTTCTTCCGCGCGCCTTAGAATTCTCTTCTCACCCACCTGTGTCGGTTTGCGGTACGGGCACCTTCGCCTGGCTAGAAGCTTTTCTTGGCAGTTTGAAATCATGACCTTCGGTACTTAAGTTTCCCTCCCCATCACAGCCCAGCCTTACGGTTAGCGGATTTGCCTACTAACCA
>NZ_CP130319.1:865000-1107500 GCF_032271945.1 Paenibacillus sp. MBLB1832 | reverse complement strand
GGCATTGTCAGAAAACCCTAGCATCCCCAGTCACTGTTGGCATGCTTCTTGCATCATCTAATTATGAGTAAACATCATGATGGAGGTGCTGTGATGGAACGACGTGACTGGAAGCAGATTGAGCTGTGGAAAGATGTAACGGATGAGCAATGGAATGATTGGCTATGGCAGTTAACACATACCATTCGTTCCTTAGATGATTTGAAAAAAGTCGTTCATTTAACACCCGAGGAAGAAGAAGGAGTTGGGATATCAACGCAAACGATTCCTTTAAATATTACGCCGTACTACGCATCTTTAATGAATCCCGATGATCCGCGCTGTCCGATACGTATGCAATCTGTTCCCATTTCAGCAGAGCTGCTAAAGACGAAGTATGATTTGGAGGACCCGCTTCATGAGGATGAGGACTCTCCCACACCTGGACTTACGCATCGGTATCCGGATCGTGTGCTCTTTTTGGTCACGAATCAATGTTCGATGTACTGCAGGTACTGTACGCGCCGTCGTTTCTCAGGTCAAGTGGGCATGGGCGTCCCGAAAAAGCAGCTGGATGACGCGATAGCTTATATCCGCAATACCCCAGAGGTCCGTGACGTCCTGCTGTCTGGTGGGGATGGGTTGTTGATTAACGATAATATTTTGGAGTATATTCTAAAAAATTTGCGGGCGATTCCCCATGTGGAGATCATTCGGATTGGGACGCGAGCGCCGGTTGTTTTTCCGCAACGGATTACGGAGCATCTCTGTTCGATTATTCGAAAGTATCATCCGATTTGGCTGAATACCCACTTTAATCATCCTTTGGAAATGACGAACGAAGCGCGGAAAGCTTGTGCCATGCTGGCCGATAGCGGGGTTCCGCTTGGAAACCAATCGGTTATTCTGGCAGGCATTAACGACTCCACGTATATTATGAAAAAGCTCATGCATGAGCTGGTCAAAATGCGCGTTCGCCCGTATTACATTTATCAATGCGATCTATCGGAGGGAATTGGCCACTTCCGTGCGCCTGTATCGAAGGGATTGGAGATTATTGAAGCTTTACGTGGGCATACCTCTGGATATGCGGTGCCGACTTTCGTCGTTGATGCACCTGGTGGCGGTGGAAAAATCGCTTTACAGCCAAATTATTTGCTATCCCAAAGCCAAGATAAGGTTATTCTTCGCAATTATGAAGGCGTCATTGTTGGGTATCCTGAGCCTAAAAACTATGTGCCAGGACGTGCGGATGCTTACTTCAATGAGATATATGGCGTTGAGAAGCAGCCTGTCAGCACAGGCATTATCGCCTTGATGAAAGATGAAAAATTCAACTTAGTGCCAGAAAATTTGCACCGACTGGGTCGCAGGAAGTCCTATGAGGCTTCGCCTGATCATGCTTCGTTGAAGGATCGCCGCTCTAAGCGGGATGAGATGAAGGATAAGTTGATGAAGGCGCAATCGAAGGATGGCGGTGAGGGGTAGGGGGTTGGTGCGTGGCGTGGATGCGTGGCGTGGATGCGTGGCGTGGATGCGTGGCGTGTTTAAGAGTGGTTGACCATTGGTCAACCACTCTTAAGTTTACACTTCATTCTCCATTTGTGCTCAAACTTAACTTTAGAAGCGGTTGACCACTCTTATCTTCGCTCAAACTAGCTAGTCTTACGATTTAGAAGTGGTTAACCACTTCTATTCGCGCGATCAAGGTACACATGGTGCGTGATGTGAGGGAATGTTGGACTCGTTTCGTTAACCTTATTTCTTGAAGACGACAAGTTTCAGCTCGGTTAGTTCCTCGATGGCGTATTTGACGCCTTCGCGGCCTGTGCCGCTGTCTTTGACGCCGCCGTACGGCATATGGTCAACGCGAAAGGTCGGAATATCATTGATCATGACACCGCCAACTTCTAGGGCTTCTGCGGCGGTAAGTGCGGTTCGAATATTTTCGGTGTAAATGCCCGCTTGCAGCCCGTATCTGGAGTTGTTGACGAGCTGTATGCCTTCTTCAATTGAGGCAATCGGGTTAATTAGAACTACAGGTGCGAACGCTTCCTGACAGGATACACGGGAAGCGGCTTGCACATGCAGCAGTACGGTAGGATGGACGAGATTTCCCTCACGTTGATTGCCTGTCGCCACCGTTGCACCGCTGTTCTGCGCCTCGGCAATCCAATCCATCGCCCGCTGCGCATCGCGGGAAGAAATGCACGCGGATAGATCCGTGACGGGATCCATGGGATTCCCTAAGCGCAAGCTCTCCGTCTTGGCGACGAATTTCTGGACAAAGTCATCAAAGATTTGCTCATGGACATATATGCGTTGAATCGAAATACAGACTTGGCCCGAGTAGGAAAAGGCACCAGTCACTGCTCTTGCAATCATCGCGTCCACATCAACACCCTGATCGACAATCAGTGCGGAATTGGAGCCTAGCTCCAGAATGACTTTCTTCAAGCCAGCTTTCGCGCGGATGGCGATGCCGACCTCGGGGCTGCCCGTAAAGGTGACGGCTTTAACTCGGCTATCCGTCACGAGGATATCGCCGATCACGCTGCCGCTGCCTGTGACCACGTTGAGTGCGCCCGCTGGCAATCCTGCCTGCTGCAGCAGCTGGGCCAGAAAGTAGGCGGACAGCGGGGTTTGGCTCGCCGGCTTCAAAACGATCGTATTGCCTGCGGCGAGGGCTGGCCCTACTTTATGTGCAACGAGGTTCATCGGGAAGTTGAACGGCGTGATAGCCGCCACGACGCCCAACGGTTGGCGGATCGTGTAAGCGATACGCCCTTCCCCGCCTGGAGCGGCATCCAGCGGAATCGTTTCGCCATGAATCCGCTTGGCTTCCTCAGCGGCAAACTTGTAGGTTGCGATCGTTCGCTCAACCTCCAGCTTCGCTGTTGCAATCGGCTTTGCTGCTTCAAGCGCGAGCAGCCGTGCGCAAGCATCTGCATTTTCGCGGATCAGCGAAGCAAGCCGCTCTAGAATTGCGGCCCGCCCATGAGCAGGCATCTGCGCCATGAGCGGCCTCGCCTGCTCAGCTGCGGCCAGCGCCTGCTGCACTTCATCTTCATTTGCATAAGCGATATCTGCAATATGTTCGCCGCTATAAGGCGAGTATAAGGGGCGATAGTCTTTCGCTTCGACCCATTGGCCCCCGATAAATAAATGCTTTTTCATGGTGTCCCCCATATTCGAAAAGCCTGCTCCAATACATCTAATCCTTCGGCAAGCTGTTCATCTGTAATGACAAGCGGGCAGAGTATGCGGATGACGTTCCCGTAAATGCCAGCACTCATCACGATTAAACCTCGTTTATGCGCTTCCTGCAAGATGCGGCTCGTCAATTCTTTGTCTGGATCCTTAGAGATCGGATCTTTCACGAGCTCGATCGCGCACATCGCGCCGATGCCGCGCAAGTCGCCAATGCAGGGCAACTCCTGCTGCAGCTGAGTAAATCGCTGGCCCACAGCAGTCCCAATGGCGATGGCGCGCTCTGGCAGCCGCTCCTCTTCCAGCATAGCAATCACCTCGAGCGCCGCCACACAGCCTAGCGGGCTGCCGCCATAGGTGCCGCCGATTTCTCCAATGCCAGGCGCATCCATAATGTCCGCGCGGCCTGTTACCGCGCTGATGGGAAGCCCAGCGGCAATCGACTTCGACATGGTCATCAAGTCGGGCACCACGCCATGATGGGTCATGGCGAATAGACTTCCCGTGCGGCCAAATCCGGTTTGCACCTCGTCGGCTATAAATATGATGCCATACTTCTCGCAAATCGTTTTAACCCCCTGAATAAAACGGGTTGACGCAATCACGAAGCCGCCTTCCCCTTGGACAGGCTCCATGATTACCGCTGCGACCTCGTCGCCTGGCACCTCGGAGAGAAAGAAATCTTCAAATTTGCGTAATATTTGATCATCCACTTCATCCTGCGTCATGCCATTCGGGGCGCGGTAGTAGTAGGGGTAGGGCATTTTGTACGTATCCGGCGCAAAAGGTCCAAAGCCGTTCTTATACGGCTTGACCTTACTCGTCAACGACATGGCCATAAACGTCCTGCCATGAAAGCCGCGCTCAAACGAAATGATGGCTCTGCGGCCCGTATATTTTCGGGCAATTTTCACCGCATTTTCCACCGCTTCCGCCCCACTGCTCAAGAAGAACGTCTTCTTCGGATAATCGCCTGGCGTTAATGCGTTTAGCTTTTCTGCCAAGGCAACGTACGGCTCATACATCATCACATGGAAACTCGGATGAAGATACAGCTCTAGTTGCGCTTTCAGCGCATCGACCACCCGAGGCGGACAGTGTCCGACGTTTAACGTGCCGATGGCACCGGCAAAATCGATAAAGACGTTACCGTCGACATCGGTAAGCAGTGCTCCCTCCCCTTTTGCCGCGAAGGTTGGCATGGTATTAAAAGGACCTCGCGGTACACTCGCCAACCGCCGCTCCAACAATTGCCGGGCCTGCGGGCCCGGCAATTCAGTCTGCATCTTAATCGATGCCTTACGATTCGGTTGTACTTCCATCGGGCATGCCACCTCCATCTATACCGCACCAACGTATGATCGTCAGGGCGATGATCTCCGCAGCTTGAAACACATCATCCAAACCAATATGCTCATTGGGATAGTGAGCTACCCCCGTAATGCCTGGGCCGAACACGATGCACGGCGTTTCTCCTAGCTGCGTTAACAAGCCGCCATCGGTCCCCCATGGTGAAGCTTCTATAAGAGGCGCTTCCCCTTTGACAGCTTCGTACTGCTCCTTAAGTACTTCCATGAAAGGGTGCGCGGGGTCCACACTCCCTGGCACCCATCTAGCGCCAAACCATGTCAGCTCCGGAGGATGCGCTGCAAACCACGGATCCTTCTCGGGCAACCTCGCCAGCCAACTCGCCATTTCCTGCTGAGCTTCCTCCAGCTTTTCCTCGGGAGCCACACCCATACGCCCCTCGAGCGTGACGGTATCAGGTACGGAAGACGGCCAGTTTCCCCCTTTAATCACACCCATATTTATCGGTATTGGAATCGGATTGCCCGTATACAACGGGTCGCAAATCTGAGTATTTCGCTGAGATTCAAGCGCGAGGATATGATGAATCACGATGATGCTTTTCTCAATAGCGCTAACGCCTTCGTACCTTGTCCCGCCATGGGCGGCGAGCCCCTTCACCTCAATCCGAAACCACATCGAGCCCTGCTGCTTCGGAAAAATACGCATATTCGTTGGCTCTGGGATGAGCGCTGCATCGGCTCGATACCCACGGACGATCGCAGCCAAGGTGCCCGCTCCGCCGCTTTCTTCTTCGATGACACTTTGGAAAATGACGTCGCCTTGCAAACAAATACCCAGACTTTGCACGGCTTCCATCGCGAGCAGGAGCGCTGCATTACCGCCTTTCATATCGGTCGAGCCGCGGCCATACAACTTCCCATCAAGGATTTCGCCGCTAAAAGGATCCGATTGCCACTGCGCACGATCGCCAGGGGGTACAACGTCAACATGGCCGTTCAGCAGCAGCGATCGTCCGCCCCCGCTTCCTTTCATAACAGCAACGAGGTTTGGGCTTCCTGTGAAACGGCTTCGCGGTGAACAAAAATACGGATGATGCTTCAGCTCCTCACCATCTGGCTCCCACATATCAACATCCAGACCCATGGCTTGCAATTTGCCCGAGACAAGAAGCTGAACATCCTGTTCATGCCCTTGCAGACTGGATGTTTTTACCATTTTTTGAAGGAGTGAAATACCCTCCTTCCGATTCTGCTCGAGCCAAGCATGAATACGCATTTGAAGATCCAACTCACGATGTGCCACGATGCTCAACTCCCTTCCAGTCAACGATTCCGAATTAAGGAATATAGATAAGGTCATCCGAGATGAGCAATGGCGCTTCGGTGTAATGAATGACGTCCTCCACGGTATACGGGCACATGACTTCTTTTAATAAAAGGCCCTGCTCCGTCACTTCCATGACCGCCATTTCCGTAATGATGAGGGAGACGCAAGCTTGTGCTGTTAAAGGCAATTCGCATACCTTGCGGATTTTCGATTCACCGAGCTTATTGACGTGGTTCATGAGCGCAATGACTTTCTTGGCTTTCTGCGCAAGCTCCATCGCCCCGCCAATCCCTGCTACTCGCTTGCCTGGCACGATCCAGTTCGCCAAATCCCCCCGCTCGCTCACCTCCAACGCGCCCAGAATGGAAATGTCGATGCGTCCTCTTCGGATCATCGCAAAAGCGATCGCACTGTCACAATAGGAGGCCCCCTCAACCGTCGTGACAGGATAGCCGCCAGCATTGCACAGAAAGGCATCTTCTTCGCCTTGTGCTGGAGCCCCACCCGCTCCCAGAATGCCATTTTCAGCGTGGAAAGTAACATAAACATCCGATGGCACATGATCCGCAACCAGCGTCGGAATCCCGATGCCCAAATTAACAGCCATCCCGTTTCGCAGTTCTTGAGCGGCTCGCTTCGCTATTCGATCACGGGTTTCTTCTCCCATACCCATTGCCACGTCACCCCTTTGCTCGGAATCACCATGTCAACGAAAATGCCAGGCGTTATGATACTTTCCTCGTCCAGCTCACCGAGCGGAACAATTTCATCAACCTCGGCAATCGTGAATTGCCCAGCCATCGCCACGAGCGGATTGAGATTTCTGCCGCTTTTATCGTAAACCAGATTGCCATAAGGGTCAGCCTTGCGGGCATGAACAATCGCCACTTCAGCCGTCAAGGCGGGCTCAACTAAGTACATTTTGCCTCCGATTCGAACCGCTTCCCGCCCCTGCTCCATCATCGTTCCAACTCCTACATCAACTAAAATGCCGCCAAGACCAACTCCGCCCGCACGAATTTTCTCGCAAAGTGTGCCTTGGGGAAAGAAGATGACTTCCATGGAGCCAGCCTCCATCATCTTTCCTGCATTAGGGTTGGAGCCAATATGGGAAGTGATTACTTTCTTCACCCGCCCTGCTGTAACCAATTGCCCAATACCGATATGAGGAAAACCCGTGTCATTGCCGATCAGGGTCAGATCCTTTACGCCTTTGGCCATTAAGCCCTCTACGAGTGTTGGCGGTGTACCGATGCCTCCAAAACCACCAAACATCAACGTACAGCCGTCGTGAATGACCTCAAGTGCATCCCCTAACGATTTCACCTTGCTAGGCGCCTGCGCTCCCATTAGATCATCTCCGTTTCCGAATCGGTGATTTCTACCATCACCTGCCGAATCGATTCTTCTAATAATTGAACGAGCAGGTCGATCTCGGCTTCTGTGATCACCAGTGGCGGCGCTACAAGGATAGCGTCACCTGCTCCGTCAATGGCTCCTGCGGCTGGATACATGAGTAGCCCTTTATGGAACGCCGCATCGATGATGCGTGTCGTGATCGCTGCTTCAGGCGGGAAAAGTTGTTTACTCACTCGGTCTTGGATGAACTCGATGGCTAGCAGCAACCCTTTCCCCCTGACATCGCCAATGATCGGAATGCCGACTGCCATCGTCTGCAGCTTTGCAATCAAGTAGCTGCCTCGGGTATGCGCAGCATGTACGAGATGGTGCCCCTCGATATAGCGAATCACCGCGAGCGCAACCGCCGCCGACTGCGGATTCGCGCTGAACGTATGCCCCGACATGACGCTTCGTGAGCCTTGCAAAATAGGCGCCATGACATGATCCTTCACCATGGTGGCTGCGATTGGCGTATAGCCAGCGCTCATCCCTTTCCCTAGCGCGATGAGATCAGGCTCGACACCATAGTGTTCCATCGCGAACATCTTGCCTGTGCGGCCGATCCCCGTCATGACTTCATCGGCGATGAACAAGATATTGTTCAGTTCACATATGGTTTTGATTTTCTTGTAGTAATCGTCTGGCGGGGTAATGGCACCGCCTGCGGCACCCACGATCGGCTCTGCAATAAAGGCAGCAATATGCTCAGCACCGATGCGCTGTATCGCTGCTGCCAGATCGTCTGCACAAGCGATTTGGCAGGTCGGATACGTTTTTTGCAGCGGACAACGATAGCAGTAAGGAGGCTCTACAACGGGGTAATCCGCCAATAGCGAAATAAACCTCCTCCGCCGAAGCGCATGGCCAGACATGGATAACGCCCCCATCGTGATGCCATGATAGCTCATGCGCCGGGAAATCACTTTATTTTTACTGGGGAGACCCCTTTCTTGCCAATGTTGGATCGCAATTTTCATCGCGGTTTCCGTTGCTTCCGACCCGCTGTTTACGAAAAATGACCAGTAATCCTGGCCTGGCGTTAGATCACTCAGCTTTTTCGCCAGCTCCTCTGCTGGTTCGCTCGTAAATTGGGAACGGTACACGAAGGAAACCTTGCCAGCCTGCTCCGCCATGGCATCGATAACCTCTTGCACGCCGTGTCCAATCCCAGCTGTGATTGCGCCTGATGAAGCGTCCAGATACGTTTTCCCCTGATCATCGTACAAAAAAACACCTTTGCCGCTGCGGATTATCGCATAGGGTTGACCTAACACTGGTTTGATCAAATGCTCCCGCTTCATAGGCCACCTCCGCTATTATTTCAAAAACCAATTCTTTAATCGCGGAGCTTTCAACAGCTCCTCATAAGTAAATGCAGGTCCCAATGCCGTCACATCGTTCCAATACAGCCGATCATCGATATTTTGTGATGTCGCCTCCGTGACGAATAAGCCACAGGACGGGCAGGCTATAGCGGGTACATCCTTAATTTGAACAGCCCTCTTTCCGTCAGGCATGATCCAGTAACAATCTTTCACACTTTCTTGCACATTAGGATTCTCACACCATGGACATGTCAAATGGATCACCTCCTCCTATTATGGTCGTAAAATAAATGCCAACTTTTGTGCTCGCCGAAATGATTCTCACTTGAAGATTTTCTGCATATATCGTTGGTAGGAAGAAGGGGGAATGTACATGTCTAATGAGCTGCGGGGATCTACGAACATGACCGAGAACGGCAGCAATTATTCCGTTAGCTTTTGCCTCGATTTCACGAATAAACGGCTGCGAGTCGAAGACTACCGCTACCAGGGTACGATGGACTGTCTATATGAACGGGTTACGCAGCTGGCCGCACACCATGGGTTGACCAAAGTGTTCTTTAAGGCACGAGAAGAAGATTGGCGGATTTTGTTAGCGAAAGGGTGCATGTTAGAGGGCATCTATAAAGGGTATTTCCGAGGCCAGGATGCCTTTTGCATGGCGGTATATTTTGATTTGGTGCGGAGAAACAGCGACTATTGGCTGGAGGAAGATCAATTAATGAGGCAAGTGTTGGCGCTCCCTCGCAAACCGGAGCGGCCTGAGGTGCCAGAAGGTCTCCTGCTGCGTATGGCGGGAAGTTCGGATGCCGAATCTTTATCCGAGCTGTATCGTCAGACGTTTCAAACGTATCCGACTCCGATGAACGATTCAGCTTATGTGGCGCACACCATGGAAGAAGGAACGATTTATTATTTGGTGGAAGTGATTGAGGCTAGTGAGCCGAAAAAGCACTTGATCAGCGCTGCCTCCGCGGAAATGAATGCGACGTATGCAAATGCAGAGATGACGGACTGTGCGACACTGCCCACGTATCGCAATCGCGGTTTGATGCGCCTGTTGCTGCATGCTTTGGAAGATGAGTTGCTTTCTAGAGGGATCACTTGCGCATACTCGCTGTCCAGAGCGCTATCGTTCGGGATGAATGCAGCCTTCTATCAGATGAATTATGACTACTATGGCCGGCTCACGAAAAACTGCGACATCTATGATAAGTTTGAGGATATGAATTTATGGGCCAAAGACTTAAGGCATCCTTAGTCCCTATTGTTACTATATGCGTTTCCTGAGTTGGGAAGAAGGAATTCGCAGCTCTTCTCGGTATTTGGCTACCGTTCTTCTTGAGATGGAAATGCCCGATTGTGCGAGCAGATCAGCTAGTTTCTGATCCGAATATGGCTGATCGTGCTTCTCTTTCCCGATCCATGTTTTAAGCAGTGCCTTCACCGCTGCCGACGAGGCTGCGTCTCCCTGTTCGGTTGATAAGCTTGAAGAGAAAAACGACTTCAGCTCACGGATGCCCCATGGCGTCTGGGCGTACTTTCCTGAGGTAGCACGGCTTACCGTTGATTCATGCAGGCCAAGCTGATCGGCGATGATCTTCAGGGTCATCGGCTTTTGACTGGCTGCTCCCTTCATGAAGAATTCATGTTGCTCCTCCGCCATGCATTGCGCGACACGCAAAATGGTTTGGCGGCGCTGCTCTAGGCTTCGCAGAAAAAAGCGGGCTGCATATAGTTTACTCTGCACAAATGTCGTCGCCTCTGCGCTGCCATTCCTCTCGCGTGCCATCCGCTCATACGTGGTATTCAAGGTTAATCGTGGCCAAGCCGCCTCATAGGTATAGGCCGCATAGCGATCGCCCTGTTTGACGAACACGACTTCAGGCAGGATATAAGGCACGGTTTCCGTATGGTAGCTGGCAGCTGGCCGTGGATTTAACCTTTTGATATCCATGACGGCTGCCTGCAGCTCTGACAAAGGAACCTGCAGCTTTACAGATACGGCTGTTAACCGATTACGGCTGATGTCTGGCAAATGGTGGCGGACGAGCTCCTCCATGAGGGAGCCGCCTTCGCTGGATGTGGTTCGCTGAATTTGCAACAGCAGGCATTCTTGTAAATTGCGTGCCCCAATGCCTGCGGGTTCGAGTCCTTGTAAAACACGAAGCGCCTCTTCGCAACCAGCTTGCGTGACACGCAAGTAATTGGCAGCGTCAGGCATGGATATAGTTAGGTAACCATTCGCGTCCAGATTGCCGATCAGAAAACTAAGGATGCGGCGAACGTCCACTGATAATTCGGGAGTAAAAAGAAGCTGCTCTTTCAAATGCCGCTCCAGCGTCATCTTGTTCGAAACCACGTTATAGTGGGGATTGAACTCTGCTTCTGCCGTTCTTCCATACCCCTTCTCGTATTCTAATAGGGGATTTCCCTCTACTTCTTGCTGAATGGCTTGCAGCATGTCAGGTGTAGAAAGCTGAAGAAGTGTAATCGCTTGACGCAATTGCGGTGATAATTGCAGCTTGGTTGATTGCTGCTGAAACAGGCGATACCCCTGACTCATTCGCATCATTCCTTTACATGGCTGCTATTATATGTATTCATTGAACACGACAAAAAGCCCGTAAAATTGGATCTTACGGGCTCTTCGTATATACCTATTTCTTAGCGGTCGCGTACCAATCATTCACTTCTTTATAACTCGCGTCTCCACCGGAAGATTTGAATTTGGCTTGGAATGCCTCGATACCAGTCATCGGTTCAGCACCGAAAATTAGCTTCGTTGTGAAGTCGTTAACCATTGTATTCAGCGGTTGGAAGTTCTTGGAGAATTCCGTCAAATACGGAGCATAACCTAACGGATCTGGTATTTTTGTATTTGCTGGTTGCAAGGTATTCATGAAGTTCCAAGCATCGAACAAACGCATATCTTTACGTACACGAGCTTGCCAGTAAGTCGGATAGATTTTATCATCCGTTCCCATTAAAAAGTTATTCGCTTGGTTACGCTCATCTGTAAAGATCGGTAGAATTGGCGTATAAGCACCATCTTTTAACGTGTAATGCTTGTTTTCTTCACCAATTGCCATTGTTCTGAACGTATCTTTCTCGAGCTTAGCGTTCATCCATTTGATTGCATCTTCAGGATGCTTGGAAGCCTTAGGAATATAAGTAATGCGATCAAAACCTTGGGTAGCGCTTAAACCAATTTTCCCATCTTTTCCTTTTAAGGTTGGAATATAGGTCGCTTTAGCTGTTGGAATGTTTTTAATCAATGCATCATTAATCGTAGGTACGTCTGCCCAGTGAATCATGATCATTCCTGCTTTACCACTGGAGAATTTCTCCTTCGCAGTAGCATCTTTATTGGCAGCAAACTCTTTATCGAGCAAGCCTTGTTTAAAGAGATCAGAAACGTAGGTTACGTAATCTTTATAAGCGGGGTCAAGCACACGCGGTGTTAACTTGCCATTCACATCATTCCAGAAATTCGCTAAGCCAAAAGCACCGGCAATATTAGGAATAATAGGCGCGTCTCCTTTAACGGTTAATGGAATGTTCTTGTCACCGTTTCCACCCGGATCTTTCTCCTTAAAGGCTTTCAGAACAGCAGTAAGCTCATCTAGCGTTGTAGGCGCTTTCATCCCGACTTTGTCAAGCCAATCTTGACGAATGTATAAGCTTTCACCTGCAAAAGAGAGTGATGTCGTTGGGATCGCATATAATTTGCCTTCGATTTTGGCAGCTTCCAATGCGGAAGGAGCAATGGCTGCTTTAATGTTCGGTCCATACTTATCAATCAGCGGTCCTAGATCTGTTAAAGCGCCTTTTTTAGCATAATCGGCATATAAAGCTTTGAAATCAGTAGATCCAGCTGTTGTAATCGCATCATAAGGTTCGCCAGAAGCAATCAAGATGTTCAACTTGTCTTGCGGCTTATCCTGTGGCAGCATATCGTACTGCACTTTATAACCTGTCGCTTGTTCCAAGTATTTCGCAACAGGATAGGTGTTATAATCATCCTTTTGCCAAATTTGAAGCGATTTCAATTCTGGTTTAGGTCCAGCTGCTGTAGCTGCAGCGGTCGCCGCCGCTTTACTAGCTGGAGTTGTTGTGCTGCTTCCTGTATTTGTTTTGGAAGAGCAAGCAACAAGGGACGTAAAAGATAGGCTTGCTGCAACGGCTACTAGCATGAATTTTTTGTTTTTTAACATGTGTAAACCTCCCTAATCTTATGTTTACTATATCATTAAACCCTTGACATTAACCATCAAGGGCATTAATGCAAATTCACCCTTTTACAGATCCGATAAGAACACCTTTGACAAAATGCTTTTGCAGATACGGGTATACGAGTAACATGGGGATGATCGACGCGATGACAGTTGCAGCACGAATACCTTCTGCGGACACATTCATCAAATCATCAGCACTTTTGTTCACGGCGCTTGAGCTGTCAGCATCCATTACGATATCACGCAAGTAGAGCTGCAATGGCTTGAGACCGGCGTCATTAATGTAAAGCATCGGATGAAAGTAGTCATTCCAAAAGTAGACCGCATAGAAAAGCGCGATCGTTGCAATGACAGGTACGCTTAACGGAAGAATGATACGAAACAGAATTGTAAAGTTACGAGCACCATCCATTTTAGCCGATTCTTCAAGCGCTTCAGGCAATGATTCATAGTAGCTTTTAATAACCAACATATTGAAAACACTAATGAGTGCGGGCAGCATGAGAGACCATAAGTTATTAATGAGATGCAATTTCTTCATCAGCAGGTAATTAGGAATAATTCCACCGTTAAACATCATTGTGAATATGAACATCACCATAATAATGGAAATGCCGGGAAGGTGCCTTTTGGATAACGGATAAGCGGATATGGCCGTTAATAAAATGGCAAGTAGTGTGCCTACAACGGTGATCAATAGTGAAATTCCAATCGAGTGAAGGAATTGGTTCGAAGACACAACATACTTCATCGTATCGAGTTGGAAGCCAACTGGGAAAATCCCCACTTTACCAGAGATTACGGCGGACTCTTCACTAATTGCTTTGGATAAAATATTCGCTAGTGGCAGCAACGTTGCTAAGCCGCATAGTAGGAGAACAAGATATATACCAATATCAAACGTCCAATCACCAAGTGTTTTCTTATGCATGCTTTTCCACCCCTACCATATACTTCGTTTGATCAACTTCTTGCTCAGTTCATTCCCAGCGATAATGAGGATGAACCCAACAAGGGAGTTGAACAACCCGACAGCTGTACTAAAACTATAATCCTGTTGACCAAGCCCTTGACGATAAACAAAGGTACCGATGACATCGCCGGATTGATAGACGACAGAGTTGTACATGGTCAATATTTGTTCTGTACCCGCTTCAAGCAAGTACCCCATCCGTAAAATTAAGATCAAAATGATCGTTGGCATGATGCCTGGTAACGTGATGTGAAACATTTGTCGGATCCGTCCAGCACCATCAATGGAAGCCGCTTCATACTGTTCTTGTTCAATACCAGCAATCGCTGCGATGAAAATAATGGCGTTCCAGCCCGATTCCTTCCAGCCTGCCGTGAATACGACCACACTTCGGAAAAACTGGTTGTCCAGAAAGAAGGAGATTGGCGTTCCTCCGAACCACTGAATTGCGTTGTTCACTAGACCACCTGATGGCGACAAAATATTAATAAATAATCCAGATATGATGACCCACGATAAGAAATGTGGTAGAAAGATAATGGTTTGAATGGTCTTTTTGAATAGCGCTTTCCGAACCTCATTTAAGAATAGCGCGATGACGATCGGTATCGGGAAAAGCAGTACGATCTTATATACGCTGATCAGTAAGGTGTTAATGAAAACCTGGTAAAACTCTTCCGAATGAATGAGCTTCTCGAATTGATCCAGCCCTACCCATTTGCTTCCCATAAAGCCATCGAAAATATTAAAGTCTTGAAAAGCGATGATAATCCCATACATCGGTGCATATTTGAATAACAACAGGAATAATAGGCCTGGAACTAATAAAAGGTATAAATCATAATTGGTAACGATCAGCTTCCATCTGCCACTACCTTTGGTTATGGGCTGGGCGTGAGCTGCTGTTTGTTGTTCAAGCTCTGTTAGGGTAACACTCATGAATGGCTCACCTCCGTGTTCTATAGGTTCATTATATCGATAGCTTTCTATCACTTGTAGATGGTAATATTTCTGTTTCTGGTGCATTCTTATGGTCTTTTATACAATCAAAAAAGCCGACCTCTTTCTATAGAGGCGGCTTATCTGACGGCTGTCTATATTTGATTCGAACCATGACTGTCGTTCCCTCACCAATGGAGGAGTGAATTTCAAGTCCGTAGGCGTCACCTGCGAACAGCTTGATCCTTTCGTTCACATTATATAAACCATACGAGCTCCCAGATCCGTCTGATTTCATCATAGGGCGCGGTTCTGTCAGCAAACTTTGCACGAGTTCCGAGTCCATGCCAATGCCATCATCTGTGACGGATAACACCAGAACATCCTCTTCTTTCCGAGCCTGAATCCAGATAGCGCCCGTCTTCCCCTTTGATTTCCTAATGCCATGGAGAAGCGCATTTTCCACAATCGGCTGCAAGGTCAGCTTCGGCATTTCAATCTCATTTAGACCTTCTGAGATGTCAAAATGCACTTCAAAGCTCTTCGGAAATCGCGTTTGTTGAATCTCTAAATAAACCTTAGCGAGATTAAGCTCATCGGTCACACTGACTAAATCTCTTCCCTTATTCAAACTAAGCCTAAAATATTTGGCCAAGCCATTAATCATGTGACTGATATCGGTTGCATTATGTCCAATCGCAATCCAATTAATCGTATCCAGCGTGTTGTACAAGAAGTGAGGATTAATCTGTGCTTGCAAGGCACGAAGCTGCGCTTCCCTCTCCTGCACCTTGGATTGGTACGTTTCTTCCATTAAATCATGAACCTTGTGAATGAGATGGTCTACACTATTTTCGAGCAGCTTAAAATCGCCATCCGACTGAAACGGCCGCTCGTCCAAGCTTTCTATACCGCCTCGTTTAATCGTTCGGATCACGGTTTGTATGCGTCTATTCATATTCCGTACGATGATTGCGAGGAGGATGAACACCAGCAGCAGGAACAAAATCGTCACGCTTGATATGGTCGCTATACCAGAAAATTGGTTGAGCGCTACAACGCGGGAACTAATCTCCGTTTGCGGCACTTCGGCAACGATTTTCCAACCCGTAGAACTAACCGTCGAATAAATCGCGAATTTCGGATTATTATCATCGATAAGTCGAACGATGCCTTCCTCGTTGTGAGCGATCACATCCAGTTGATCGTCTTCCCGTATTTTTTTGCCCAACAACGATTTATCTGGATGTGAAATGACCGTGCCATCATTCGCAAGCAAGTAAATGCTGCCCTCTTTGGTTAGCTTCATTTTGTTCAGAATATCGGTGATGGACTTCTCTGCCACGTCAATAAGCAGAACACCCGAAATTTGATCAAAGCTATTAATATCCCTTAGCATCCTAGCTCCTGAGAAAATATAAGTTGGATTTTCCTCACTGATATAGGACTCTAAATAAGCTCCGGTCCATACAATCGAGCCCTCTGCTTGCATGACCATGTCATACCATGGCCACTTTTTTAAACTATCCAGTGCAAAAAAGTTAACTCGCTCGCCAGTATACAGCCGCTCCCCATTCACAAAAATACGTACCCGAAATACGCTCATATTCGTTTGGGCATTTTCAACAAGAAGTCTCAGATCCTTCAGAGTATCCAATTGCTGATTAATCGTTGCTGTACGGCTTAAATATTCCACCAATTTAGGATTCATAAATAGCGTGTTTGACGTAGCTCGAACGGAGTTAAATTGGGAATCCAAGTTGATACTCGCTTGCTTCAGCGTCTGTAGCATCGTATTGGTCACTTCCTCTTCGAGGATGTGCGACGACTTCTGGGCATGTACATACAACAAAATCGATGCAGGGATTAAAATAAATAGGACGTAGGCAAACAACCAAATCTTTGCAGCCATGACGCCTTTGAAAAGCATTACCGCATAATTCCAGCCTCTTGCAAACAGCTGTTTCATCGCGTCTAGCACCACCCTTACATCATCTGCTCGCGGTATGCACTTGGCGTGAGACCGACGTACTTTTTAAACAACTTACTGAAATAACTCGGATCCGAATACCCAACCAAATCACAGATCTCATAAAACTTAATGCGGGGATCGCTGAGCAGTTCTTTCGCTTTCTCGATTCGGACCTTCGTTACATAATCGTTGATGGTTTCCCCAGTTTCCTGTTTATACAGCAAGCACATATAGGTGGATGATAAATAAACTTCTTTGGCAATATCGCTGATTTGCAAGTTATCTGCATAACGCTGTTCAATGAAGGACTGAATGCGTTCAATGACATTTTTCGGCTTCCCCTTTCGCTTCTCTTCAATCTTCTCACAAACTTCAAGGAAATGCGCTTCAACAATATGCCTTAAATCGGTAATGCTTTCCAGCTTGAAAATGCGCTCCCACAGGTCCTTCTCTTTATTTTCCATATCGGCTCCAACCATATTCAATTCTTGCAAAAGCCTGCTTGTAAGCAAAATTAATTGCAAACTAACGTTACGGCCGTAGGTGAAGCCTTGCTTGCGATGTTGGGATAGCGCTTCAAACACATTGTTTAAATGGATGCGCAGTGCCTCTTTGTCCGCTGCCTTCAAGACGGACAGGATGCGCTCGCCATCGGCCGAATCGAAACGATACAAGCTTTCCGTATCCTGCTGCAAATGATCCATCGAGATAATGTGATTCTTACCTAAAAACCATCGATGATCCGCAGCTTCCTGCGCTTGGCTATACGATTGGGGTAAAGATGATAACCCCGATATTCGCTCCCCAACACCAATCGTAACGCTGATTTTCAACCAGCGCTGCAGGCTGTCGCGAATGTCTTCAGCCACACGAAACAACTGTTCCTCTTGATTGTCGTCCTCGCCCATTCTCATGATCCCTACGAATTCACCGTTGCGATTCTCAAAGGCGTAGCCCTGCATATATTTCTGAATAATTTCTTGGACAATATTCAGGATGGAATAGGATAACAGCTGTTGATCTCTTTCGGATCGTGTAGCCACAACTTGGGCACTGTCATCGATTTTCACAACGATCGTCCAGTAGACCGCTTGGTCGGGCAAATCTAGACCCAAAAAGTCAAGGCGGTCCTTTATTTTAGCGGGGTGAGGAATGCCATCTCGAATTAGAGACATCAGAAATTTTTCGCGCAGCAACGGCATGCTCTGAGTCAGCTTCACCTGCATATCGACAATATAGGTGCGTTCTTGTTCGGCTTCCTTTAACTCATTGACAACCCGCTCCACGACAGCAGCCAACTCGATTCGATCAACAGGTTTAAATATATAGTCCACGGCATTGACCTTTAATGCAGACTTGAGATAATCTGCGTCATCATGCCCACTCACAAACACAATTTTCATCGTTGGAAACCGCTCTTTAATCGCATGGGAAAGACGAATGCCATCCATCTGAGGCATACGAACATCGGTGAGCACGATATCGGGTTTAATCCGTTCAATTAACTCCAAAGCTACGTCGCCATCATCGGCTTCACCAACAACCTCAATGCCATAATTTTCCCAATCAAAATAAGTGCTTAATCCATAGCGGACAGTTGGTTCATCGTCTACGATTACTAATCGATACATGCTGTTACCATCCCCCTTGTCCTTTGCTTATATCTAATTGTATACCATGTGAAAGAAAAAAACAGGCCGCATGGCAGCCTGTATGAGTGAAACATGCAATTGGAAGATCAATGAGCGGTCGCTTTTTTGTAAAAGATCACATTCTGGCTGCTCAGCGTGCGATGAAGCGCTTCAATAGAAATGTCCCTGACGGAGCAGGAGTCGTCCGTTGCGATGGATGCCGCGATGCCAGCCGCTTGCCCCAACGCAAAACATGTCGCCTGCACCCGCATGGAGGACATCGCCACATGAGTGGCGGAAATGGCTCTTCCCGCTACGAGCAGGTTATCAAGCTGCGCTGTGACCATGCATAGGTAAGGGATGTCATAGCCATCGACTTTCCGCTCATCACACGTTTTTTGGCCATCAGGACTATGGATGTCGATTTCGTAGTTCGTTTGTGCAACCACATCCGCAAAGCGTGTTCCTCTCACAACATCCTGCTCTGTTAACGTGTAGAGACCCTGAATCTGGTTCGTTTCCCGGACACCGACTTGATTCGCAACATGCGAGAGCGCATAGGTTTCAAATCCGTTTCGTTGTAAGTAGTTAACCACGGAGAACACCTGCTTGAGCGCCTCGGTTTCCGCATAGTTCACATCTTGGATGTTCGTCCCGTTTCCTTTGACCCGCGTCATATTCACAAGCAATGTGCCGTCATTGTTCTGCTCCCAATATAAGCGACGTCCTTGGGGTAAATCCGCAATTTCTTCATATCGATAACAACCTTCAGGTAGAAGGGGGATCACCGGTTTGCCTGTATTTTGCATCATAAACATGAGCGTCATGGGCTGGGTCATTCCGTCCTCTTCTCTTCCCGACGTGTAGGGGACCCCAGCATCTAGTGCAGCCCTTGCGTCTCCCGTACAGTCGATGAACTGTTTACCTTCGAATGCTTTCAATCCTTCACGTGTTGAAACGATAACGGCCTTCACACTACGATCTTCCTTTACGGTTCCGATAAACTCCGCATGGTAGATGACCTGAACCTGTTCCTTCTTCATCTTCTCATTTAAATAATGCCTCAGCACGAATGGCGAATATTGGGGGGCGATTGATTCGTCGTGATGCTTTGGCAGAGACTCAGTCATGACTTCCGCGATCAGCTCTCGGTAGATGCCTGTTACATTGCCGATCGGCATAAACACGCTAACATTTCCGAGTGTCCCCATGCCGCCTAATTGACCCGATTTTTCCAGCAAAATGACTTTTTTTCCGAGTCTTGCCGCGCTGATCGCAGCCGCAGTACCTGCTGGCCCGCCGCCAAGGACGACGACATCCGCCGAAGCATACGTGTCGATCTTTCTCTGAAATTGATAAGTTTGGGATTGTTGTGTGCTCATTGTCATCCTTCTCTCTTCAGTTAGTGAAACCCCGTACCTCTATCTTCCGATCCCTCAATAAGGATCATTATATCGAAGGGCCCACATGGGATGTAGATGGCAATATTTCTATTTCTGGTGCAATCTTAAGGTGTTAGTAAAACTTGCTATCCCCCATTCAGCGCAACTGTCGTGTGACCAACATAAAATTCACCTTGAATGCGAATATGCTCATAGGGCAGGGTCGGATTGGCAATCCGCCACAGCATACGATCTGCCGCGCGGTAGCCTGTTTGGGCGATAGACAGCACTGGACGTGTGAATAGTGGCAAGGTATCGGGCTGATCGTTAAGCAAACCGATGAGTGAAATATCCGCTGGAATTCGGAGCCCGAGTTCCGTGCAAACGTCATGAACAATGGCTACTTCACGATCAATACCGCATAGAATAGCGCTTGGTTGATGCTGCTGAATAAGATGCATGATCTCATCCCGCCACTGGTCGGTTGCATCATGTTTGCCAATACCATGTTCTGAGGGTGTCACTGTTAGACCAGATGCCTGCATGGCAAAGTTGAATGCTTGCCACCTCAGGATATAACCTCGCTGCAAATAGGGATCCCCAACGTACATGATGTTTGCATGTCCAAGAGAGCGAAGATAAGCAACGGACTGGCAAGTCGCCTCATATACGTCCCAGATTACACTATCGATTTTCACGCCAGATGGCGGAAAGTTCAGTAAAATACGGGGGATCGGCAGGTTGAACAGCGCTGTTTCCCAAGCCAGGGGTAAGATGCTAGGCGCTATGAAAATACCATCCGCATATGTAACTCCATGCTCCTCGAGCCATGCGGCCATTGTCTCTGGCTTCATGCGAAGCGGCAGCCTGAGGAGTTCGATGCGATGACCGAAGGAAAAGAAGCGATTCTGCAGTCCTTGCAGCAACAGCTGGTTAAAGGACACGGAATCGGCGGTCTGTACGAGCAGGAAGCGCAGCCGCTCATTCGGATATGGCGCAATGTGCTCTAGCCGCAGACTGCGGATTTGGTCCATCGTATAGTAGCCGAGCTTCTCGGCGGTTTGAACAATGAGTTGGCGGGTCGCTTCGGACATGCCCTGCTTGCCCTTCAGCGCTTTGTTCACGGTTTGGACGGTGAGGCCGAGCTCATGAGCGATTGTTTTAAGCGTAACTGTTTTGCGGGTCGGCATGGGATGGCGATACCTCCTCTAAGATCTAGGTAAAACATTGATAAAGTACCCGTATCATAACACGCTTACTTTTTGGATGAAACAAAAATTAAACTAGTTCCTCGTCGCGCTCAATCTATAATGAAATTAAAGAGCTTCCATGCAAGCGAACGCAGACGGTCGGATGAAAGAAAACCCAGACGGTTGGATGCATAGCTTTGCAGAGAAGATTGATGATCCACGAGGAGGATTCCTATCATGACAAGCCCTGCAACTGTTACCATACCCGCACAACAGCTTAAGATCAGCCACACCCCTGACGTCGTCGTCATCGGCGGCGGCGCCACAGGCATCGCCGCTGCGATAGCCGCAGCGCGAAATGGCGCCAGCACGCTGCTGATTGAGCAGCGCGGTTACCTTGGCGGCATGGGAACTGCCGCACTGGTCCCAGCCTTCTGCCCCTACACCGACGGCGAAAAACCCGTTATCCGCGGCATCGGACTTGATCTGCTGGACAAAATGAAGCGGGCAGCAGGACCTGACTTCCTGCAGCGTTATGAACAACTGCTCGATTGGGTACCGATCGATGTCGAGACACTCAAACGTGTCTACGATGCCGAAGTGCTGGCTAGCGGCGCACAAGTGCTTTTCCACACGGTAGCTGATCAGGTGCTGCTCGATGGGGATCGCATTAGCGGACTCGTGATTAGCAATAAGTCTGGCCGCTCCGTTGTTCAAGCGAAGCTGTACATTGATGCGTCGGGAGATGCGGATCTAGCCGCACTCTCTGGTGTTCCTTTTCAAGTTGGCGGAGAAAATGGGGAATTACAGCCTGGTACGATGTGTTACGTGGTGACTGGTGCGGATAAGAATCGATTCGAGCAATTTGTTCAAGAGACAGGCATGCATCCTCAGCTCGAAAGTCTCGTCACATTCGCACAACAAAATGGCGAGCTGCCCGAAGGCCGCAAAAGAATCTCAGGCATGGCTTGGATTTCCAACTCTGTTGTCGGCTTTAATTTCGGACATATTTTCAATATTGACGGAACCAAAGCAGAAGATTTGACGCGGGCCGCGATGGAAGGCCGTCAGTTAATTGAAAAGCAAATTCGCTTCTTGAAGAAGTATGTTCCTGGCTTTGAGAACATTTTCCTCGTCCATTCCGGCGACCAGATCGGTATTCGTGAAACGCGCCGCATTCAAGGCGACTACACGCTTGTCGTGGAAGATTTTCTCTCGATGCGTACGTTTGAGGATGATATTGCCCGCAATTCCTACTTCATCGATATCCATTTGGCCAATGCGAATTCAACGATGACGATTAAGCATCTGCCAAAAGGGAAATCCCACGGCGTACCTTATCGTTGCATGCTTCCGCAAGGCAAATCCAATCTCATCGTCGCGGGACGCTCTGTCTCCTCGGACAGACCCGTGCAAGGGTCGCTTCGCGTGATGCCCAATTGCTTTGCGATGGGCGAAGCGGCAGGTGTTGCCGCCTCGATGGCAAGTAGTGCGGGCGTTGGCTTCCGCGAGATTTCGATCCCTGATCTGCAGCGCAGGTTGATCACGCAAGGTGCTTACCTGGGCGATAACCCAGGCATTGCCGATGCGGACCGAGAGGTCGCTGTGGGGGCTGTTTCTTTTGAAGAAGAATGCTAGGAGAAAGGTGCTTGGTGACTTTAGAACGTAAATGGTAAAGGAAAGGATGCGTTATTCGCATGTTGACGAAATGGTCAGGAAAAACCTGGGGCACCCTGGGTGACAGCATTACAGAAGCGGGCGGCTATCAACCGCTTGTGCAGGAGGCGCTTGGCTTCGCCAGCGTGATCAACTACGGCAAAAGCGGCTGTCCGATGACAGCCGGCGGCGACCGTGACTACGGCGCAACGACGCATGTCGGTCGCACGATCGACACTGACTTGGACTGCGTGACCATTTTCGCCGGCATTAATGATTTCCGCTTGGATAAACCCATCGGCGAGCTGGGCAGCAAAGATTTGTATACGTTTCATGGCGCGTACGCTGGAGTGATCGAGGATATTTTGGCGAAAAATCCGAAATGCCGCCTAAGTCTGTGGACGCCTTTGCATCGGGACAAAGATAGCTATGACATCTTCACTGTCAATGCCTCTGGGCATCGCCTCGTCGACTATGTCGACGCGATTGGTGAGATCGGCCGGCGCTATGCGCTGCCAGTGCTGGATCTGTATGCGCAGAGTGGGCTGAATAAGTTGACGCTGCCTCACTTCACTTCGGATGGCTTGCATCCGAACGAAGCGGGCCATCGGCGGATTGCCGATATGGCGGTGCCGTTTTTGTTGGGGTTGTAGGTTGGGGGGCCGCTGTCAGGGGAGCCCTGGGGCGGTCGTTGGCTTGGGGTTGGATGGGATGGGACGGGGGCGAGGTGTGTCGGGAGTCTCAAATAGATGGATTTTGTGTATTTATTTCCGCACGAAAGTGGCATTTTTCGAAAATAAATGGATATATCCATTTATTTTTGCTAAAATGCTCCGAACCAGGCTACTTCACGAAAATTAACGTCATATTTTCCATCTAAATGAATAAAAGGACCCAATTCTCAGAAATTAACTGTACTTCTCCAGTTATTCTAAGTTAAGCTCGCCTCCCAGCCGCCACTCACTAAGGCGTACTTGACAATTCGCTGCCTAGTCCCGCTGAATGAAGGTGTCAGCATGCCTTTCGCGCATAAACGCTTGAGCAGCTTCACCGCTGTACGATGATCAATAGCCAGATGCTGCGCCACATCCTTCGGCCTGATCGGTTCAACTTGCTGAATGGCAAGTCGAAGGATTTCTTTTTCCGCCAATTGTGTGTGAGGTACTGACTTCGAGCTAGCCTGATATCTAGCCAGCACCATGCGCAGCAGAGAGATACACAGCTCGGGCCGTTGCTCTACATCATCGTAGGCGAATGAGATCACTTGATACCCCATGGCATGCAGGAACGTCTCTCGATTCAATTCGTTACAGTACTTCTGTCGGTCCATATCACGAACGTGGGGAGCATATCCCTTAATCTCGATTAGAAGGTTCACATACCCTGGCAGCCAAGCGAAATCCGCAAAGTAGGATCGCCCCCGCCAATCCAACACTTCATATTCAGGATGTAGATCCTCGAAACTGCCCATAACTGGCCACCACACTTGCTTCAAAAACAGTTCTTCCGCATACCTATGACCTCTTTCCAGCCTTCCGCGTCGTTCCCCCTTCCTTTTCCCTAGATGAGACTGGATAAAATCTTTATGTGCTTTCAACGTATCCATACTGATATCCCTCCTATCCTTCAAGAACAAAAAACGTCCCGCAACCACTCATCAGAATGGTACGGGACGTTCTTCGTCACTTTACAAGTAGTATAATGCTTAGTTGCTTCAAATGCTAGATTCATAGCTGCTTTGCTGAGCCCCACCTGTCAACCAATCTACCAAGTACTTAACTTCACGTAACTAAGTCAACAATTAGTGCGTTCTTGTCGACCGACCCTGCCTACCGTATACTAACAGCGACAAGAACAATAGGAGGAAGGTGAATCCATCATGAAATATAGAAACATGGGACGCAGCGGGTTAAAAGTAAGTGAAATTTCTTTAGGCAGCTGGCTAACCTATGGCACGGCGGCTGAGCAAAAAGCCGCAGATGCCTGCATCGAGAAGGCTTTCGAGAGCGGAATCAATTTCTTCGATACCGCTAACGCGTATAATCGCGGTGAAGGCGAGAAAGCGATGGGCGCCGCGCTGAAAGGGTACGAGCGCTCGAGCTATGTGCTTTCGACGAAGGTTTATTTCCCGATGGGCGATGGCCCCAACGATCGTGGATTGTCCCGCAAACACATCTTTGAGCAGTGTGATGCGAGCTTGAAACGCTTAGGTGTCGACTACATCGACATCTACTTCTGTCATCGGTATGACGCAAGCACACCGCTTCAAGAAACGCTTCGCGCGCTGGACGACTTAGTCACGCAAGGCAAAATCCTGTATCCCGCCGTCAGCGAATGGAGCGGTGCGCAAATTACGGAAGCGGCGAGCATCGCAGATCATCTGCGTCTACGTCCGCTGATCGCGAATCAGCCGATCTATAATATGTTCGAGCGCTATATCGAGCGCGATGTGCTCCCTGTCTCCGAGCGCAAAGGACTCGGACAAGTTGTCTTTTCGCCGCTGGCGCAAGGCATTCTAACTGGCAAGTACAAGTTGGGACAGCCGCTGCCAACCGACAGCCGGGCTGCGAACAACGCTGTCAATGGCTTCATTAACAGCTATCTGAATGACCGTGTCCTCCAGACGGTTCATGAATTAGAAAGAGTCGCGCAAGGTCTCGATATCTCACTCGCGCAACTCGCACTGGCTTGGGTGCTTCGTCAACCAGGCATCAGCTCCGCGCTGATCGGTGCGACCAAGCCAGAGCAGATTGAAGAAAATGTGAAAGCTGTGAATGTAGAGCTGGGAGCAGATACTCTTGAGCAAATCGAATCGATTTTGCAAGAGATAGCAAATTTCTCCCCGAATCGTTAATAACAAAAGCCCTGAATAAGTCGTTCAGGGCCTTTCATTAAGCTACGACCGCGCCAGCCGTAGCTGGCTTCCTGCTCCGCTTGCGCGCCTTTGCCTTAATACGCCAGATCGTGAGGCCTGTAATCATGAGTACGAGCGGCATCATGCCGAACACGAAGGCGATCAGCTTCGTTGCCACACCGCCCCATGTGGCGAAGTGTAGACCTTTGCGCCAGCTGTTATACAGATTAATGGCTAACGCTGGGTCCGTTTTGTACAAAACATTCCCCGAATAAGAATCTACATATATTGTGCTGTTGCTTCCTGGAGAAGCAGCGATTCCTTCATTAACACCTACCAGATAGGACTGACCAGCCTTTGTAGGCAAAGTTATTTTTATGATTTTGCTAGAAGGATACTTCTCCTTCACAATCTCAATGACCCGTTCCATCGGAAGCGTCAAGCCTTCCTTCGATTTGGATTGGAGCGCAGCAGCTGGAATTTCTTCCTTCGCTTTGAACCCGACCCAGCCAGGAATTTGCTTCTCAAAGGCATTGATCACGCCCGTCAGCGTCGCAAAAAGAAGAACAGGGACGGAGATCATGCCAACCAACTTATGTAAACTCATGTTCTGCATTAATTTACCGCGGTTGCGGACGAATTTGAAGCCTGTTGCCCAACTCCGAATACCTGGCCACCAGAGATAAACGCCCGTAATGAGGATGAGAAGCAACCCAACACCAATCAGACCAACGACTGTTGCCGCTCCTGTTTTCCCAATCACAGGAAGCAGAAGGAAGTAGCGATGCAGCTGATAAATGGTTGCAAAAGGCTCCACTCGCGCTTCTTGTACTTGCCCGAACACTTCCCCCGTCCCAGGGTCAGCGAATACCGTCTTCGTGCCTTTGCCTGTTACCTTGGAAAGACGGACATGGTACATCTTATCTTTAGCAGGGTATTCCACGGAGTCAATCTTATAATCGGGATACGCCGATTCGGTATGCAACTTAATCGAAGCCAGGTTAGTCTCCCCAGGTGTCACCTTATGATCGAGCGGATGCAGCCACCTCTCGACGTCGCTCTCGATGAGCAGCAGGCTCCCCGACGTACATGTCGCTACAACGAAAAGGCCTAAAATCAAGCCGAGCGTCAAATGAATTGTTAATACAATTTTACGCATGTTACCGTTCCTCCACCCTAATGCCATCTCTATTTTTCTGACAATTATTACTACGTAACAAATGATAATGATTATCATAATCAATGTCAATGGTTTTTAATTAACCATTTGTTGAATCAACACTTGGGACGGTGCGAAAGACCAAAAAAGCCTCGTCGTCCATTTGGACAACAAGGCTCTTTGTATGTTCTTAGAAGTGAATGAGGACCGTCCGGGATATCTCCACATAATCGACCTTCGCACCTAGCGTTTCAGACAGTAATCGCACGGGAATCATCGTTGTTTCATCGATCAGCTTCGCAGCTGCATCCGATGGATATTCTTTGCCATTGATGGCATAAGCATTTCTATTCGTATAAAAGATGACGGTCATGTCCTTCTTTTTGTAAATAGCTGCCTTATTCGAATCATCCCACTCGACAGTCGCACCGATTGCCGCCGCAAGGTCTCTGATGTATAAATAAGACGTACCGTCTGTAATGTATGGCTTTTTCTTCATGGAAAATGGGAATGAATCCAGGTAATACCTATCTGCATTTAAGCCAAATGAAACGGTATGTGTCCGATTCAAACCGCGTATGCTCATTTCGGCAGAGTACGCAGTTGAATCGCTGTGCAGTGTTAACAAACCCAGCCCCTCTTTGGGCTCTGTTCGGAATGACCATTCCTTGGTAAATGGTTTGGTTTTGCCATCCTTCATCGTTGCCTTAAGGCTTACCCAGGCCTTGTAAGTGGTGTCCAGTTGAAGCGGCTTTTGAGGAATGAGCATCACTTCATTATCCAAATGGTCATCATTTTCCGAGGAGTTGATCCAGATCGGGATTTTATTTCCGTTACTGTCTCGAAGTTCCGCTACAATGTTGCTGACCTTTGTCACCTCAAAATCGTTCACAACGGCCATGATCGGGTATCCGACTGGATATTCAGCCTTTGGATAGTTACGAATCGGATCTGGCACCTCATGTCCGTCGAACTGGGTTGGTACATAGAAATCATTATTCCTCGGAGAAACATCGAGATCGGGAGATTTCCCTAAATCTATACCGTCTATACCGAACTCAACGACATGGTAATCACCTTTAGTATAGATACCCACCTCGAAAAGACCTGTCAACATGAACGGGGTACGGTGGTATGGCGCGTCAAAGAGTGAATCGATCGCTTCGGCAGTTGTTGCATGGACATAAGCCACATCCTCTGCTATGCCATGTCGATAGCTCACATACTGGCTCCGCTCCTTCAATGTCTGACCGATAAACCCTGGTAACGACGCATTCTCGTCATGCAAAGAGACGGATGTGTGAATCGGATCAATGTTATTTTGATACAGGTATTCCGCATGCTTCTGTGCCGCCGTGTTCAGCACGCTATTGAGTTTGACCGCTGGAAGACCAAGCTTGGCCCGATAATCGTTGATTGCTTTCAGACCCTCCTGCTGCTCTGCCGTAATATCCGTCGAAAGCTGGGTAGCATTGGGGAGTATCGTAAATGTCCAGTTCAGATAAATCGGCTCATAGCCACTAAATGAAAAAGTAAGTTGAGCTTTGTACTCGCCTGGCTTGAGGTCCGTTGACGGTAGGTAATTATATTTGGAATTAGCCGTATCGTAGGTTACTTTCTGCTCTTGTCCATTGAGAAAGAATTGATACGTATTCGGTTTCAACTCACCAAAATTAAGCACAGCTCCAATCTCAGGCCTTAGAATGCCTACATTCCCCTCGGGATAGGTCCTATAACTATACGAAGATGCATATGAATGTTTGGCTGGAATGATCAACATCGAAAATAAAATACAAATCGCTACAACTACTTTAACCATAGAAAAGCGCCCTATTGAACTCATGCTATGCTGCCTCCTAGATCTGAATGAAACTATTAAAATATCATAGCTTCCCTAGGAAATTTTGACAACTTATTTCATTGGTTAAAAAAAGCACTTCAACAGGCAGACCTCCTGCCTTGAAGTGCTTTCCAACCTTTAAATCGTATAAGCATACTTATGATTCGCCGTAATCTCATCAACTGCGGCATCGCGCTCTTGAATCAGAATACGATCCAGAATCAATTGTTCAAAATAGGCAAACCCACTGTCCCGCACGCGGGGACGCGGCAGCGTTATTTTCACATCAAGGGCAATCTTGCCCTCTTCTATTAAAATAACGCGATCCGCCAGCAGAACCGCTTCGGAGACATCATGCGTCACGAGTAATGCCGTGAACTTCTGTTGATACCAGATGCGCTCGATCAGTTGCTGCATTTCGATACGGGTCAATGCATCCAGCGCGCCAAGCGGCTCATCCAGCAATAGCAACCTGGGCTGACCCGCCAATGCGCGAGCCAGCGCGACACGCTGACGTTGCCCGCCAGACAGGACGCCAGGCCATTCATTCGTCCGATCGGCAAGCCCCACCTGGGCAAGAACTTCTTCCGCCCTTGCGCGGGAGCCGTCCTTCACGCCGACCTGAACGTTGGCTAACACACGATTCCACGGCAGAAGCCGTGCATCCTGAAACAACACGCGCGTGTCCGGGTGTGTTCCCTTCACCTGTGAGCCATCCACTTCGATTTGCCCGCTGGATGTTTTATCTAGACCTGCGATTAAGCGCAGGAGCGTGCTTTTGCCGCAGCCGCTTCGCCCAACGATCGCGATGAATTCGCCTGGCGCAGCATTCAACTCGATCTCATGCAGCACTTGCTTTTGACCGAAATATTTGGCAGCCTGCTTTACTTGTAACCGAACTCCTTTTCTCTCTGTCATCTGGGTCACACTCCCTCTAGGATTTCAAGTAATTTGGATGCCACTGAAGCCACGCTCGCTCCAAGAGCTTAGCGATATAATCCGATAATTTGCCTAGTAGGGCGTAGACGATAATGCTAAGAATCACCACATCCATCTGCAGAAATTCCCTCGCATTCATCGCCATATAGCCAATCCCCGAGCTGGATGAAATGGTCTCAGCCACAATTAACGTAATCCACATGATGCCAAGTGAGAAACGAACGCCAACTAGGATGGAAGGTAATGCGCCAGGAATAATGACTTTTCGGAATAAATGGAGGTGTCGCAGCCCGTATACGCGCCCCATTTCAATCAAGCCTGGATCCACAGAGCGTATGCCATGAAACGTATTTAGATAAATAGGGAAGAAAACACCAAGAGCCACAAGGAACAGCTTTCCCTCCTCCCCGATACCAAACCATAAGATTACGAGCGGTATCAAGGCTAAATGAGGGATATTCCGCAGCATTTGGACCGATGTATCTGTTAATTTTTCCAAGAAAGGAAGAAGACCGTTTAATAAGCCTAGGGCAAAGCCGATGCTGCCCCCAATGGCAAAGCCCAGAAAGGCCCGCTTGGAGCTGGAGCCAATATACTCAAATAAGGTACCTTTTTGCGCCAAATGGATGCCCGCAGTCAGAACAGCGAGAGGCGTTGAAAGAATTCTAGTCGATATGATGCCGAATTGTCCCAACAGCTGCCAAAGAATGATAAGCACGATAGGAAGCGCCCACGGAAGCAAGGATTTAGCCAGAGACTTGGATAGGCTGGTTGTCATGTGACCGAACCTCCTTCGCTTGCTTAGGCAATTCCGTATTCGCGATTAACTCACCGAAAGGACTGATGTAGTTCGCTTGTTCATTCGCTTGTTTGCCCTTGTTGGGCAGTGGTAGATGCGGGAACAGTAACTCTGCAGTCCGATAAGCTTCCTCTAAATGCGGGTAACCAGAGAAAATAAAAGTTTCGATGCCCAGCTCCGCATACTCTTTCATCCGTGCGGCAACAGTCTCAGGATCACCGACTAACGCCGTCCCTGCCCCGCCGCGAACAAGTCCGATGCCTGCCCATAGATTAGGGCTGATTTCCAACTTCGTCCGATCCCCTTGGTGCAGTTCCGCCATGCGCCGTTGCCCTTCGGAGTCCATCTTGGCGAAAATGCGCTGCGCGGTCGCGATCGTTTCATCATCGAGATGAGAAATCAGTCGATTCGCATCCGCCCATGCTTCTTCCGAGGTTTCACGCACTATCACATGCAGGCGTATTCCAAATCTCACCGTTCGTCCGCGCTTCGCAGCGGCTTCACGAACACGTTTGATTTTGTCGGCGACTTGAGCTGGGGGCTCTCCCCAAGTCAAGTACACATCCACATGATCAGCTGCTACCTCGATCCCTGCTGGTGAAGAACCACCGAAATAAATCGGCGGATACGGCGCTTGAACCGGCGGATATACGATTTTGCCACCTTTAACTTGCAGATGCTCCCCTTTGAAATCCACTTGTTCCCCTGCCAGCTCTTTGCGCCAAATGTGTAAAAACTCATCGGTCAGACCGTAACGGGCATCATGCTCTAGGAACAGTCCTTCCGCTTCCAGCTCTTGCGCATCGCCGCCAGTCACCACATTAATCAATAAACGGCCATTCGATAAACGATCAAAGGTGGAAGCCATTCTGGCCGAAAGCGTCGGCGACATCAAGCCAGGTCGCACAGCGACAAGGAATTTAAGCCGCTGCGTCACGGGAATCAAGGAAGAGGCAACAACCCATGCATCCTCGCAGGATCGGCCTGTGGGCAGCAGTACGCCGCTGAATCCCAACCCATCCGCTGCTTGTGCAATTTGCTTCACATAGCCATAATCAACCAAGCGCGCTCCTTTCGTTGTGCCAAGGTATCGGCTGTCTCCGTGTGTCGGAATAAACCAGAATACTTCCATCTTCATCGTCTCCCTTATTCGTTATGAGTAGCTCGAACCTATTTCGTCGCTGGCAGTACGGCTTCTTTCACTTTAATTTCTTTCGGAATGAGGCCAAGTTTGAAAAAGGTATCGGCAATTTTCTGTTGTTCATTAATCAACGTTTCGTCGATCGGTTGAATGCCATAGGCGCGGCGATTTGCTGCACGAAGTAACGACGGCACATCAATTCCCAGTTGCGGAGAAAGTGTCTCTGCGAGTTCTTTCGGATGATCCTTGGACCATATATCCACTTTGGCTAGTTGGTCTAGGAAGGTTTTGATCGTTTCTTTATTCGATTCAGCGTAAGAACGGCTGGCTAGATAGAACTCATGATTCGCGACGGAATCTTTGCCATCTGCCAGTATTTTGGCTTTCGCTGACGTCTCTGCTGCGGAGAAGAATGGATCCCAGATCACCCAAGCATCGACACTCCCCTTCTCGAATGCGGCTCTAGCATCTGCTGGAGGGAGGAAAACAACTTGAATGTCTTCATATTTCAGGCCTGCTTTTTCCAACTGCTTGACTAGCAAATAGTGCACATTGGACCCCTTGTTCAAAGCTACTTTTTTCCCTTTAAGCTCAGCCACGGATTTAATCTCTGACTTCTCAGGGATCAGGATCGCTTCACTGGCAGGGCTTGCAGGCTCATGACCCAAGTAAACGAGTGGTGTACCTGCTGCTTGCGCAAAGATCGGAGGCGCTTCACCAGTATGACCGACGTCAATACTGCCTACGTTCATCGCCTCCAACAATTGCGGTCCACCTGGGAACTCTGTCCATTGGATGGTGATTCCCTTCTCTTTTAACACTTTTTCCAGCTCCCCATTGGCTTTCAGGAAGTTGACGGTTCCGTATTTCTGATAGCCGATTCGCAGCGTGGTGCTTTTCCCTTTGGGCTCTTCTGCTTTGGCTGATGAGACAGGCGCTTTCGTTTCAGCCGCGCTCGTTGTCGTTTTGGAAGCTGTGCCGCAACCGCTTAACACCGTAATTAGCAATGAAGTTAGAACGATGGACATGACGTGTTTTTTTCTCATGATAAAACTCCCCCTTATGTGTATCGCGTACAAAAAAAAGAGACACAGCACTCCCATGAAGGAAGTTTGGCTTGTGTCTCCGGTGATCCGGTCGATACATAATTAATCATATAAGATTACTTGGTTTTAATTTAACAGCATATTGGGAAGTCGTCAATAGTTTTTTTAGGGAAAAATTTATTCCCAATAAATCGGGCTATCTCCAAAAGGTTAAGAGCGGTCAACCGCTCTTAACTCCGTCAAAACCAGCTATTTCCTTGATTTAGAAGCGGTTGACCGCTTCTATCTCGCGCCCCCCGCCGACAATTCGGACAATCTTGCAAGGTTAAGAGCGGTCAACCGCTCTTAAACTTCGTTAAAACCAGCTATTTCCTTGATTTAGAAGCGATTGACCGCTTCTATCTTGCGCCCCCGTTTCGGGAAACGCCGAGGGCTTATTTCTTGATCAGCAGCGCGTTTATTACGAGTCACGTCCCGCAAAACGTCTGATACTCACAGGATTGCGCGGGAACTTCCGCGTACTCCGCCTGTTCTGGCGAATGCACGAACGGATTCGCCAGCGCCGCAAGCAATTTCTCCATGACGCTGTAATCGTCCTCTTGCACCGCGGCTTCCAAAGCTTCTTCCACACGGTGGTTCCGTGGAATCACAGCTGGATTGTTGCCCCGCATCAATTCTTGTGAGGCGTCCATGTTTTGCTGCTGTCGGCCGAGTCTCGCCTGCCAGCGTTCCTGCCATTGCACGAATTCTGGTACGCCGAATAGCGTCGATCCTTCCAGCTTGTGAAAGGTCAAAGCCACGAAGGTATTCGTGTAATCGGCCGCATGCTGCTCCATGAGCGTCAACAAATCGCCAAACAGAGCGACATCGCCCTCCTCTTCCGTGAAGAGCCCTAGCTTCCCTCGCATACCCGCAAACCAATGGCGGTGATACACGTCGGAGAAGCGAGAAATCGCATCTTGCGCCAATTGGATTGCTTGCTCTTCATTCTCATGCAGCAGCGGCAACAGCGTTTCGGCGAATCGCGCGAGATTCCATGACGCGATCGGCGGCTGATTCCGGTACGCATAGCGGCCGCGGCTGTCAATGGAGCTGAATACCGTTTCGGGATTATACGTATCCATGAAGGCGCATGGGCCATAATCGATCGTCTCTCCGCTGATCGCCATGTTGTCTGTATTCATCACGCCATGGATGAAGCCGACGAGCTGCCACTGGGCAATCAACTTAGCCTGGCGCCCAATAACGGCCTGCAGGAATGCGAGATAGCGATTATCATCCTCCGCCGCTATTTCTGGATAATGCCGCTCCATCGTGTAGTCCGCAAGTGCGCGAAGATCCTCGATTTTCCCGGAATTAGCTGCGAATTGAAATGTACCCACACGAATATGACTAGCCGCGACTCGGGTCAAAATAGCGCCAGGCAACTCCGTTTCCCTGTAAATCGACTCACCCGTTGTCAATACCGCTAAGCTTCGAGTCGTTGGAATCCCAAGACTATACATGGCTTCGCTAATGATGTATTCACGCAGCATCGGCCCGAGTGCCGCAAGGCCATCCCCGCGTCTGGAGTAAGGGGTTCTGCCAGACCCCTTCAACTGAATGTCGAACCGCTCACCAGAAGGCGTGATCTGCTCTCCAAGTAAAAGCGCACGGCCATCTCCGAGCATGTTAAAATGCCCAAACTGATGCCCCGCATACGCTTGCGCGATCGGGTCTGCCCCTGCTGGCAACCGCTTGCCAGCCAAATTCGCGACCCCCTCTTGGGTGCGCATGCCTTCAGCATTTAACCCCAATGAGGCCGCAAGCGGCTCATTCAGCTTGATTAACTTCGGCGCAGGCGGCGAGGTATGCCCCACCCTGCTGAACATCGACTGCGGGAGCTGCGCGTAGCTATTTTCCAAATTCCAACCTATTTGTGATCCCACATTGTTCGCTGTCATCGGATCTCCCCTCCTTGGCCATCATCTTCCATGCCTTTATTATACCCTTTGACCTTGTTTTGAAAATAAGTAGTAAAAAATTAAGCTCATCCTGAAACATATGTTAACGCTGATCCGTTAGAAGAGTACAAACACACATATGTGAGCGTATTCTTACCTATGAAAAGGATGATAACGATGAAGAAAAAGATAATGGCCGCTGGTCTCCTGATGACCGCAATCCTGTTAACATCCGCTTTTACCCCGGCGACAACGAACGCTGGCCAGCAAACGGGGATTCAACTTGACGGGCAGCCTCTCGATTTCGCCCAGTCGCCGAAGATGATGGACGGCATACTCATGGCACCTGTTCGTGAGCTTGCCAAAGCGCTAAAGATGGAAGTGACGTGGAATGAAGCGGAACGAGCTGCCATTGTGACACGCGAGGGGTACGAGCTCAAGCTGCCGATCAATTCGGATTACGGGTATATTAACGGGGAAGCCACAACGATGTATGGCGCAACGCAAATCGTTGATGGCGCGATGTATGTCCCGCTGCGCTTCTTCATGGAGAGCGCGAATCTAATCGTTCGCTGGGATTCTGCTACGAAATCCGTGAACATCACGAAGCCGACAGAAACGCTGCCCGTTGTCGGTACCTATGACCACTTGGTTACCTTGCTGACACAGCAAGAAGGCTATTCAGTCAGCGCACAAAATCTGTTTGTCAAAGAAGCGGCTAAACAAGAGTTCTCGACTGCCGCATCAGCGCCAAACAGCGCAGGTACTGTGGCCACTGATTCGAAAGCAGCTGCACCGCCCGATTACTCCAGCACGAACGTGCAAGTGCAAGGCGTCGATGAATCCGACGTCGTGAAGACCGATGGCTCCTACATCTACACAGTCAATAAGCAGCGAATTGTAGTAACGGCGGCGTATCCTGCTGATGGAATGAAAGTGTTAAGTATCCTTGATTTCCCGCAGGATGCCAACAATCAGTTCCAGCCAAGTGAACTCTACGTCGATGATCAACATTTAATTGTGATTGGATACGCATATCAGAACTATCAGTCACTCCCTCAGAATGACGCAAGCAGCAGCTCGACTGCCAAGAGAATGATTATGCCCTTGAGAGGCGAACAAACGACAAAGGTCAAAGTCTATGATCTCTCTGACAGAAGCAATCTGAAGCTGGTCAAGGAAGCGGAGCTTGAAGGAAACTACGTCTCATCCCGGAAGATCGGGTCATCGCTTTATTTTATCTCCAATAAATATGTGAATTATTACTATTATCAGCAACTGACGAATAAAGAAGAAGCCAAAGCGATGTTAGCACCTGCTTATCGGGATTCGGCAGCTGGGGATGCTTTCACCTCGATTCCAATGGATCGTATCTATTATATGCCTAAAGCGCTGGAGCCTAATTATGTGCTCATCGGAGGCATTAATCTGGACGATTTGCAGCAGACGATGCATGTCACTTCCTACCTCGGTTCGGGGCAGAACGTATACGCTTCAGAAGCCAATTTATATGTAGCAGCAACCAATACAGACTACATGCGCATTCAACCGATGGCGATGACAACGGATGTACCAGGCATACGGGTCGGTGAGCCTAACGGAACTAGTCTTCCGATGGAGCCGCCTAAGCAGGAAACGGTCATTTATCAGTTCGGTTTGAAGGACGGGGAGGCTGTTTATAAGCATACAGGCAAGGTACCTGGACATCTGCTGAATCAATTCGCCATGGATGAGCATAACGGCTACTTCCGACTAGCGACAACAACAGGCGAGGTTTGGCGGACTGACGAGGGTACGTCGAAAAATCATATCTACATCTTGGACGCCAACCTTCAGGAAAAAGGCAAGATAGAGAATATCGCGCCAGGCGAGCGCATCTATTCGACTCGCTTCATGGGCGACCGCGCGTATATGGTTACTTTCAAAAACACCGATCCATTATTTGTGATGGATTTAAAAGACCCTGCTGCGCCTAAGCTGCTCGGAGCCTTGAAGATTCCTGGCTACAGCAATTACCTGCATCCGTATGATGAGACTCATATCATCGGCTTCGGCAAAGATACCGTCGAAGTGGATAACACAGGCAATGGCGCTCCTAATTTTGCCTATTACCAAGGCATGAAGATGGCTTTGTTCGATGTATCCGATGTGAATCATCCCGTCGAACAATTCAAAGAGTTAATCGGGGACCGCGGAACGGATTCCGAGCTGCTGCATAACCATCGTGCGCTGCTCTTCTCCAAGGAGAACAATCTGCTGGCTTTCCCTATTACCGTGATGAAGCTTGATCCGAATCAAGTCAGCAAAGATCCGAAAATGGGCGCTGGCGCATATGGCAGTTTCGCTTTCCAGGGCGCATACGTCTACCATCTTGATTTGGAAAAAGGGTTCCAGCTCCGCGGCGGCATTACGCATATAACGCCTGATGAGCTGAAAAAGGCTGGGCAGTATTATTATGCCGGCGACAAACAGGTGCAGCGCGTGCTCTATATCGGAGATACCCTCTACACCGTCTCCAATAGCATGATCAAAGCGAACGACCTTAGCACGCTGCAAGAGAAGAACGCAGTGGACATTCCATAAAAGTATAGAGAAAGCCCCGATTCTCGGAGAATCGGGGCTTTTGGTTGTGGCTTATTTCAATTGTTTATGTGGATTTCAACGTTTTACGGCTCAAGCTAGGTTCAACCTCGGGTTCCTCTGCTTGCCCCACTCGTTTAATGAAGAAGGAAAGCACGAGACCAACGATACCGATTCCGATGATAACAAGATACGAATCATTAATGCCTTGAATCGATGCTTCTTTGATCAGTTCCTTCGTTGCCGTTGCTGTTTTGCTAGCCGTCATCATGTCTACCAGATGCGTCTTCGTTCTAGTGGACATGACCGTGACGAGCAAGGCTGTACCGACCCCGCCCGCTACTTGCTTGATGGTGTTGGAGATCGCCGTACCATGCGCGTTCAATCTTGCCGGCAACTGATTAAGACCCGCTGTTGTAATTGGCATTAAGAATAAGGCCATCCCGAAACGACGTCCAGTGGACATCAGTACCAAGTACGTATAGCTCGTGGAATCCGTCAGATTGACGAAACCGAGTGTAGTAATAATCGTAATGACCATACCGATAATGGATAGCCATTTTGCCCCAAATCGATCGAAGAACTTACCAGCTACTGGCATCATTAAGCCCATGAGCAATGCCCCTGGCAGCATAAGAATTCCTGACTCTAAAGGTGTATAGCCGCGAGCATTTTGCAAATACAACGGCAGCAGCATCATATCGGCATACATCACCATCGTTACCGCGATGTTGATTAACGTCGTCAGGGTAAACATGTTGTACTTGAAGGCTCTGAGATCAAGAAGCGGACTTTTGATAACCAACTGACGCCATGTGAACAAAATTAAGGCAACTACACCAACAATAATGGAAAGTACAACTTCCGTACTGGACCAACCCTTGCTTCCAGCGCTGCTAAAGCCATATAGAAGGAATCCAAACCCGACCGTGGATAGAAGAACGCCCCAAGCGTCAATTTTAGGATACGTACGTTGGGAAACATTTTTCAGATAGGCAAAAGCCACTACGATCACGATCACAGCGAACGGAATGATGCCATAGAAAAGTGTACGCCAGGAATAATGCTCCAAGATGTAACCAGCGATAGCAGGACCCACGGCAGGAGCGAAAATGATCGATAAACCAACCATCCCCATCGCTGCTCCCCGCTTTTCTGGCGGATAGATCGTCAGAATAACATTCATCAGGAGCGGCATTAATATACCAGCGCCTGCAGCTTGAATAAGGCGACCCGTCAATAAAACCTCAAAACCTGGAGCGGCAGCTGAAACAATCGTACCGATGAGGAAAATAATCATAGAAGCTTGGAAAAGTTCACGCGTTGTAAAACGCTGCATTAGGAACGCTGTAATCGGAATAAGAACACCGTTCACCAGCATGTAACCCGTAGTTAACCATTGGCCTGTGGACGCGGCGATACTAAACTCTTTCATAAGTTCGGGTAAGGCCACACCCATTATCGTCTGATTCAAGATGGCAATGAATGCCCCGAGGATCATGACGAATAACAAAGGGCCTTTCTTAATTGAACTAACGTCAATTGCTGAATTAGTACTCATGACTTATAATTCCCTTCCATTTCGACTCAAACTAATTTACAGTTTGTTGTATACTATACTTGTTGTAAATAGTATTATAGTCATCAAGAATACTGTTCACAAGCAACAGCTTTTTATGAAGTGTTGATTAGTTGACATTTCAGCTCATTGTGTTGTTTAACATTCAAATAATATACACTTGGAACGGAATTGTCGTTCTTAGGCATTCATTGGGAAAGGACTGATTCGCATGACTACCACCTCTCGAACAGATCCACGCGTCATACGCACACGGCAATTGATTCGTGACGCTTTTATTGAACTGCTTCAAGAGATAGAACTGGAGAAAATCACAGTGAATCGCATCGCCGAACGTGCCACCATTAATCGTGTTACCTTTTACCTACACTATAAAGATATTCCCGATATGATGGATAAGCTGTCTGAGGATATGATCACTGAGATTCAAGCCATTATTTCTACGTTTCCACATGAGTACGAGTTTAAGATTCAAATTATGATCCGACTGCTTGAGCATATTGCAAGTCATTCCGACTTTTACAAGGTGATACTAGCTTCCAAACGGATTCCCATCTTTACAGAACGACTGATGAAGCTATTTGCTGACGCAATCACGAAACGTTATGAAACGCATGAGATTTCCCCTACATCTATTAACATTCAAAAGGATATTGCCATTTGGTATGGCTCATCAGCCATCATAGGAACAATTGTCTGCTGGCTGCGCAACGATATGCCGTATACGCCGCACTATCTTGCTTCGCAGCTATCCGAACTGCTTCATATCCCGCAAACAGACTCCCTTTCTGCTTCCCCAAAATGATTAAAAGCCCTTGATCTCTCTAACTAGAGAGTCTCAAGGGCTTTGATTTATTTTGCACGCTTCCAGCATTCTTCGGCTAACTGCTTCAACAGCAGGGCTTGCTCCCAACGGTCGGTGAGCTCTTGACCGTTCAGCCCTGTAATCGCATAAGGTGCTGGGCCGAGCTCACATACGAACGGCAAGATATCGCCAGGCTTCGCTTCCGCCAACCAATAACGCATCGCTTGAGTCCACCAGTCAGCGAATCGTTCAACCATCGCGGACGATTGGCGAATGTCTACTTGAATTTGCTCGCCGGACGAGATCCGTCCATGGATGGCCGACGTTCGCTGAAGCAAAGCTTGGATCAAGGGCTCGGCCTTCTCTTGCCGCTCCGTCATCTCCCCCGCCAAAACATAATGGGAAAGGTCTAGGGTAAACCTGAGATGAGGCCGATTTTTCGTATAAGCCACGGTACGGATTAAATCTTGCGTGATTTTTCCGCGATGCGTCTCAACGAAAAACGGTGTACCCTGTGTCTTGGCCACGGCGTATAGCGCATCCAACAGTTGGGCAGCGTCCTCGTCCACCACGAATGAATCAGCTGCCTGAGCATTCACGTACAGCATCTCGAACTCATTAGCCTGCTGTAAATGAGTCGATAAGTCGCTAGCTTGAAAAGGAAAACAATGCGTACCAAAACTGAGTTCGTACTGCTTAAGCAGCCTCTTCCAGTCCTCTCGGTCGTGAGCTTCTGGCACCCTTGCTAGAATGCCGGTAAACCCCGCGTCAGCGATACGCTCGAACTTCTCTTCCAAGGGTAACTCTGTCCCCTCAGGTCCGAGACTCATCATCGCCCACATCGATTGATGCACCTCAAGTCGCGGCGGGCGCTGCGAGCCATCATTAATTCTCGTTATATCCTCTTTGACGGCATGCTGCATTTTGTTAATAACCTCCCAAGCTCCCTGCTGGTTTGTTCTTATTGTGATCACCTTGTGCTTCCATCCAGACTGTACGTTTCCTCACCGTGCTTTCCGCTTCGGCTTGCGCCGCACGAGCATCACCGCCATGCACGTCTTCAATCATCCAGCGTTGTCCGAACCCTGCATGTACCACTTCATCGGCCCAATCGAAATCTTGAAAGGTCGTCATGAGCGGATCCTTCACAACATCACGGCAGAATTCCCACTCTTCCCTTTTGCCTGGCGGATACTTCATCGCTGCTTTCTCGATTGCAATCGTCAAATGTGAGTATGCCTCGGTCCCCTCGAACAGCTGTGCCGTCATATCGTACCATCCCGTCCAGTTCTTGAACTGATACACATCGTACCCCTTCTTCCGAAGTGCAGCTTCACCGAACCAGCTGTGACGAACTTCATCCCACATGTGCCTGGCCGTGTCTCGATAGAAGCTCCATGGCTTGCCTTCTGTTGTAAAATGGACATAAGCTACACCTTCGGCTGGCGACATTTCGAAGTAGCGAGCCATCATCATTTGCATGAATCGCCCTTCATCATTATCCGCGAATGTGATCCCATGATTTTTAACCACATGTGTCGTAAATCGCGAATCCCTCGTACTTGCTCGCGGCATCGTAAAAGGCTCGCGGGAAATGCGTGCTGTTGCATCGACAGGAACCCGCTCCTCCCATCCCGTAATGCTGCCTGCAGCAGCTAAAAGTTGTTGGATATAAGTTCTCCAACGTTGTGCTTGTTCCTTCTCGGCCTCGGAAGCTGTCTCTGCCACGTGCGCGAGCGCCTCGCGCCCCCACGCCATCTGCTCCTCCCGATCAATGAGCTGATGCTTGATGATTTGGAACGTAGGCTCGTCGACCAGGGGCTGTGCTTTCCCTTTATAAGCATGGAGCGCTGCCATTTGTGCGGGTTTGATGACTTCGAATAGAGCCGTCAACAATTCCAGCGTCGTGTTCGAATCCAGTACCGTTTGCATCAGCTCCTGCAAGGCTGGATCTGGGCATTTATCGAAAGCAACGGTACTCATGCGAAGCTGCTTTCCACGTTGACGGAATTGCTCATGGTGCTCGGCATCCTGCCAGCTTAAGCGAGCTAAGGCCCCTTTAATTTCATATTCAGGTCTGGCCGCCATATGCCCAGCTTCAATCCGCATCAATTGACGATCCACATAGGCGATGCGCTGAATGGTTTTCGCAGATTCCTCAACAGACATTCCGATTCGATCCCAATTTTCAATTCCCATAAATGGATGCAGCATAAGTACCCCTCCAGTGTGTTTGCACTATAGTATGAATTCATAAATCAATCATAGTGCGAATCACCTTAAAAATACATACATTGAACAACATATAAATTTGCACTATATGTCATAAACCATATTTACATAAATAAATCCCGCCGGTTGTTTAGATTTTTTTAAGAAATGAATAAGAGGTAGTTTAGATACAGGACTTACAATAGGGGGATCGTGTAGATGAACTTAAATGGGGGCTTACCATGAGTAGAAAATTAGGGATTTTATCTATCATCCTGATTGTTGGCGTGGCGATTGCAGCGATTTTTCCTTATGTGTCTATGAATCCAGACGTTCTACGCGGAAAACTTCACGAAATCTATGGCGTTTTTAGCACTTAGCCTACTCTGGTTAATCACGACCTGGAAAGGGTTCCGTTATGCAATCAAAGGGCAGCTCCCTGCACATCGCATCTGGATGATACGCAGTTATGCCGTCACGTTGGCCGCCACTTCGGCCCGCCTGATTTTCCCTGTTTGCATACTCTTGTATGCGTTGATGCACAGCTTTCACCTGCCTGAGGGCGGAATCGAGCACATGGTTGTCGAGATTTTGAACGTCAATGTGTGGATTAGCTTGCTGCTGAATCTGCTGGTGGTGGAGTGGGTGTTGCTGCGAAAAGGAGAAGGCACGCGCACCAAATGAGCAATGAGCGGAACGTCAGGGCGCTATTCGCTGCAAATTGCGCAATATGGGCATTAGACGGAACGTCAGGGCGCTATTTTTCCGAAAATAGCCCCTTTTCCTCGAAACGTAGACAGATAGAGCATTTACGTTCCGCCTAGCGCTCAATTGCAGACCTTTTCGGCTAATTAGAGCATCCACGTTCCGTCTAACCGCCAATCATACACAATGGTACCAATGAAACCCGCGGATAGATGGATGGATTTACGAAATTTTAAAACTTCTTAATACCAGCTCGTAAACACCGACGAACTCCCGTACGCAACTGGAATTGCCATACTGACCATCACAATCGGACCCCACCACGTGAACAAGGAAATGCCCGCACATAAGCTAATGACGATAAATGCTGGCAGCACCAATGCGGGCATGACTTTCTGCAACGCCTGATGTTTCTTTGTATCCTCGATTGGAAACAGCGTCAAGAACGGTGTCGTCAGCTCGTCCTTGCAGAACGATTTGCGCCAAAAGACGAGAATAACGGCTGCGAGGATCCAGATAAATATCTTTACCGCACCCGGCAGCACAAACATCAAGCCACTGATGACAACCGTGAATTGAAGCGATAATCGCCATTGTAAACCGCTGCGGAAATAGGATTTGGCTAGCAGCTCCGCAAGCCCTTGGCTGGCTCCGGCGCCTTTGAACAATCGCTGCGACCTGCTGAAAATCAGCGGGTATTTGCGGGTTGGCTTTCTTTTGCGCTCGACGATCCGAACGAGCATCAGCGAGACAAGCCGCATCCGCGCATCGCGTTCTCTAGCGATATCCGCGAAGAAGGCCCCTTTTTCCCGTAAACGCACGCGGGTTAATAAGTCAAATGTGACGATGCCGACCACGATCGCCGAGCAGCCGTATAACGGTTGATCCGCAAGCTCCATGACAGCCGCTTGAAATAGCAACGCCAGGCCGATGAAGAGGACAATGCGCACCAACCAAAGCAAGATACCACGTAATCGCAACGCCAATAATTGGCGGATCACCCCAATGTTCAGCTTCACCACATAAGTTAGGACCCATAAACATACGATTTGTGAAACACTGTAACCATATACGGCTGACAGTAACGGCAAGAAAAGAAGTACTAGTGCCAACGACGTGATGCCTTGCAGCACGACAGAATAACGGTAACCGAGCCGCATCAGTGATCGAAACCAGATCTCATTTTGCCTCAGAAATAGTTGATCTCCCTCTTCCACGAAGAACCGCAGCGTACCTAGCCAAGTAAAAACGTAAAATAAAACGGATACAAACTGTATCGGAATTTCGCTTAACCTCGCTGGAGGAGCCGACAACCATACATAATAGTGATAGCCCGCTATGATCAGCAGAGGAATGACGAAATAAATCGCAATGACCCAATCTACTGCCATCCGCATCGCACGGTACTGAAAATGCCAATCCGAACGCACACGCCGCGCAAACACCCCAAAGCTGCTGTTCAAACCGCCGCCCCCTCTCATAATAACGAATGGAAGCAGTCGAACAGTGTCGCGTCTGGCATCCCACATTGCTCTTGAATGTCTTGTAAGTTTCCGTTTGCCACCAGTCTGCCCCCCGAGAGTAAAACGAATGAGCTGCAAATCCGCTCCGCTGTATCCAACACGTGCGTACTCATTAGAATTCCCGCACCGCGCTTGCGCTCCTCTTCCAGCATCCCCAAGAAATCCTTGATTGCTTTCGGGTCCAATCCAATGAATGGCTCATCAACAATGTAGATATCGGGCTTGTGCAGGAATCCAAGGATCAGCATGATTTTCTGCTGCATGCCTTTGGAGAATTTACCTGGCAGCTGATGCTTCTCGTCCACGAGTCGAAACCTGGTCAGCAGATCATCGGCACGCTCTAGAAACACAGCTCGATCCAACTCATACACCGACGCCGCGAATTCCATATGCTCCCACAGGGTCAACTCATCATACAGAATCGGATGCTCGGGAATGTAGGCGTAGCTTTTGCTCTCACCCTTGAAGGCTATGTTCCCTTTAAAATGCTTCAGCAACCCGAGGATGCTCTTGATGGTGGTGCTTTTGCCCGCACCATTCGGACCGAGTAACCCGATTAGTTCCCCTTGTTTGACGGTAAAATGAATCCCTTTAATCATATCCGGCACTTCATCGTAACCGGCCTCTTCAATATGTACATTTAAGACCGCTAATCGTTCCTCTAGCATGCGTCGACTTCCTTCCCAGCCAGCCTATTCCAAAATTTTGCTTTATTGTAACATGAATGCTCGTCCCAAACATGAAGCTTAAATAAAAAAAATATTTGACCCCTAAGGATCAAATATTGAGACGAGCTATTAATGTATAAAACCTCACATGAATGTTAGTACCAAGTCAAAGCAGTAGGCAGACATTGGATAAATAAAACAAGATCCTGTAGACGTTTCTTCATCGCATTCATCCTCCAAAAAAGACAGAAAACGCCTATCCTTGTAATCGGATAGGCGCCATTGCCTTCATATTAGTTGCACAACGTTGTGCGGTTAATTGAATTATAACTGCGGAATTTATTTGCGTCAAGTATTGTGACATAAAAACTATTTTAAACATTTGTATGAATAATGGTGTAACTAAACATGACATTATTCCATTTTACATTATATTCGAATACACGAAAAATCCGCCAAGCAGCAGCATCCACAACAGCGGAATGCAGTTCCAGAGAAGTGTAGCGCGATGCCTCCGACGTTTGCTGTGCTGTCAATACTCCTTGTAAGTCTGAGCATACAAAAGAAAACCCCTCCCGCAACCGAAGCTGCGAAAGGGGCTCTGTCCATTATAGGTGCTATACGTCAAGCACTTGGTAATTATTGATGATGGCTGCCGCAAAGGTTACGCGGTTATTGCGAAAAAAGTGATACAACCTGCGAGCTTCCGGTGACTCTTCGTCATAACGCGCAAAGTTGAAAAAGTCGTCATCCACCCATCCCTCACTTCGCAAACTTTCGATGGATTCCGCAATTTTACTAGGGATGACTGGCTTCACGATTGTCGTCATAGTCCCACTCCATTCACTAGAATCTTTCACTCTAGTAAAAGGATGCCCAAAACTAGCGAAGTTTAAACGAGCTTGCCCTGCGCCTATCAACATTAAATGGAAATTATGCAGCTAATTCGGTGCTATTCAAGCATTAATCGATATTAAATGGAAAAGTACATCTAATTTCGCTCGCTTCGAGAGTTTCGGCAAAATAAGGCTTGAAATAGCTGTAGAAATCCAGTTACACCGCTTAAAACCGAGAATATGGTGAAATTAGATGCAGAAAATCCATCTATTCGTATCTGCGAGGGCCCTAGAACGAAAAAGAGCTGCCCTCAAGCAGCAGCCTGAGCTACTCTAGAACAACTCTTTTTACCGTGAGGCATTTAAACTAGTTAATGGTGATAGAGCGGAACGTGCGTTCGTTATTCGTGTGTTTTCGCGGTAATGTCGGCTTTAGCGGAACCACGTTCCGTTTCCCCCGCTGCTTAGACGCAAAAAGAACCCCAAGGGGTTCTTTTTCAACAATGCTAACTGCTAGTCGCCTTACGCCATCTCCAGCTCCAACTTCGCCTTCTCCCTGCGCAGCTGAAAGCTCCCGATGTGAAAGGCTTGCCAACAGCTAATACCGAAGACGAGCATCGCCGCAATAAACCACCCGCGAATGCCGAAATGAGCGACGATAACGCCGCCGATCAGGGGACCCAATAAGCAACCTAAGAACATCCAGGAATTCACCATAGCGAAGGTCTGCCCCTCCATCCCCTTGCGGGCGATGCCGCGCACCTGCGCTTGGATATTCGGCATCATGCCTGCAACGCATAAGCCCAGCAGAAATCGACAACCAAGAATCAATGGATAGAAGTGTGTGACCGCTTGAACCATGCATAGCAGGAATGCCGTGCTAGTTGCTATTTTGAGCAGGAGGAGAGGACCTACTCGATCGGAGAGCATACCTAGCAATGGGGAGAAAACAATAACAGCCAGGGATGTCGCCGATAAGGTAATGCCGAGCAGCCACTGATCATTGACATAGGGGATCGGGTGTGTGGCTTGCTGCACATAGTAAGGGAGGATTGGATTCGTCCCGACTAGGGCGAAATTAATGCATAAAGCGCTGAGCAACAAGGACGGCAGCGGCTTGATCCGCCAGATGGTCTTCCAATCAGAGAGCAAGGTACTCTCTACTTTCTTCGTACCGCTTGGGATGCGAGGACCTTCTTTGACAAAGCATAGTACACTAACCGCTGCGAGTAAAATGCAGACACTCATAGCCGGGAATGAGCCCCGTACCGGGTAAAAGGACAGCAAGGAGGAAGCGATCAAAGGGCCGATTAATGAGCCGGTCTCGCCCATCATTTGCATCGTGCCAGCGGAGACGCCGACTTTGTTTTTCGAAGCGCCAATCATAATCAGCACCATGGTGAATGGCAAAATGCCCGTAAAACACCCTTGCGCCAATCGCAGCGCCGCTAGCTGCCAGGGCTCATTGGCGAGTGACATGCTCGCTGTGATGAGAGCCATGCCAAATCCCGACCACAGCATAACAGGCCTACGCCCATAACGGTCCCCGATACGCCCAAGAAAAGGCATGGCGATCATCATAATTAAGAAGTTGGCGGAGAAGATCGCGCCTGACCATATGTACAGGGAATCCCCGCTCACATGCCCAACTTCCTGTAGAAAGCTGGGCAAGAGGGGGATGAACATCCCATGTGCGGTTGAGACAAGCAATTGTACAGAAAGTAACGCTGTAAACTGCCGATTCCACGTGTCCATCCGACTAGAACGAACCTTCGATGATGCTCTCGTTCAGCGCCCGTCGACCGTTCGGAAGCTCACGCTGTTGAAAGTCCTCGGCTAACGTTTCACGTGCTCCGCGATAGCCCAACGCGATGACCGCGTGCAGCTCGTACTCGGCTGGTACTTGCAGCACTTCGCGTGCGATCTCTCTGTCGTAGCCGCCAACAGCACGAGTAGCCAGCCCTAACAGATGGGCTTGAAAAGCAATGGAAGCCCACGCTGCACCTGTATCAAATGCATGCGCACCATTCGGTTCGCCGTCCTGGCGAAGCTTATGGGACAGGAGTAACAAGAGTACAGGCGCATGATCCGTCCATAAGCGATTGTTCGGCTTAATGAAGGCTTGGAACTTCTGCTTCTGCGCTTCCGTATGGGCGACTACGAACCGCCACGGCTGCAAGTTGGAACTAGAAGGCGCCCAGCGAGCAGCCTCCAGCACCGTATTTAATGTCTCTTTCGTCACTTCCTTGTCTTCAAAAGCACGGGAAGACCAACGGTTCAAAAACAGCGAATGCACAGGATAATCCGCCTTGCGATGGGCCTCCACCTCGGGCGTTAAAACAGCTTGTGTTGATACGGACATGTTCATCATTTCCTTTCCGAATAGGCACAGCGCCCTTATTTTAACAACCACTGACTCAAGTCAAAATCCTTCTCCGCCAGCTTCTCATCTACTAGAAATTTCTTCGTGCCCTCGAGCAGCTTCACGCCATCGTCGGTAAAATTAACCGTTTTGATCGCCTCAATCGGTGTAACTTTCTTGTTTAATTCTGGCGTGAAACCATTCAACTGAGACAAGAATTGATAATATTCATCTGGCTTGGATTGTAAATCCTTGAGCGCTTTCTCCCTAGCCCCATTCCACACCTTTGCGAAATCAGGGAACTTCTTCAGATAGTCTTCGGAGACGACTGTAACGCTGCCACCGATCAAATTCGGATGCTTAGAGGCATCATCAATCAATGGGAAGCCATTCTCAATTTGTTTCAGGGCAAAGATAGCGCTGTTCGTCATTGCGTCCACTTCGCCACGTGCCAAAGCCGCTTCGCCATCTGGGCGCAGCATATGGATGAACTTCACGTCGGGCACATTCTGTTCCTTTACAAGGCCGGCAATATAGCGGTGCATGAAGGAGCCTTTCTGAATCGCGATCGTTTTCCCTTTCAAGTCTGCGATCGTGGTTGGACCGCCTTTTTTCCCGATCAAATAGCCAATATTATCTGTTGTGTTCAGCGTAATAGCCTTCGTCTTCGCTCCCGTTGAACGCGCAAGCAGCGCTGGCGTATCGCCTAAACTGCCGAAATCCAATCTGCCGCTGATTAACGACTCACTTTGGTCAGGTCCGTTAGGGAAAGCCACGGGCTTGATCTCCGTGATGCCGTACTTTTTGAGCTCCTCTTGGATAATCCCTTTATATAAACCCCAACCCTCTGCTCCGCCTGGAAAATTCAGCTTGTTCGTGCCAATGTATCCGTAATTGATCACTGCCGGTGGTTGCACTTTGGCGGCTCCGCCGCTTGTCGCTGCTGCACTAGCGCCTGCCGTCTTCGCCCCGCCATCCGAATTGCTGCATGCGGCTAGGAACGTGACCATCGCCACTAAACCAATTGTGAAAAGTGTGTTGCGGTAACGCCTTAAACCCCTTTTGTCCTGTCTCTCTCTCATCTTTCATTCTCCTTTCAATCAGTCGCCCACGGGTTTACCCGAAGGAGGTCTTCTTCGATAATTCATACATATAAGGATGCTCAGCGACTGGCTTGCGTCCTTTCCCCCAGCCAACCTTCTCCCGATAACCGCCAAACAATCCTTGCTCATCGAGGATCTCCTCGCTCACAAGCGTCGGCCGCTCGGCATCTGGCGCTACATAAAGAGCATCCGCAGGGCAGTACAGCTCACACATGAAGCAAGTTTGGCAGTCGCTTTGCCGAGCAATGACGGGAATGCCATTCTCCACACGATCAAATACATTCGTCGGGCAAACCGATACGCAGAGATTGCACTCGACACATTTAGACTCGCTAATCAACTCAATCATGGGGTAACAGCCTCCTTGTTCACTTCCGCCTTCTTCGTCCACACTTGATCCAAGCCGCCACTGATCAAACGATACCCTTGCGCTGTATCAATTTGCGGGAAATCCTCCCGTTTATGCATCCCTCTTGTTTCCGTACGTTCACTAGCTGAGTTGTACATCCAGCGAGCTGTCGCTGTCATGGCAGCGGCTTCCCGATGGCGAACACCAGCAATATCTAAGGTCGTTGTACGCTCACGCAAATCTGTCCACAGGCCATCCAGACGATTAATCGAATCTTCCAGCCCTTCCTGCGTACGGAACAAATTACGATCATACGGCATGACTTCCTCTTGAACCGCTTGGATCGCTTCACCCGTTTTGCTTACAACTTGACCTGATCCCGCCTTCGTAAAGGTGGTCGTTGAAACACTTTTCAGCTGACGATCTGCCGCTTTATCTCCAAGCTCTTGCGCAAATTTCGCTGCACCTTCCCCAGCAAATGAACCCGAGGACATCGCCCAAGCCGCATTGTGACTACCGCCGCCTGTAAAGCCGCCGCAAATCAGCTCACGTGTAGCTGCATCTCCTGCTGCATATAAGCCAGGGACAATCGTTGCGCATTGCTCATTAACAATTCGAATGCCGCCCGTTCCACGGACCGTGCCTTCCAACCGAAGCGTAACTGGGAATTTATCTTTGAACGGATCAATTCCAAGCCGATCGAAAGGCAAGAAGAAGTTGGTCTGATTCACACGCAGCAGCGGACGAATGTCATCTGGTGCTTGATCCAAGCTGGCATACACTTGACGACCTTGCAGCAAATTCCGTGCAATGATTGAGCGCCCGCGCTGGGATCCCGCACCCTCTACAACCGTTCCATCTTCATAGTAGAAAGAAGCGTACTTGTAATAAGCGGTTTTGGTAACCGATGAGAACGTTGGGCAAATCGCATAGGCGTTCGAAAACTCCATTCCCGAGAAATCAGCCCCCGCTTCGGCAGCCAATAAATACCCATCACCCGTTAAGACATTCGTTCCTAATGCTTTACTTAGAAAAGCACATCCTCCTGTTGCGATGACAACGGCCCCAGCGCGTACCGTCCAGGTATGGCCGCTTTGTGTTCGCACGCCTGTGGCACCGCCAACCCCATGCTCATCGGCCAGCAACTGGAGTACAGGACTGTGATCGAGAATTTGTACGCCGGCTTTTTGAACCAATTTACGCATCAGCTTCATGTATTCCGGCCCTTGCAATCCGCGCTTATAGGGATCACCGAACTCATCCTTCGGAAACGGATACCCAAGATTGCCTAGCTTATTCATATTCTCGTAGGTTCGATCAAGGACGCGGTTCATCCATGGAATCTCCGCCAGCTTCCCTCCCAATACATAGCGACTTTGTCTAGCTTCTTCACGCAGCTTCTCTTCTGGTTTGATGTACCATACGCCCGTCCCCGATGGCGCCGTTGCTCCGCTCGTTCCACAGTAGCCTTTATCCACCAAGATTACTTTGGATCCCTTCGTCGCAGCCGTTAAAGCCGCCCACGTGCCAGCTGGACCTCCGCCAATCACCAGCACATCTGCAGCGAGTTGCAGTTCATTATCTTCCAAAACTTTTGCCATCTTCATGACCTCCTCTAAAATGTAAAATGAAAAAGAGGCATCCCTAATTAGGAACGCCTCCGTTTGTACGGTTGGACATTTGTATATGCGTTTATGTCGATAAAACCAAGCTGTTTACTATGATTAAAATTATACTAGCACCCTAACGCCAAGTCGTCAACACGTTTTATTAAAATCCCTCCTACGACGATGCGCCTAACCTTGGAAGCTGTCTCGCCAGCTCAGCCATTTTCTTTCCAGCCAGCGGACAAAAGAGTCTACGAGCTTGCCGATCACCGCGAAAATGATAACCCCAACAAAAATGAGCTCAGCACTTGAATGTTGCTTGCCATAATTAATCAGGAAGCCAATCCCTTCCTGCGAGCCGATGAGCTCCGCCACAACGAGGCCCAGCCAAGAAATCGCCACCGACAGGCGCAAGCCTAAGAGAATACCAGGCAAGGATGCGGGCAGAATGAGCCTGAAGATCTGTTTCGTTTTGCTAAAATTCAGCACCTGAGCGACCTCGAATAACTTGTAATCGACACTTCGAATGCCCAAGAAGGTATAAATATACATCGGGAAGAATGCACCGCTCGCGATGATAACAATTTTGGACACCTCACCAAATCCGAACCACAGAATAATTAACGGCGCGATCGCCAGATGCGGAATCATCCTGAGCATTTGGAAGGAGGGATCCAGTAACACCTCCAGCTTTTGCACAAAACCAACAAAAAAACCGAATAACAACCCGATCGACCCGCCTATTAAGAAGCCGATGACGGCTCGTTGCAGGGAAATCGATAAGTGCTGGGTAAGCTCTCCTGAACTGATCAGTGTGCGAAATTCAGCCGCAATTTGCAAGGGTGTAGGTAAGAAGGATGGTGAAAACAGCCCCAAATCTCCCGATACCTGCCAGATGACCAGCAGCAAGAAGGGCACGATCGACCCGATCACGAAATCGTTCACTTTCTCCCACAACCATTTGATTCGAACTAGCTCAAGCTTTCGCCCCTTCGTGTTCCCGATTGTCTGTGCAGTTTGACGCAGCGCTTTGACACTATTGCTCATACCTTATCCCCCTTTATCATTCCGTGCGACTAGCGTCCATTGTAATTGTCTCGCCAACTCAGCCATTTCCGTTCAAGCAGTCTCACACCAGCATCCGCCACAATCCCGAATACAGCAAAGATAATAATACCAACGAAAACAACAGGTGTTTTGGAAAATTGCCGGGCATCTGACATCATATAACCGATCCCCGAGGTCGATCCCATTAATTCAGCGACGACCAGCCCGAGCCAAGAGACCCCTAATGAGATTCGCACGCCGAGCAAAATGTTGGGGAGAGCGCCAGGAATCGTTAATCGGATGATCTGCTTCCATTTACTGAACCCTAAAACACGTGTGACATCAAACAGCTTGTTGTCCACCCCGCGAATTCCTAGAAATGCATTGATATACAGCGGGAAAAAGGCGCCTTTGGCGATGAGAAGAATCTTGGCCGTTTCCCCGATTCCGAACCATAAAATAAACAACGGCGCTATCGCTAAATGAGGTATCATGCGGAGCATTTGGACCGTTGGATCTAGGGCTCTCTCAGTTTTGCGGAATAGGCCGACGAGGATGCCAAAGGCAAGACCTAATGAACCGCCTAATACGAATCCGGATAGGGCGCGCAGCACACTGATTTTGATATTATCGTAAAGCTCACCGGTTTGAATGAGCCGCACGCCTGCGTTAAGAATGCGCAGCGGTGTTGGAAATAGCAAGGATGAGATCACGCCGAGTTGACCTAACGCTTGCCAGGCAAGCAGCACAAGTAAAGGTACCAACGCACCGAGCAGTGCCCGATGGATACGCTGTTTGAATCGCAGTTGATCAACACTTGCTAATTGTCCTTGTTGCTGGCTCACAGGTATCCCCCCTTATATGCCTGAGCTGTCAATCAATTCAAGCTCTTCAATTTTCTCAAATTCACTTAACACCTTGAGGCGCAGCTCCTGAAAAGACGTCGTCGTCTTCTTCCGAGGAATTGGCAAATCGATGGAAACGATGTTCCTTATCGCCCCAGGCCGCGGCTTGAGAATCACGACACGATTGGCCAAATAGATCGCCTCATCAATGTCATGTGTGACGAAAATCATCGTCGTTTTATTCCTTTGCCAAATATCAATCAACACTTCCTGCATGTGTGTGCGTGTAAAAGCATCAAGCGCCCCGAACGGCTCGTCAAGCAGCAGCACCTTCGGATTTCGGAGCAGGGCTCTCGCAATCGCCACGCGCTGGGCCATCCCGCCAGATAGTTCTCTCGGGAACGATTTCTGGAAGCCGTCTAAGCGGACGAGTTCAATCAGCTCATCTACTTTCTTGCGAACAGCAGGATCTCGAAGCGAGAGGTCGGCGGCAATATTTTTCTCTACCGTTAACCAAGGGAACAACCTCGGCTCTTGGAAAATAAAGCCCTTATCGATACCAGGTCCTTGTATCACCTGATCGCCCAGTCGCACTTCCCCGGTATGCTGCGTATCGAGCCCCGCGATGATCTTGAGCAGTGTACTTTTGCCGCAGCCGCTGGGGCCGATGACCGTAATAAATTCCCCTTCCTTCACCTGCAGTTGAATATTGTGCAAGGCTTGGACAGACCCTTTGTTGGAATGAAATGTTTTGTTCACATGCTCGAGCTTCAATAACAGTTGGCTCATCAGGTTCAACTCCCTTGTAAAATAAAAAAGAGACACTCCTCTCTCGAAAGAGAATCGTGTCTCCGTTCATACGGTGGTCACATTTCCAGAGTAACATCCCGCATGAAGCTTCGTCAATATTATTTTCTTATATTCCTATAAGTTTTATCGGATATAGACATTTAATGGTTATGATGTTCCTCCCGCATCACAACAGGCTGGCCAGTTAAGCACTGCTCGAACAGATCAATCAGCGTCAAGAAGCGTTCCGCTTCTCGGAACACGTGGTCCGCCAATAAGGGGTGGATGATGCTTTTGATTTTGCAGGCTTCGATCAGGTCGCGGGCCGTCTTCTTGAAATCACGCAGGGCGACGACGGAGACTCGGTTCTGATCGAGGAACTGATCTAGGAGTGGTTCCGTTTGGGACTGCGGCCGCATGCCGCTCAAATCGATCGCTTGAAATAACAACGTGTCAAAATCATGACTAAAGTTCCTTGCTTGCTCCACCAGCTGCCGCTCGGAAGGATCAAGCAGGTGCCCAATAAACTTGGCGTGATCCGCCATGATGCGCAGGAAGAACACATTTTCATCAATAATCGCGTCTGGTAACGGTTCTAATCGTCCTGTATTCAATTCATGCAATCGGTTTCGGAAATAGTTCGCCTCTCGGCTTGTATGATCCACGAGTAAAGGAAAATTGTTCCCGCCTGGTAGCTTGCATTGGATGATGAGGCCGAGCACCTTTCTTTTGAAAGCCCAAATATGGGCGACAGCCGCTGATACCTCCATATTGAATTGTCTGATTTGATCAGGGTCTGTTTGCACCGAATATGCGTGAGAACGCCCCTCAATATGCTCGAAAATGTGATAATAATGATTCGCTTCTTGAATCAGTTGCGTATCGTCACAGCGAAAACCCAACTTCAGAAATAAGGAATGCTCTTTCATAATACGCGACCAGAAACGAATCTCGTCTAACGAACGCATCACAAACTCATTGGACAAAGCAGCACTCTCCTCACTTAGATGTTATATATCCCATGTATAGTGAGTGAGAGTGCGATATATGCTACGGTGGTTATCGAGACGCCCATCATTTAAATAGAAGCTGATACTTCTTCGGCGTTTCCCCATACTTTTCTTTGAAAATCCGAATAAAATGGTTTGTCGAACTGTAGCCCAGCTTACTGGCTATTTCATTCACCGATAGCTTCTTCTCCTTCAAGAGCTTCTCGGCTTCTATAAGCCTGCAGTCTGTCAAATATTCAGTAAAATTGATTCCCGTGTTCTTCTTGAATAATTTACCTAAATAATTGGCGCTAATATTCATTTCATCCGCAACGCGTTCCAAACTTATATCATCAAACAAATGCTCATGAATAAACGTTTTAATTTTAACCTCGATGTTACTATCAAAGCTCATCTTTCTGTCTTCAATTGAAGTGATCGCTTTCTTGATGAGATCCATCGTCCAGCTTGTAACCCCCTCAACATTCTCTAGTTCCTTGAATTTTTCTCTAATATCATAACCAAATAATTGATTCGAGCTGAAGCCCATGGAATCGACTACTTTGCGCACGGTTGTGATTACGTCAGCATACAGATTCTTGCAATACTCCACCGTATACAATCCATTCATCATGTCATCTTTTATCTTCTCGACAAGCTGCCGTGCCTTCTTCTCATCACAAATCCGAATACACACTTCCAACTCATCTAGAATAGTGACAGAACCACCCTCTCCCTGCCTAGATGCAATCGTTAGCTCTGAATAAGTAAGCACGGGGTGATACGGATATAGATAGACGTATTTAAGGGCTTCTACAGCCTCTTGATAAGAAGCGGAGATCGTTCGTTCCCCTATGGCATACATGCCTCCAATGGATAATACATAGCCGATTTTATAAATCAATTCAATCTGTTCCACCATCTCTTCAATCACATTGGATAACTGGGCCGACTCGTTCATGAATAGAACCCCTTGTATCTGTCTGCCATAATCTTTAATGGCCCAGACTTGATACGCCTCTGTCTTGCATGATTCCAGCAATCCAATCAGATGATAGGACGCTGCTTGCTCATTCTCGAAGGGAACGTTCTTTGGGATTTCAATAACAAAGCAGAAAAAGCGATTCCATTGTTTCTCCGCATGTACAAATTCATTCCTTAACGGTTCCATATGTGTCGATAATTCATCATGCAGCAAACTCATTATATAGTTATGCCTGATAACCGGCTTATTGATTTCTACTTTGTAGTTCAGGTCTGCAATTTGTGTGTAATAGTGGCCGATGACATTGCGAATCGGTTTATGCGCACGCTTTGTAAGGATATACGCAATCAGGATACTGACTAACAAGAACATGAGAACGAACGAGATCAGCCAATTCTTCAGATCGTTGGACTTTTTATAGAAAGAATCCTTGTTCACCAGCGAGATATAGTACCAATTATTAAACTCCGACTTCGTATAAGAAACCATCGTGGAATTGTCTGCAATCTTCTGGTTAAACATACCTTCTGAGGGTCCAGCCAGCACCTTGCTGATCCAACTTTCTCGATCTTCTCCTAGTTCTTTCACCTGATAGTTCAATTGATTATGTGCAATGACATTTCCATCGCTATCAATAATAAGCATAAGACCATCCGATGGCTTTCGTAACGCTTGCAACGATTTCATCAGCAAGCCTTCGTTAATATTAATGGCGATAATCGCCTTTCTTTTATCTGGTGTGGCAAAGTAGGGAATGCTTCTGACAAATGTAATAACTGGCTCAGAACCTTCGCCTTCCAACGGTCTTGGCGGGAGCCAGCTTACTTGCTCCTCTGAGTTCTTAAAGCGATCTAGCCACAACTGACGAGAACCGATTGTACAAGCATTTTCGCTCAGAAAACAAAATCGATTGTTATAAAATAGGACATTATTATTCTTATAGTACACATCAATGGAATGTACATAGGGTAAATTGCTTGTTAAGATCTGCAATTGATTAATGACACTCAGTATGGCTTTGGAGTCATTGCGAATTGAATCCGTCATCGGTTTGATTAGTGTTTCATCCGAGGTATTATCGACAAAGTTGCTTGGCACCATCCTCATACTATCCCTTAGAAATTTCTCATCAATCGCATTACGAAATTGCATGACCGTTTTCAAATTTAGGTTCTCTAGTTGTTCATTAAAGGCTTTGGTGAAATATTGATAATAGATAACAACTGGAATACAGGTGACAAGAATAACGATAATCACGTTAAACAGAAAGATTCTTAGGAAGAAATGGGTTTGCCGCTCCTGTATGTTTAGTCTCATGAAGAGACCCCCTGCCTGTATGATGATACCCTCAATTATATAATAGATGATTGCTAATCGGATAGAAGCAGGCTCATATAGAACCTGCTTCTTCTGACACCCTAAACTTTATTTACCAATATTTTTGTTGTATGCCGCATTTACATCCTTCTCAATTTCGTCGCCGCCATTGGCTTTAAACTTTTTAACGAAATCATCAAAACTATCTGGACTAGCTTCACCAAGAATAATTTTCAAATAGACTTCATCCGTTAGTTTCGTTAAATTGACGGCATATTTCGTAAATGAATCTACCGTTGGTGCTAAGAACGGCACATATCCGGTCGTTTTCACGCTATCACCGAATTGATAATTATACGCATCAATTTTTTTGTTCCAATCCGGAGATTCTATCATGTGGAAGACAGCAATCCCTTTTTTGGCGTTCTCAGCAGCTGTCTTATTATTCAGGTTAACGAATTTCCCGCCTTCTTCCTTCCATTCCTCACCTTCAACACCTCTAAATGTGTTTTTGAAGTAGGAATAGTCCGTAATAGAGGCTTCAGCCATTTTCAAAATAGTTTCTACTTTGCGCGGGTCCTTCGCCGCTTTCGTTGTAATCCCGATCGGCGTTGAATTCACGCCCCATTGAATCGTGCCTGATTTGCCGTTAGGTCCGACTGGCGGCTTCCCGAAAGCAATTTCACCATTAGGCTGCGATTTCTGGAAATTTTGAAATTGACCTCCCCCCTTATCCGTTGGAACGTCTGGGTTCAGCTTATCTCGCCAGTGGTAGAACATGCCTTTGCCTGTTAAGGCAATCCGATTGTTCAGCAAGGCATTAGAATCGGCCCAGTAGCCGCCCGTATTTTCAGAAGTAATAAATTCCGGATCGATTAATTCTGCTTTATACCATTTATTTAATAGCTTTAGTGCCTCTTTCATCTCAGGTTGAATCGCTGCAAACGTAATCTTGCCTTCCTTCTGAATATAATCCAGATTGACGATGCCTTTGCCTGCATTTTTGAAATCAGATATCCCCGGATAACCAAATGCACCTAGAATCGCTGGCAGCGCATAATCGGATAAACCGTACGTATCCTTCTTGCCGTTCTTATCCGGATCATTATTGCGAATTTTGGTTAGCGCGTCTTCAAATTCCTGCAAGGTTTCAGGCGTTTTGGTAATTCCTACATTCTTTAACCAATCCTGTCGCCAGATGAGTACTGTTGGATAGTCCCCATTAATATTGACGCTGGGCAGCCCATATATTTTGCCGTCCACTTTCACGGTGTTCCACAGGTTATATTTATCAATCAATTTCGCATAATTCGGAGCGTTTTTGCGAATGGTATCTTCCGATATGGGTGCTAATACACCATTGGCCACATATTTAGACACCGTATTAAAATCCGGCTTAATCAGCATAACATCCGGCATCTCGCCCGCAGCGAGCTTAACGTTCATCGTGTCTACCCATTTATTCGTATCAATAAACCAAACGTTAAATTTCGCATTGAACTTCTCCGACACATATTTCTCTATCTTGGTGTCTGGGTCCATTTGACCGAATGAATTATACGCTAACCAATCCAATTGTACGGGCCCTTGAGGCGTGGTACTTCCTGCTGGTGTAGCTGGTGCCGTTGTCAAGCTTGCTTCCTCGTTCTTCGAGCATGCTGCAAGCAATCCCGCAAGCATAGCACTGGATAGGATAATACTTGCCGCTTTAACGATTTTTCTGGACATTGTTGACCCTCCTAAATAATTTTATTGTATGTTAAACCCACCTATATGGGAAATAACCATGTTTTTTACTGCCCGCTACCCTTTAATGGAACCGATCAGCGTGCCCTTCACGAAATATTTTTGCAGGAAAGGATAGACGCAAATAATGGGGATAATGGAAACAACAAGCGTTGCTAGTTTCATAGATTGGGTATTCACTGCGCTTTGCGCCATCTCAGTACCGGCAGCAGCGATGTCACCATCGAGCACAATTTTGCGTAAAATCATCTGAAGAACTTGCTTCTTCTCCGATTGAATATAAAGCATGCTATCGAACCAAGCATTCCAATGATGCACGCCGGTATATAAGGCAACTGTTGCCAAGACGGGCATGGATAAGGGCAGTATAATTTTTCTTAAAATATAAATATCATTAGCGCCATCCATCTTGGCCGACTCCTCCAGTGCCACAGGAATCTCGTGGACGAAGTTCCTGACAATGAGTAACAGAAACGTGCTCACAGCCCCTGGCAAAATCAGCGACCACATGCTGTTCATTAGCCCCAAGCCCTTCACTAGCATATACAACGGTATTAGCCCGCCAGAGAAGAACATGGTAAGAACAATGAAGCCCGTCCAAAAGGTCCTATGTGGCAATGTTTTTTTGGATAACGGATAGGCTCCAAGAAAGGTTAAAGTAACGGTAAGTAGAATCGCCAGCCCGGTTCGCATGATGGTATTGCCATAGGAAATCCATATTAATTGGTTATGAAACACTTGTCTGTAGCCAGCGAAATCGAAAGAGGTAGGAATAAAGTGAAACCCGTAGCTATTCACGACATCTATTGGACTCATGGATAACGTTAGGATTTGAAAAAAAGGAAGAAGCGTACCTATGGATAGTACAGTTAATACGGAATAAACCACGCTTAGAAAGAGAATATCTGATTTGCTTTTTTTGTGTGCATACATAGCTTTGCTTTCACTCCATTCTTACATTCTCTTCATCCTCGCTTAGAAGATTGTTTCATCACTCCATCGTTTGGCGATGAAGTTTGCTATTAAAACGACAATAAGCGCAATCACATTCTTGAATAATCCAACCGCCGCTGCATAGCTGTAATTCATTTTTTGAATACCTTCCGTGTAGGTGTAGGTACCAATAACGTCTCCGACACTGCTTACCTTTGCATTCAGCATGTTATAGATTTGATCGAAATCATCATTAATGATCTGCCCCGAAGTCAGAATGAGCAGGATCACAATAACTGGGCCGATGGACGGTAAGGTGATATACCAAATTTTCTTCACCCTGCTGATCCCATCCACATCTGCGGCGTCGTACATCTCCTGATTAATCCCCGCCATTGCCGCCAAATAAATAATGGCGTTAAACCCAACCGTCTTCCAAATTTCCGTACTCACGAGAATGGAACGAAACCAATCGACGCTAGCCATAAAGAAAATCGGCTTGAAATCGAGCATCGTTAGAATAATGTTAATTGGGCCGCGGCTAGGGGACAAGAATTCAATAATGATGCCTGAAAGCACGATCCAGGAAAGAAAATAAGGAAGGTAGGTGATGGTTTGTACCGTTTTCTTAAACAAAGGTCTGCTTACTTCATTAATCATCAGCGCGAGCAGGATCGGTGCTGGAAATCCGAAAAGTAATTTATAGAAGTTGATGATCAAGGTATTCTTTAATACAGGCAGGAAGTATAGACCAGTATATAGTTCTTTGAAGTTATCCCATCCTACCCAGGCACTTCCCGATATGCCTTTCACTATTTTGTAGTCCTTAAAGGCAATGATGACACCGTAGATCGGTGCATAGTGAAAAATAATGTAATAAAGCAACACGGGTGAAAGCATAAGGAAGAAATATTTGTGATCCACGTATCTTTTTAAAAGATATCTTCTAGATATTTTCCCTTTCGTGCCCACGTCTTTTTTCGTACTAGCTGCTGTATAGGTCATTTTCACCCTCCCATCCTCTTCAACCATTTTCGCTTTGTTAGCGTTTTCTTTCTGGCTTGAACCCACTATAGATCTATGTAAGCACTTTCATCAATATTGAATTTCCGAAAATATCCCGATTTACGGCCATTTCACCCCAATTTTAAAAAATGGCGATTATCTGCACAATGCACGAAAATCGGCACACTAGGCAAGGACTAGTCGGAATCGCAAGGCTGCGTTTGATTAACCGTTCTTCGTTCGTGAATAAATAAAGCAGCCCATCCGAACGTTGGGCTGCTTGGACCTTATTTCTCATAGCGATAGATCGCGAATGTGAATGGATTAGGACGAGTAAAGGAATAGTTCCCATTTGGGCAAGGCTGGAGTTCAAACGATCGTTGTTCCGTATTGACCATAACAACATCCTTCTCATCCATTCGAACAATCTCGGTCAGCTTAAGAGAAGGAGCTGCAAGCCCTTCATGCATATTCGATTGACTGTCCTCCATCCCCCAAAGTTTTATTGAATAGAATTCATCATCATTTTGTTCTCTTACGATCAGCAAATATCCACTCTTATTGGTCGTTATACTCTGAAACCCTGTCCAGCTTGTTCCGCATGGCTCTTGACCCAATGGAAGAACATGACCTGCCAGTATGTTAGGATGATGCGGTTTAATCGCATGTATGACAGCAGACAAAACCTCTACCTGTTTGTCATCTAAGTTGGACAACTCCATCCACGCTAGCGGGTTCGTAAATGCAACCAGGGCAAAAGCATAGATTTGTCCACCAGCTGCTGGTGCAAAAGGGTCATCTCCATACAGATGTTGATTCCGATTTACATGTAAGAACTCCATTTGCAGCCTCGACGTAGGGAGGTACGGTGCAAGCATCCATAGATTTCGCAACGTCCAGTGCGGGTAGTAATTTCGCCAATCCGTGTAACGGTTTTCAAGAAAAATGCTGCCATATTGCGTTTGCCCGAAATACCCTAAACGTTTTTGTGCTGTTGCATCAAGATTGAAGTCAACGCGTCCACCTGTTGCTCGAACGACTTGACGCATGATATTCAGCAGACGCGTTTCTCCAATTTTGGAGCCAATCTCTATCCCATCTAGCTTGAAAGCACGAACGCCGTAATCCTCGTAAAGCTGGATTAAAGTTGCAATATCCTTTTCCCAGTTCGCATAATCATTGGATGAGTCAGGTGAATACCACAATCCCAGCATAATTTGAAGTTTCTTCGCAAGTTCAATGACCGGTGAGAGACCTTGCGGAAAACGTTCCGGATGCACATGCCAGAAATCACCCCTGCCACTCCAATAATGACTCCAAAGTCCTCCTACTGCGGAGGCATGGACTGAATTTAAGGTAACCCCTTTTTCCCAGCCATCGTCAATTTGTACGATCTGTACGCCAAGCTCGGCAGCCACTTCCAACTCATTCATGATAAATGCTTCATTGATAGCTCCATCCTTAGACCGATCGCCCCATGTATTGCTCATTATGAAGCTATCTCTCTCCGCCTTATATTCACGCAGGTTGCGGTGATAATCATGAAGCAGTTGATAGCTGCCGAATGGAGTGCCGTCATAAACGCCTATTGTTGCACCATATGAAGATATCTCCTCCTGATGAGCAAGATCTTCACCCCCTACTCCCGTTCCTTCTACGCTCAGCTTCAACCCACGGAATTGGAAATCAACCCCTTCTTCCTGCAGCGCGCCAAGTGGTGTCGGCCCCTCTTTGATAACCATTAATCCATAGGCACCGATTGTTTTCTTCAGTACAAGAACATTTCCTCGCATCCCGTGCAGTTCGTTGATATAGAGCAAGCCTGAATCATGGCCTACCAGGTTATTATTCGTATCTGTCCGATCTCGAAAAGCAACCGCTTCCCAGCGGCAATGAAGATCCTTCAGCTCCAGATGTTCATAGTAATCTTGCTTGGTTATACCTTGCCCTTTATTGTTATCATCCAACTGAAAAGTCGGTTCTGTCACAACGGAAGTCCGTTGACTATGGCAATGGATCAGAGCTAGAAAATCATGGGATTTATCACTCCCAGAACTCGTTATCTCTGGTTTCACCAAGGGAAACACAGCGAAGTCATGGCGTATGAATGACGAGTCCGGATATATCTTAACGATCATTCGAATAACTTTATCTACTGATTCAAAGTGCATATCCACGTTTGTTTGTAAATAAGGCCTTGAAATCCCAAAATCATGATCGATTACGGTAGAAACAACGATTGACGCAGGGTTTACTTCTTCTGCAAGCCATGGGAACTGAAACATGGCCTTTTTATCAATCGGCTTGAGCCATTCCTCTTTTCTCTGCTTATCTATGATGGATATACTCACTGGCCTTCCACTTTCAAACGTCCACTTCCTTTCAATAAAATCATTTCCAACTCGTAGAAAGTCACCTTCAACTTGGACGTAAGTTCCCTGCCAATATTTTGCTTGCGACATACGATTCCATACTCCTTTGTGGTAAAATATTTACATTATATGAATAGTATATTAGGGAAAATCCCCTTATTAAATAGTAAAAATTTGATTATAAGAGGTAATTTATTGTGAATACTTCCTATGGTTTTAGGTACACCACTCAATCATCTGAACACTTATATCAAATTATTTCCATCGGTCATAGCCTTGTACGTGACGAATCTTATGTTTGGAATGGGTTAAAGCGTTCTGGAGGAGGGTTGATTTTTCAGTATACCTTAAAAGGAACTGGGAAATTACGGATCGAAAAGGATACCTATGCGGTCCCACAGGGCCATGGTTTCCTGCTACATATTCCAGGAGATCACGAATATGCATTCGATGCTTCGGTTGCAAATGAATGGGAATTTTTGTGGATAAGAATCGATGGCATAGAGAACGATTGGCTAAGCAAAGAAGTCATTCGACAACGAGGAGCACTTCTTAAAATTGATCACGATTCAACACCGCTACAATTACTGTGGACATTATATGAGGATTCGGCCAATAACCAATTAGGAGATCGCTATGAGGTATCTCTCCGCATTTATGAATGGTTGCTTTCCCTTCAGCGCTATATACGCAGCGGAGGAACTTATTTGCGAAATGAGATACCCGACAGCTATAAGGAATTGGCGCAATTTATGGATCTCCACTACTCGGATGATCTCTCATTGGAACAATTGGCCGATCGATCGAATATGAACAAATTTCACCTTTGCAAAATGTTCCCCCGCTACTACCAAGTGACACCCATGGATTATCTAAGAAACAGAAGAATAGAAAAATCAACGGAATTACTTCGTAATCCTCATTTAAAAATAACGGAAATCGCTGCACGCTGTGGTTACTCGAATGTCAGTTACTTCGGTAAAGTTTTCCATAAAGTGGTTGGTGTTTCCCCATCGGCATTTCGCGAGGCACAAGTTGGTCAAGAAGAGGAGGTTATTCGAGTGTTGGAATAAGTTTGTGTTTTAATAACCACTCCTCTTTTTAACCCCGCTCAGCTCGTATCCCTCGCCGATTTCTCAGGTGGACATACACTATTGAGAAATGACCTATGGGGAGGTTCAAGGCTGTCATGAAATCAGACCGTCTTACAATTATGATTGAAAAAGGGAAAAAACGCATCATCACCAAAACACCGATTGCTGGCGTGGATCGCGTCGTTTTCGTGATCAATCATCAGTTCACGAATGCCCCGAATACAACGCAGCTCGCAAGCGGAGCAGGCGGCAGCAGTGCCGCAGGCAGCAACGCGGCGATCAAATCGCCGCACAGTCAGCAGCAGCAAAGCGTTGGAGCTGGGGGCAAAGCGAAGAACAAAATAGTGAAGAACGCTAAAGTCGGAGCATCTTACGGTGCATCGCTTTCCAAACTACGACGGCATGGCAAAGAAATCATCGTTGTCGTCAACGATCAAGTGGTGAAGCTGCCTAAGCATGCGAAGAATGCCTCCGCTACACAAGTCGCAAGCGGCGCAGGCAAATACAGTACGAGCGGAACGAATTCCGCCATCGAAAGCCCAGGGACGAAGCAGCAGCATGCGGTTGGCGGAGGGAAGGGGAACGCGGCGAATACGTTGGTGAAGAAGCGGAGGAAGAAGTGAGCTAGGGGGCTGGGTGGAGCGGGCGTTGCGGAAGTATAAGGAAAGGAATAAAGTGAATCCACTTCTCGATTGCTCCATCAAAAGGAAACTCTTTGCGGCTAACTCTTTGCTTTAAAGCGATTAACTCCTGCTCGGCTCGTTGGATTAGCTCCTCTGGATAGGCGAATTTGATTGCATTGCTCTGAAATTCCTCTTCATCCAAAACGGTCCAAACGCCATTTTTATGAAAGTAATCCAGATCCAAATCGACGAAAGAAACCGTGTTGCCCTTCATTTGCGCAGGCTGGTTAATGTTGCAGTAATACTGCACGATTTCACCTTCCACGACTTCCGCGCTAACTGTAAACCAGGACTCAAATGAGAAGAATTCGATCGTCCAATGGGGCATCGTAAACACGCGATCTTTCGTAAAATGATGCAACTGCCTCCCGCTTTCACTTAACACAAAAATATGCGAATCCGTCTTCTCCAAAATACTGGTGTTCCACGCGTAATGGGGAATATTCCCGTACTTTAACGCTTGAATCGTGATCTGATTAAAAGCCCTCAGTTCCTCCATAATCACATCTGGAAGCGGTTCTTTCATCATCCTTTGAATGATTCCATGATGGACGCCATATTCCTTCAAATAGGCAAGCAGTATTTCCGCTTTTTCCCTGCGATTCATGAGCGCATAAGCCACATACCAAACTTCCGGGCTGCCCACTTGGATGCCGTTCCAAACCGAATACGGCACGGAAGGCAAGTGGCAAAGCCCCTTATCCGAATAGACCGACAGACGCCCAATGATCTCAACTTGTGGTCCTTGAGGATGGGTCACGAGCAGCTTATACGCGGTTCCAAAAGGAAAATCCCCGCACGCTAATTGCTCGACCTCATAATGCTGTAACGCGTCCAATACGTCTTCTTGCGGCGTTTCTACCATGACGTCCCAGTCATTTACAGTTTCTATTAATCCGAGGCTAAGCAGCAGCCCGCTTCCCCCTAAGGTGTAGGGGATGCCGCACTCCGCCAATTTATCTGTAACACTAGCTAAATGAATCCTATCTGGCTGCATGTAAGATCCTTTCTATGCCCGATCGTTTATGGAGAAGTATACCTAAATATACGCAGTTTCGCCAACCGGCCACGCAAAAAACCAGCAAACACCCCGTTTGCTGGTTTCATCGTCAGTGTCTTTTTAGTCCCCTCTTCACTCTATATTTCGATAATAGCTGGAAATTAGTGCATAAGTGGGATGGGATTGTATTGGCCCAACAGATTACTGTAGTTTAAGATAATCGTCTACACTAGCAGTGTAAAATCAATGCATATGAGTTCCCATATCCATATCGATGCTCATCGTCATAGCTTTGTTTAAAGTAATGGACCAATCCGCTTCATTCCACGTAACATCCCAGCCCAGCAATTCCGTAATGAAACGCAGCGGAACTTGTGTACGGCCGTCTTTAAGAACGACGGGAGCTCCGATTTCTTTTTTCATACCGTTTACTTCCATTTCGTTTTTGCCGATCCAGAACGTTAATGTATCATTTCCAGCTTTCACCCATGCGGTTTGGGTAGCTTGATCCCACGTGACTTTCGCGCCGATGCCTTCTGCTAAGAAACGAAGAGGGACATATGTGCTGCCTTCCCACATGAAAGGAGCGGTATCCATCATCATGGATTTATCATCGATTGTGATGGTGCTGCTTCCGATTTTTAGCCAGATCTTCATCGTATTGGTCATGCTAGGTGCCTTAGGGTCATGGAATTTGTCTTGAAATTGAGCCACGATCCCAGTTGCTAAGTAATCACCGGTATGCGCCATATGAGCGTAAGCTTCACGTGTGCTGGCATAAGTTTGCTTGTAATTTTTACCTACGTAGCTGTCAAAAGCACTGATTAACTGTGCAACATGCGGCTTCAATGCTCCTGCAATATCGGCGGTTTTGAAGTTATTTGGATTAGCTAATTCTAAGAAAGCTCCGAAATCCGTTCCGTATTGATTGAGCTTATCTAGGGCCTCCTGCCGTTTGACTTCGTCTTTCGCAGCGGTTGCCTTCACGTAATCTACGAAGAAACTAATGTGTGTATTCCATAGTCCTTTAAAAGCTTTTCCTGCATCTGCGCCATACACAGAAATAATTGCAGCTGTTAGGTCATCGCTATTTGCTAGTAAAGCACCGGCCGCAGCATCAAAATCAGGGGCACCGTTAATCCCCTTTTGCATCGCTAGAACAGCTAGACCGCCATGCTCACTTAACAGTCCATCCAGTGCAGATCGCAGATCAACCGAAGCAACAGAAGCCCCTTGATTAGTGAATTTATCAGGATATTGCTTTACAATAGCATCAGCCAACACGTGGCCAAAATGTATCATGTGGGAATAGGCCTCACGTTCAGCCTTGTAAGCACCCGCATAATCTTTGTTAACGTAGTCATCAAAAGCCTCAATTAATTGACTAACGTGAGCTTTTAGTCCCTCAGCGACATCGGCAGCCTTCAGATTCGGATTGGCACTTTCCAGGAAAGCGCCAAAGTCAGGGCCGTATTTATCTAATTTATCTAGTGCAGATTTCCGTCCAGCGGTATCATTCTTGGCCGTTGCGGTTACATAGTCTACGAAGAATCCAATGTGTGTGCTCCAAAGTCCTTTGAAGGCCTTGGCTGCATCTGCGCCATAGACAGAACCAATCGCTGCGGACAAGTCGTCACCATTAGCAAGTAAAGCGGCAGCAACATCGTTGAAATCGGCAGCGCCGTCAATCCCTTTTTGCATAGCGATGACTGCAAGTTCAGCATGTTCACCTAGCAGGCTTTCTATTGTAATTCGCAGGTCAGAAGCTCCGCTTTTGATCGAATACGTATGTGCGCTTGCCATTGCCGGGAAAATAAGTGTCAATCCGAGTGCAGCTGTAGCTAATGTTTTGATCATAGGTTTCATGGGTATCGCGCTCCTCTATATGGTTTTTTGTGTGCTCTCGGTTAATAGAACGTGGTAGGCTGAGAATTGGATCACAAGGATCACAAATTTTTTTGCCTATCATCCAATACAAAAGATTTTGCGAAGTATATACTAGAAGGAGACTTTGGAGAGGAGATCCTTCATGAATGGTACGAACACGGACCAAGAGCTTATAACCCGAATCGTCAATAAAGATGCCGATGCGCTCACATTTTTATATGATAAGTATGAAAAGCCCATCTATGCGTTTGCTTATCGAATCGTTCATGATGCCATGTTAGCAGAAGAAGTTGTGCAGGAATTATTCCTGCGTATATGGAATGCAGCTGAACGTTTCGATTTCGAACATGGCAAACTAACGAGCTGGATGTTCACGTTGACACGTAATATTGCAATTGATATCCTACGTAAAAAGCAAAATCGAACATGGGGTCAAACCACCGAAAGTGAACAATTAAACCGTATGCCAGATAGCAGCAAAAGCACGGAAGAAGTTGTTTTAGAAGACTTGAGAGGTGAAGAGATTCGTAAAGCCTTACATGGGCTAAGCCCGGACCAGCAGCAAGTGGTTGAACTGATATATTACCAGGGCTACACCCAACAAGAAGTGTCTGATGGGCAGGCGATCCCGCTAGGTACGGTGAAAAGCAGGGTACGGCTCGCGTTGAAGCAATTAAGAGTACGCCTTGCGGGTGTGGGGAAGGAGGAAATTCAAGGATGAATAAGCCGACAACGAATGGCTGTGAGAATCTCGAAATGTATGCAGTTGGTGGATTAAATGCAGAAGAACGGACTGAATTCCAACGCCATCTTCAAGAATGCACGGTATGTGCTGCGGAACTAGTTGAGCTTATCGCGCTTGTTGATCTTCTTCCAATGGCTTCGGAGCCTGTATCCATACCGGAGGGGATGAAAGCTCGTGTATTGGCCCATGTTTTGGGCGATAAAACGGTTGAAACAGAAGCTACATCACGGGTTGAAGTGATTTCAAACCATTTGTACGAAGAGACGAAGGATCTAGCTCTGATACGAAGAGCAAAATTGACAGCCGATGAGTACGTGAATGGTCAAAAGCGGAGAAATACGAATAATCGTGGTGTCAAACCTTGGTTGTATGGCGGGCTGTCAGCATCTGTGCTGATCCTTGGTGTGTACAGCTTTATGTTGCAGCAGGATAATCGTGAGTTAAAGTCACAGCTAGCGTTGATTAATCGCCCCGCAGAAGCCGTTCAGGTGAATAATGTCGTGGCATTGAGCTCAACTGCCAAAGAAATTGTAGCGAAGGGGCTTGCAACGATTGTCATTGATGCCAAGGGTACGCATTTGCTTGTACAGGCGGAACAACTGCCAGAGCTCAAGAATAGCGAAGCCTACCAAGTATGGCTGATCAAAGGGAAAGAAACGCCGGTGAATGCAGGCACGTTTATGACACATAATGGTACAGGCGGTCTGTACTACACCTTTGACCCCAATAGTTACGATACCATCGCGATAACGCTGGAGCCCGATGCGCATGGTGATAAGCCTAGGGGTACACCAGTCCTAGCAGCAGCTTTACTGAAAAGCTAATGGCGTAAAGCAGTTATTTTAGGGGAAAGTCATCCAAATCCTCCTTTGTTCCGTTTCTCTTATGAGTAGCTGAGAACACAAAGGAGGATTTTTGATGAGAAAAAGTTGGATTATTCCTAGTTTATGTGCCCTTGTATGGATGGTTGGGATTGGTTCCGTTGCCGCGGAGGAGCATGATATGAGCATGAGTGGTGACATGAATATGTCAGCAGCGATACACCAGCAAGTCAAATCGGATATGAAGCTAGAGCTGAATGGAGAGCCGCTTCAACTAGACGAGTCGTACCTGATTGACAACTCTTTATTCGTGCCGTATCGGGCTTTTGCTGAAGGAATCGGAGCTGAAGTAAGCTATGAAGCCTCTACCCAAACGGTAACCGTGAAGAAAGAGGGCAATCTTGTTCAATTGACAATAGGCTCCTCAGAGGCGCTCGTGAATGGAAGTGGGCGCATGATGGTGGGTCCTGCCCAATTAATTAATAGCTCCACCTTCGTGCATTCCCGTTTTCTTGCCGAAGTATTTGGCATAGCTGTTCAGTATGACGAAGCGACACGTACCGTTAATTTGGTTAGTGACACTGAAATAAGTGCAATGCATCCAATAGCTAAAACCTACTATGTCGATATTGAAGGCTTCCAATTCAAAGGTGGAAATATCACCGTTGAAGCGGGCTCAACCATTGTGTTTACGAACAAGGATAAAGTTAAACATAATGCTGTTGCGGTGAACGGAAGCTTTAAGCTGCCGCTGCTTGGGACAGGTGAATCAGGTGGTATAACACTGACTGAACCAGGGGAGTATGCGTACTTTTGTGAGCCACATAAGAATGCTATGCAGGGGGTTATTACCGTGAAATAGGTTTACGCAGAAAGGCATGGCATGATTAAGGGTGTCCGTTTTTGAAAGAGCCTGTGTGGTTTAAAATACTAATGGTACGAAGTACGACTAGGTTGCCTTTTAATGTGATCTAGCCAATTTGTGAAGTAAGCGTTTAAGCACTGATTTACTTGACAAAACTTTTTTTGTCAAGCTACTTCCTATTGAACGTAACACATCAATCCACTATAGTTTGGTTACTTACGGAAGGAAACCACAATTGGAGAATATCCCGTAATATCTCCTTTCTTTGTATGAGGTATTCGGTCTCTGCCTTATTCATAATTTCAGCTGTAAGTTGGCTAGGCATTGGTTGAAAAGGTACATAAAAAAACCAACAAACGCTATGTTTGCTGGTTTTCTTTGCTATTTATTCAATTGACCTTCGAATTCTTCTACTTCCTGCCGTGTCGGCAGCGAGGTTTGCGCGCCGAAACGAGATACCGTCAATGCCCCAACTTTGGCCGCGAATGCGATGGCTTGCTCCAAGGTGCAGCCCTCGCCATGCCATACAGCAAGCGCCGCGTTGAACGAATCGCCAGCTGCGGTCGTATCGACGACATTTACGCGATACGCAGGGTACGAACCTGCAGCGCCGTTCAGGTGATAGGCGACCCCTTTTTCCCCTTGTGTGATGATGACATCCGTGTTGGTCAAACTCCGCAGGTTGTTCATGATGGTTTGCGAATCAGCGCCTGTCTCCCCAACTTGTCCCGAGGTCAGGATGACGGCTTCGGTTTCGTTCGGCGTAACCAAGTCCACATACGGCCAAATCTCATCTGGCAGCACCGCCGCTGGTGCAGGGTTCAAAATCACTTTTACACCGTGTCTCTTAGCCAGTTGAACGGCACGCAGCACGGTTTCTTGGGGAATCTCCAGCTGAACGAGCAGCATGTCGGCTCCCACGAATACCTCTTGAGCCTCGTCCACATGTGCTGGCGTTACTTGCGCATTCGCGCCTGGCACGACCGTGATTCGATTCTCACCGTCTTGCACTTGAATAAGCGCCACGCCCGTCGTTTGCTGTGGATCCGTGGTCACGTACGTGGTGCCAACGCCCTCGTTCCCCAGTTGCTCCAGCATTTGTTTCCCGAAAGGATCTCCGCCGACACAGCCAACCATCTCAACATGTGCGCCTAATCTTGCGGCAGCAACGGCTTGGTTCGCCCCTTTGCCGCCAGGGATCATGACGAACTCTTGCCCCGTCACGGTCTCGCCCGCGACTGGGATGTGTTCTGATTTGACGACAAGATCCATATTGATACTGCCGACGACGATGATTTTCGCTCTTTTTTTCTCCATGCCCAGTTCCTCGATTCCCTTTTATTCCAATGATACAGGCTTTAATGTAATGACACAATCAAGCGCTTTAACACCTTCGCCTTTTGGCAGTACGGCAAGCGGGTTAATTTCAACGCTCTCGATCTCATCTCGCTGTTCATATACCCAATAAGAGAAAGTTTCCAAGGTTTGCAGCAAAGCATCCATATCTGTCTCAGGCGTGTTGCGGAAGCCTTGTAGATACTTCAGAAGTCCTTTGATCTCACCGAGCATTCGCTTCGCTTCCATCCGATCGAACGGGGCGACACGCCAAGTGACAAGCTGGAATAGCTCTGTCAGTACGCCGCCAAGTCCGATCAACACGACGGGACCGAAGATAGGATCATTCGTAGACCCTAGGATCAATTCTACCTTATCGCCGACCATTTCTTCCAGCAGCATGCCATCCACATCGCCCGAATCTGCGCCTTGCTGAATGCGGCGTTCGAAGAAATCCCGTACCTGTTCTGGCTCTCTTAAGTTCAGCGCTACACCGCCGCTATCGCTTTTATGCGTAATCGTGCGCGATACCAGCTTGGCCACATAACGGTTACCGTCAAAAGGCACGGATGGCAAGAAGGACGCAATATCTCCGTTAACTGGCAAATAGTAATGCGTCGGAACGGAAATCCCGACCGATTGCAGCACCTGCTTGCCTTCGATCTCGGTCAGCGTTAATCCCTCTGTCTGACTTTTAAATGTATTTAATGCAGTATCGGACAACTTACCCGTAGCGCGAGCTTCAACTTCGCTTGATGCCGCGGCGCTGGAACGCTCGTAAAACTCAACTAAACGCGCAAGCGTCGAAGCCAATTGCTTCGGATTGAAGAAGAGCGGTACAGGCAGCTTTTTAACTGCTTGTAATTCCGGATCTTCCAAGCTTCCCGTCCATAGCCAATACAATGGCTTATTAGACGAACGATCCAGTGCGCCAAGACGCTCTGTAAGCGGCCCTTTGCCATGCGTGGCATACACAATCCCGTTCAATTCGCTCTCACTTTCAAGCGCGGCATGAATATCGAGAATCTGCTCGGTCTGCATCGTACCGGACAAATCGAGCGGATTATTTGCTGTTCCGAATCCCGTCAGCAGCGCATCGATACGCGCAACGGTGTCCGCCTGCAATTGAGGCACGATCAGCTCCGCGGCGCCCATTTTGTCGCCAACGAAGCCGCCGATACCGCCGGAATGCGAAAGCACCGCGAATTTGCGGCCCGTCAGCGGCTTGCTGTATTCACTGCTTTTAACTAGCGCGATGAATTCATCGTAATCTTTAGCAGCTAGAATGCCCTTTTGACGGCAAAAAGCGTCAAACACCTGCTGGTCACCTGTCATCGACGCGGTGTGGCTCGCTGCCGCTTTTTGCCCGACAGCGGATTCGCCAATTTTCAAAGTAATGATCGGTTTCCCTAGCTTAAGCGCTTTATCCGCCAGTTCGGCGAACGCTCTACCATCTTTGATTCCTTCGATGAAAAGCCCAACCGCTTTCACCTCGGGATCGTCCAGCATGAAATCCGCGAACTGAGTCATCGAGACACTCGCTTCATTCCCCGTCGACACGATATAACGGTAGCCAACCCCGTAGTCATTGGCACGATTCAACAGAGGACCGAAAGCTGTCGCTCCACTGTGTGAAATAAGTCCAACAGAACCGCCGATACGCTTGTTCTCACCGATCGAGGATGCCGAGCTTGCCCACATGTGCGCCGTACTGGAGCTAAGACCTAAACAGTTCGGTCCGCAAATTGGGATGCCCGTGCGTGCAGACCATGCGGTCAGCATCTGTTCACGTTGTTCGCCTGCCTCTGTTCCTGCTTCCCTGAAACCAGCCGTGATAATCAAGACAGAGCCAACCTTCTTCGCTTCACATTGCGCGAGCAAGGACTCCACCAGCTCGGCTTTGACAATAATAACCGCTAAATCGATCTCAGCCGTAATGTCCTCAAGCGAAGCGTAACAAGGTACGCCGAAAATTTCTTTGCTCGATGGATTCACGGGGTATAGCTTCCCCTCATAACCTTGGGCCAACATATTTTTCATTAATCTGCCGCCGTAGTTCATTTTCTCGCTGGCCCCGACGACAGCAATTGATTTCGGATTCAACATGCGATGAAGTGCTTGATTCATCTTCCGTTCACTCCTTGCCCACCAGAATTGTGTTGCGTTTCAGTAAAAATTGCGCCCGCAAATAGACGGGAGGATCAATCATTTTGCCCATATACGAACAGGACGATCTGCCCTGCTGTTGTGCTTCTTCATAGGCCTGGACAATGCCCATCGCCTTCTCAATGTCCTCCTGCCGTGGTGTGTACACCTCGTTCAGAATCGCCACTTGATCAGGATGAATGCAGGAACTGCCCATAAACCCTAATTGCTTGCTTTTTTCAGCTAAACGTCTGAAATTGTCCAGGTTGCGAAAGTCTGCAATCGACGACACGAAACCAAGCGGCATGACTTGATGAATCCGTGCTTGCAGAACAACTTGCGCGTAGTAAGGAAAAAGTTCCTCACCTGTAGGGGAAGCTTCAATACCTAAATCCAGGCAGAAATCCTCATTGCCCAGCGTCACTGTGCTGATGCGATCACTCGCCCCCAGCAGTTCAGGCAAACGTGACAACCCTAGTGCGGATTCAATCAGAATGGAAATTTCGGTATGTCCTACGGACAAGCCGCGCTCCCGCTCTAGATCGGTCAATTTCGCTTCAACCTCACGAATGATCGTAATATCTTCCACTTTGGGAATCGTAACACTATGCAAACGCGGAGCTACACAGCAGGCGACATCTTTCTCCCACATATCGGGCTCATTGTTCAAACGAACATTGATTTGCGTCGCATTCTGCGCCAGCGTGTTCAGCGCTTCGCGCACCATTTGACGCCCGATATCCTTTTGTTCGTAAGGCACACTATCCTCTAAATCAAACTGTACGGTATCCGCCCCGCGCGTAATGGCCTTCCCCATAAACCGTTCCACATTGCCTGGCACAATTAACGTCGAACGTCTTATTTTCTCAACGCGGTTGCGTACGAATTTCGTTTCCATTGTATTAACTGCTCCTTCTGATTACGAGCTCTGGCATCTCGATCACTTCATGTTGGTGACGCTTAATCGGATGCTCGATCATGGATAGGACCATCTCCGCTGTCTTCATGCCGATTTCCTTCTTTGGTACTCGGACCGTTGTCAGCTTAGGGGTACATAGCTTCGCCATGCGAATATCATCGTAGCCCACGATCGCCACATCTTCAGGAATTCGAATGCCGTTGTTTTGGAGCTTTTCCATAATATTAATAGCCGAATAATCCGTCGATACGAAAATGGCCGTAACCCCATGCTCGCGAACCCAATCGCTGATCGGACGCTCATCGGAGAACATGTCCGAGGAGATCGTAAGCTGTGGATCCACCGGCAGACCCGCCTGTTGATGCGCCAATTCGTATCCCTTTCTCTTATTGATCGTATCATTCGTACCTTTGACATAGCGATTGGTATAGAAAGCGATGCGTTGGTGGCCTTTCTCAATGAGATGCTGAACGGCCAATCGTCCCCCAAGCACATCGTCACAAAGGACGCGATTATAATCGGTATTGCCATCTAAGGGATAACGTGTATAGAAAGCAAATGGAACTTTCTCTTGCATAAGCTTACGATACATGCGCTCTTTAGAATCAACCTGAGGTGATGGTTGAATGATTAAACCCGCACTGTTCAGCTGCAGAAATTCCTCAATGATACTGTCTTCCGCTGCGCCTTCATTATTCGTAAGACCTACCAGAATTTTATAGCCGCGTTCTTTGGCATAGTTCTCAATCCCGAGGAACACTTCATGACTGAAGTCATCATGAAAGGATGGGATGACCATCCCGATCAGTTTCATATGCTGTCGAGCCAAGCCTTGCGCAATAACATTAGGACGGTAATCAAGCTCATCGGCGATGCGCTTCACTTTTTCCCGTAATTCTTGACTGACTCTGCCCGTATTATTCAATACGAGCGAAACCGTCGCTTTGGTGACACCCGCTAATTCGGCAATTTCTTTTAATGTAGGTTTCTTCTCACGAACCATGATCTCATCCATCTCCCAATTTACGAACGTTTCAATAATTGGCTGACAGCATAAGGGAAACCGCCGACATGGGCCTCTTGAGGCTGCCATCCCAGCGGTGTCATCTTACTAGATTTCTGTGAATCTTATGTTGCTATAAGATGTCCTTGCCGCAGCAATCGTACTTACTCCAAACATCCCATACGCGAACGTATCATCGAAATGCTTGAGAACTTCTTCATCATTAATATATAAAGTAATTGTACTGCCTTGTACAGTTACTTTGAACATATAATTTTGATCATGCTGCCACGCATAAGGAGCACTTACCAGCTTCTTGAAGCCAAAATCATTGATAAACAGGGAAACTTGATTCTCACCATCGAATCCTGCATGATAACCGCGCATCGCCCCTTGGACACGAACAGCTGCCAAATGGGAATGACCGTAATGCGGATTCACTTGAACAGAGAAGCTGTAATCCTTGGCAAAGTAAGCACCTGTGTAAGCTTCAGCTGTCTCAGCTGTCATCAGATACATGGCGCCATTCTCAATGCTCCACGCACCCAAGTTGTGAGCAAAAGGTGTGATGCAGCCGAAATCAACGGATTGCTTCTTAAAGTCAATCGTATAATCCGCTTTACCGTAAATTCTGAATTGGTCGATGAAAATGCGGCCTAAACTTTTCGGCTTACGCGTCGAATAGGCTTCTAAAACTAGTCCTACTTCATCAATCAGTTCACCTTCGGAGTCTGGAATCTGGAATTCAACGTGAATCCACTCTTCATTAACAAGCTTCACATAGCCTTGAACCAATTCCTTCTTGCTGTTAGCAAGTCGTATATAAGGAGCAATCCCCATTGTTTCATTCCCGCCCCATTGGTCAAGATAAATTTCCATAGAAACCGTTTGACCAGAGAACGCTTTAGGCGAGAACACCGGCGAATATCTTTCATCACTAAAGTCTTGACGTGTATAGAATGGCTTGTAGAAAATTTTGGATTTCTCGCCGCGCGTCATGCGGTCGAACACCACTTCAAGAGAGCCTGTTCCTTTAAACGCTTTCTCCGTTGAATGCTTAGCCTGACAGAAGAACGGATCCGAGATCCGGATGTTGTGCGTGGAACCTGGCAATTCGAAATCGAAATAAATTTCATCTTCGACGAAGCTTTCTTTCAAATCTGCAGGGCAAGGCTCACCCGCTAAACGATAGCCGAGAATCGCTAATTCTTTGGCATACGTAGGAATGTCTAGAATGTTCAAGTAACCAGAAATCCCCGACATGACGATGGAGTCATTGATTGGCTTACGGTATTTATCTGCGATACCCGCGATGCCAGCTGCTACGCCAAGTACCGTTCCTACGTTGCCTGCGTTACAATCCGTATCCCAGCCGCACATCGTGGCGATTTCAACCGTACGGTTGAAGTCCCCTTGACCATAAATCATAGCCAAGATACATACGCCCGCATTCGGAATCATATGACACACGCCTCTGTACTTATCGTAGCCCCAATCCCGCTCTAACATATCGCGGCACGCTCTGAAATCATTCGGATTCTCCGCATGGAACTTCAGTACAGCTCTTGCTACCCTGTTATACGTAGACTCAGCTGGCACTTGCGCCAAACCTGCTTCAATAATCGCCGTAATATCACTCGTTTCAAAAGCGGCAGCAATCGCCGCACAGAAAAATCTAGCTCCGTATACGCCTTCGCCATCGTGGGATACCCGTGCAGCAGCTTCGCCGAAATCAGCCGCTTTCTTCGGGTTGCCTGGGTTCACCAAGCCCCAAGTATCGATGAAAATTTGACCGCCGATTTGCTCAGCCATCAGCTGACCATTCTGCTGGATGGAACCGGACTGCGGCGCTGGAACGCCTTTTTTCAAATTCACATACGCCGTATGCTCCGTACTAATGCCGTAACCGCCCCACCAAAACATACCGATGCCTTCACGTGTGTAGTTCAGCCAAGCGCGAGCCACATCATTTGGGGTAATATCGCGATCCTTCGCATCATCATACAGGGCTCGCAGGAAATAAAATGGACCATTCGCATCATCATCTGCCGCAAAATTAATGTAATCCTTCACATAATCGGTAATTTCACCGTACGTATTTTTAATTCTTTCATAGGTCCAGATCGTTGGCTCAACGGGCGCACCCAGCCTGATGCCAATGTTCATGCCTAAGTAACCAGCATATAACTTCTCTAAATAATTGGAAGGAATCAACCGAAATACCGCCTTTCTTTATACGAATAAGAGTTGTTCTTGTCTACGTGCGTTTAAGTTTAAATCTTGTCCGATAATGGCGCGTGCAGCGTCCGCGAATCGGTCGCAATTGATCTCGATATCTTGTTTATTCGCAGATTCTAGCACCGCAATTTCGGATGCAGGAATTGCTTTAATACCTTGCATACCGCCGAGAATTGCGCCGATCATCACACCGATCGAATCGGTATCACGGCCTGAGCTAACGCCATCTTTCACGGCTTCTTGCATATCACCGTCATGCAAAACCATATAAGCCAATGCTAACGGCAGTTCTTCAATCGCGAACAAACGGCTAGGAGTATAATGATTAGAAGGAATGCCGACTTTATCAATGCTTCTGTTCACATCATCACCCATCGGTGAATAGTTGCGAATGACCGCATGAAAACAAGCTACAACTGCGTCTCTGTCTTCTTTCATGTGCTTCATCTCAGCCGCCGCTGCACAAATGTCTTGAATGGCGCGTTTCGTGCCATCTTTGGCATAGAGAAGTGCGGTCTGGACGATATCTTCGACTGTCACACCAGGCTCAAATGCCTTGGCTACACAGGCAGCCATAACACCAGCAGCTTCTAAGCCATAGCTGACCTGATGCCCAGAAGCGAAAAGAATCGCTTCATCATACGCCGCTTTGGGATTACACGCGTTTACGATACCGACGGGGGCAATGTACATCGCCGCGCCGCAGTTCACCATGTTGCCGTATCCGCCTTCGCGCGGTTCGCAATTGGCAAGGACATGGCGGTTGAAAATGTGCTTCTCTGGATAGAACAAACGATCCATGATTAAAGCTTCTTTACCAAACTCCGGAATATATCTAGGTCGGAAGGCGATTTCCTTCACGAACTCATTGGCAAGATCATATGCGTCTAGGTGACGCTGTTCCGTGCAATACACGTTCATCAGAGCAAGCGTCATTAATGTATCATCGGTGACGATACCTTCGCCTCTCATTCTTCCCAGTCTGGCCGCTTCGGGCCAATCTGCTTTCCACCACTTCGTCATCGTCGTATCGACGCGACCAAATCTGCTTTTAATCTCACCATAAGTCAATTTCTCAACAACAGCGCCCATGGCATCGCCATAAGCCGTTCCAAAAACGACACCTTTAACTCTCTCAGCAAAAGTAATCATTTCTCTCCACTCCCTCTACAGGGAGTGTGAGGCATCCCTGCCCCACACTTTGCAGTTCTATTTATACTTTAGAATTAGCCGTTATTTACTTGATTGTTTTGTTTGCGTACTCTGTTACTTCTTTACCGCCAGCAGCATTCCATTGCTCAACGAATTTATCGAAATCAGCAACGGTTTTCTTGCCCGTTACTACGTCTGCAGCAAAGCCTTTGTATAGGGCAAGGGATGCATCCCATTTCGCTGCCAAATCAGCAGGCATAATAAAGGCATTATCTTTCGTTGCTTTGGAAGCGAACATTTCCAATGATTTCATCGCTGGAGCCGATAGGTATGGCGTGCTTGGATCAAACGCTTTGTCTGGTTTGAAATTAAGCGTAGTTTCTACGAAATGCGGGAACCAGGAAGCAAATTTATCTGTTAATTTGATTTTATTATCAACGATGGTATACTCTTGACCTTCTACGCCAAGTTTGTCCAGCATTTGTCCTTTCTGAGAAGCCATGTACTCAAGAACGGAGAAAGCGGCATCTTTGTTCTTAGAAGCTGCGGAGATCGCGAAGCCACGGCTCTCTTTACTGATATCAACTGGCGTGTAACCTTGCGCCTTCCCTGTTGCTGGCGGAAGCGGCGTTAGCTTCGCGTTCGCGCCATTTTGACCCGTCATTTTCGTGTTATAAATATCGATAACTTTTCCTTGTGTACCTGCAACGACAGCTGCTTGTCCATCATAGAAAGCTTTTTCTTTCGTATCGTACTTTTTCGTCAAGTATTCTGGATCCAACAAGCCTTCTTTGTACAGCTTCGCATAGAAAGCCAACTTCTCTTTCTCTGCTGCGGAAGTTCTGCTGTATACATACTTGCCGTCTGCACCTTTCAACCAGGTGGATGTTACGCCGAAAGCTTGTCCGAAGATTACGTCAAGCTCGTCCAAGTTGCCAGCTGTCGTATACGCGAATTTTGCGTTGTTCTTTTCTTTCACTTCTTTTAAGAAGTTGTAGTAGTTATCAATTGTCGGGTTCGCAAGAACCTCTTTGCCTGATGCCGTTTTGTCCAACCAATCTTGACGAACGACTGGCACTGCGCTGTTAATTGGCGATAACCAGAGCAAGTACGGGTAGTTTTTCATTCTTTCTTTATTAAAATCGCTCATGGATGCTTTCACGTTCGTGGACTTCTCGATGTAAGGCGTCAAGTCCGTTAGAATTTTTTGTGTAACCGCGAATTGATAGTCGCCGCCTTGGAAGTAGATCAAGTCAGGAATGTTGCCGCTTTGCAGGAGCAGACCCAATTTCTCGGAGTACGTTCCGCTTTGTACAGGCACGATGTTCAACTTAATGTTTTTGCCTTCCGCTTTCATGCCTTCCTCAATACCTTTAACAAGTTTCTGTGCGTTCGGATCATCCGCTGGGAAGTCTTTGGCCACAATGTTTAGTGTGACTGGTCCTGTACTTGCAGCATTCGTAGCCGCTGGTGATGTTGTTTCTGTTGGTTTGTTGGTACCGCATGCAGTTGTCAGCATCATCAGAGCTGCAACGGAAGTAAGTAGCACTTTTTTCATATTGTTTTCCTCCCTGAATCTGAATGTGTTGTGCGTGTAATGCATCTATTCTTTCACGCCGCCTTCCATTACCCCTTTAGCGAAATGCTTCAGAATAATGGGATATAGCAAAAGAATCGGGACCATCGCGATTACAATCGTAGCCGCTTTTAATGCTGAGAAATCGAGTTGTGCAATGTTGTTGTTCTTCAAGAGATTGGCCGAGCCAACCAAAGCGGATGTATCTCCTTCGACGATGAACTGTCTGAGCAGCACTTGAAGCACTGTATTCTCACGGCTGGAAAGGAAAATACTCGATTTGAAAAATTCATTCCATCTAGCCACAACGTAGAACATGCTGATCGTAAGCAAAGGCACCTTGGCTAGCGGCAAGACGATACTCGTAAACGTACGCATATGGCCAGCCCCATCGATCTTCGCGGCTTCCATCAAGGATTCAGGAATCTCTTCTATGAATCTCATCATGATGATGAGGTAGAACACGTTAATCGTCCGATAAATGACCATCGCCCAGAGACTATCCAGTAAGTGAAGGTCTTTGATGACCATATACTCTTGTACGATACCAGGCTCGAAAATCATGATGATAATGAGGAAAATCATGAGCGGCGTTTTACCGACTAGGTTTTTCCGCGTTAACACATATGCGGTAATCGTTGTGAAGAACACGCTGATACAGGTTCCGACGATGGTAATAAACAGTGAATTCAGAAGCGCGCGGCCAATCAACGGATTGCTGAATACAACTTGGAAGTGGACAAGGGAAAAGCCCTTTGGCCAAATATCGTAGCCATGAATCAAGCGAACTTTATCAGGGCTTGAGAATGCTTTTGCAAATAAGTTCATAATCGGTACAAACATCGTCAATGTAAGGACGGAAAGAATGGCCCCGATCAACAATTTGGGTACGGTAATTTTTCTACCTACCATGAATCTGCCTCCTTACCAAGCACCTTTAGAGGTGAGTTTTTTGGAAATAAAGTGAGTCGAGAGCACCAACGTGACACCGATTGCACTCTTGAATAAATTCGCTGCTGTAGCAAATGAATATTGACCATTGATCAAACCAACGCGATACACATACGTATCGATGATGTCAATTTGACTATTGACGGAGTCATTGGTGAAGTTAAGAACCTGATCCAGACCCGCGTTCATAATAAAACCAACATTGAGAATGAAGATCGTCACCATCGGAACGTAGAGATGCGGAAGCACGACGCGGGTAACAATATGCCAACGGCTTGCGCCATCCACATACGCGGCTTCATACAAGCTTTGATTGATTCCTAGAATGGCAGCAAGGAAGATGATTGAATCCCAACCAATGTTACGCCAAGCCTCACTTGCGACAAGCACCCATCGGATCGAATCCTTATCCGTTAGAAAGTCATGAGCTGGGAAACCGAATAGTTGGATCAAAGCGTTCACAGCACCCGTTGACTTCGAGAGAAATTCGAACCAGATTCCCGCGATAACGACCCATGACAGGAAGTGGGGCAAGTAGGAAACCACTTGAACAGTTTTGCGGAATTTCCCATTCATGAATTCATTGAGCATGAGCGCGAAAATGATCGGGATCGGGAAAATCAGAAACATTTTCATCGCGCTGATGATTAATGTATTCGCAATGACTTGGGTAAAAATTGGGGTAGAGAATAATTCTCGGAAATATTTCAATCCTACGAAGACGTTATTCCCCATAATGCGAAAGTCATAGAAAGCTAATTTCATCCCAATGATGGGCCATACATGAAAGATAATAAAATAGAGCAAACCGGGAAGAAGCATGAAATATAACGTTTTGTCAGTCCACATTTGTTTCAGTTTGGAACGCATGCTAATCGGATCCAACCCCTTTCCTAAAAAGACCCCTCAAATCACCCGTGGAGCCCTTACGCTTAACCGCTTAATCAAAGTGATTAACCGTTTAATCAAACTTGCATTTTAAGAATATATCAATTTGAAAACGGTGTCAATTCATCTTTATTTCCAAATCGAATAAAATTTTGCCAACTGCAGCACGTCCGGCATCATCTTGATCTGATAAACCGTAGAACGTGAGCACAATCCGCTGCGCTTTTGCCCAGTATGGAAGAATATGACCATCCTCGTTATGAAATGCTGTGCGCGCGATTTGAGTTTCGGACCATCCCGTAATCACTCGGAGCTCACTTGTCCAACTGAGTTCTCCGGCCTGATCAGGACGATAGAACAATGTGATGATCCAGCGGCCTGGAAGCTCGTTAAATAGCTGAAGATGAAGCATGTATTCATCGGTTAGGCTAGCCATGCTCGGGTCAACCAGCTTATTCGTTGCCAAACTGAACAGCAACTCGGGCTCGTTCATGCTTAATGCTTTTCCGCCGTCTGGGTGGGAAAGGATGACATACTCAAAATCAACATCGTACGGCTCCGTGCGCATATACGGACAGCACCAACCGTCCAGCCCGTTTGAGAAGTCGGCCAATACGTGGCTGCGTTGAGGTTCCGTGTGCTTAACGCCGATATAGGCTGGCGAGAATCGAACAGGGAAAGAGCTTGCTTTGACACCATCCGCGTAGACAGCGTCGATGTATAGATATCCGCTGATGCGCGGGTCAATGACGGGAATCACAATGCTCGGATTATCCGAGACGTCGATTTCCACGACATGCCAGTACCTGCCAGGCGGCAGCACTTCGCTGAAATCCCACCAGGACCAGCAGAAGCGAAGCTTGTCTGGCAGCTGTACTGACGTGTCTAGTGTGGCTGTTGCATGCAGGTTATCGAAACCATTCTCTGTTGATGAGTTGAAAGTGACGCGCGGCGCTTGCGGCCAAGCACCTTCTCCCTTGACATGCACGTCCATCCAGCGGTCCAGCGAGTTCCCTGCCCAATGATCGAGCTGATGGTTCTGATTGGCCGCGATATACAAGCCTCGCTGCGCAGGCGGAATTTGCACCGCAGCTTCACAAATGGCATCCAACCAGCCCCAATAATCGTTGGTTGCAGTCATGAGCAGAACAGGCGACTGTTGGCGCGATGCAAGCGTAACGCCATCCAACAAGCGGTTCCATTCCCTTGTATCTTCTAGGCTGTGGGCTTTGCGAATGTTGCGGTTCAACCGTCCAGGCGCGAGATGTTTGCCGCAGCCATAAATCGGAACAGCGGCTTTCAATCGATCGTCCCACGCATTCAAAATCCACGTAATGCTTCCGCCTCTAGAAATCCCAAAGACACCGATTCGATTCGGGTCTACCTCTTGGCGCAAACTTAACCAAGTAATCATTTTCTTGGCATGTAAGACTCTCGTTAGCATGACCGATTGTAAAGGGGCATATTCATCTTCCATATCTAATCTTGGCATATTTGCCAAATCACTGTGCCGCTCTTGTCCGCTGATTTCTTCTTTCCAATCATAGCTTAGCGCAACGTACCCTTTATGGACCCAATGCTTGACATGGTCAAGATTGACCGTCTGAAAACCCCCGCCGTGAATGTGCATAACAGCAGGATTAGCACTGGCATGTTTAGGAAAACCTAGCCACAGATAAGTCTTTGTCCACTCGCCAGGAAGCAATTCGGTTTCGATGTTCATGGCCCAATACTCGGCATCATCTTCGATCACGCGTTCGACGATCGTTTCCTTGTACGCACCCATTTCATTGGCCGCATCTATCCATGCTTGAAAGGTTTTATTCATAGTCGCGATCAGCCCTCCACGAAATAAACGAAATTCTGAACATAATACCCTTGTGATTAACCGTTTAATCAAATATGATTGTGATTGTAAGCGGTCTTATAGACCCTTGTCAACTCCAGTTCTAACCACCGGTCTTTATCACATGTTCAAAAGGAGAGAATGTTCCCATGGCACCCGCTTCACAACCCTATTCTTCGATGCACGATGCACAAGTATTCATCCCAGGCACCTCCTTCATTTATCGCGTGCAGCACCGCATTATGGAGGGGGATTGCCAGTGCGATCATGGACCGCGATTCGTTACGGTATCTGACTTTTATATAGATCGTTACCCTGTTACCAATCTGCAATTCCAACGTTTTCTGGAAGAAAGCGGGTATTGGCCAGAGGACGACACCAACTTCCTCAAGCATTGGGTTCAGAAGCAGCCTCCCATTGGCAAGGAACATCACCCCGTGATATGGGTCAAGTCAGAAGGACGCACTCGCTTATGCTTCTCATTACGGGAAAAGGCTTGCGAACGAGATCGAATGGCAGCTAGCAGCAGGCGGAGAGCGTAAGCTCAAATGGCCGTGGGGCTCCGCGTTTCAAAGTGAGTTCTGTCACGCTGCGGGGCACGATACTACGGCTGTTGACACTTATCCAGCTAGCGCCAGCCCTTACGGTTGCTTCGATATGAGCGGTAACGCTTGGGAATGGGTCAATGATGTGGTCGATGACGCGCAGCATCGATTCACCTTCCTGCGCGGCGGTTCGTATTACAAAGCGCAGCATACTTGGCACGCGGAAGGCGGCCCTCATCCGACCGATTTTCATCTCAAATTTCAGTTGCTGAACGAAGGCTTGAATCGTTGTGAAACGGTCGGATTCCGCTGCATGAAGGAGGCACACGATGCTACGAATAGATAAACAAACGGGTCTGCTCACCATTGAAAATGAAAAGATGGGTTTCACTCTTGAGTTAGGTGAACACCTGGCTTTGCATGAGGTGAAACATCATGCCATTCCGGCTCGTGAGGCGTTATCAGCTGCACAACGGGAATTGTTCGTGATGGAAGTGGAAGGCGGACATTCACTGCCAGCTAGTGGATGGCAAGTTGGTCAAGTCGACATGGTCTCAGATCTGACGGAAGAAATGATTTCCGTTGAACTTAGGACCGAGCTGGCGCAGAATCAGCTGTGCGCGAAAGTCATTTTCCTGCATCATATGGAGGAAAGATCGATTCGCTTCCTGCTCCAATTCGCAGCGGAATGGGATGAATGGGGGCCGCGCGAAGTATATATGCGGATGCCGTTCTTGGCTGAGCTTCAGCTTGCTGACGGTGAGGACAACCATTACTTCTTCCCGTCCAACCCGCAGTCCAAGCGCGATGGCAGCTCCATCATGCAAATGCATGTTGAATTTACGATGCCTCTTGGCATCTTCCACCCCAATCAGCAGCATGGGTTCAGCTTGGCTTTTCCGAATTTGAACGAGAATTGGTTCATCTGGGTTCAGAATCGCAACATGGACATGAAGCCATGGACCAAGCTGGAGGAATTGCAGCAGCATCGCTTCCTCCTTCGTCCCGATCAGGTACTAGCCGATGTGATGGAAATCAAGTTCACTGCTATCGACCAGGGCTGGACGGAATTTTTCAGTACATGGCGTCAAGAAGCGCGGCAACCGATTAACTTTGAGGAATATAAGCGACCTGAACTCCAGTGGTACAGGGATACTTTCTTGCAGCATTTTACTTACCTGTATAGCAAAGAAATCTATAATTTCGAGACGAATGAGATGGAAGTTGATCGCTTCCTAGCGGAAGGCGAGGAGTTCGGCGGGTACGATTCTGTCCTGCTTTGGCATCAATATCCGCGGCTCGGCGTCGATCGTCGCAATCAGTGGCAGTTTTTCGAGGATTTCCCGGGCGGTATGGCGGGACTGAAGGAGCTGGTAGCGCAGTTTCATTCGAGGGGCGTGAACGTATTCTTGCCGTTCAAACCGTGGGACATCGGGTTCGATGAGTCTCCGAAGCAATCCACCTTCAGCATCGTGGAAGTGGTGAGGGAAACCGACATCGATGGCGTGTTCCTCGATACAATGGACAGCGTGCCGGACGGTTTCCGTGAAGCGATCAACGAAGTGAAGCCAAGCTTCGTCTTTTGCTCCGAAGTCCGTCCGAAGAAAAGGAATCAAATCAAATTGATTACCGGCTCCTGGAATCAATTCAAAAATCGCGAATCCATGCCCGAAGTGGACGCATTCCGCTACGTGATGACCGAGCATTTCTCCCCGATCATCTCTCGCTGGCATGTCGGCGTCCGCAAGGATCTGCTGATCAAGCGAGCCGTATTTAATGGGACAGGCATCCTCATCTGGCAGGATGTCTTCGGCAGCTGGCTGCCTTACAACGCTGCACAGAAGGCGCAGATCAAGAAATGGAAGCAGCTGTGGACGGTGCACAAAGCCAACTATCAGGGCAGCAAGCCGCTGCCGCTGTATCCGACGCTGCAAGCAGGGTTGCACTGCAACATGTTCCCAAGCGATGATGGAGCTAGCGTGATTTACACGCTGTACAATGATACCGACGAGGCGATTGCAGGGGAATTGGTGGTGCACAGCTACCCAGATTTGCAAGAAATCAGCGAATTGTGGCAAGAGCAGCCTGTACAGCTGGATAAGGAAACGGGGAGAGTTTCGGGGGAAGTGAAGCCGAAGGAGCTTGTGGTTATTCGGGTTGGGAAAAGTACGCCCGTCTGACGGGTTGAACAACCGCTGATTCGCGCATTTGCTTAGAGAAAAAGACCCGTCCAGGGTCTTTTTCTCGTAAAACAAGCCTGGAGGTAATTCCCGCTCATAACTGGTCTTTTCTTCCTCTAACTCTTCAATCTGTCACCTCCTATAGAGGAATCTTGTCATCCTATGTAGAAACAGTTGTCAATCACATACGACTTGTACAAGAGGCGACCCTATATGAACAATTATGTCCTTCCCCTGCTGCTTTTTTTGGCCCCAACCTTTTATCTGGGTTATATCTCCATTGATATCTATCGGAGAAATAACAAAAAAACTGAAAATCGCTTAGCCTCCTTCATTACATTATGCATTGCAGTCATATTTTTCTTTGAATACTTGCGTTTCCTCGCACCACGTACACAGACCGTCAATCTGGCTCTTTATGCTGGATATCCCGTCTCTTTCTTATGCGTAGGTGCAAGCTTCCTATTTTATTTAAATATTACAAAGCTAAATAAGAAGTTGCCCCGACTAGCCGCTTGGTGCTTAGGGTACTCCGTGCTTCTCATCTACCTACTTATGCTAGCTTTAGGCAGAGGCAGCCTCATTTTCTCCGATGTGATCGTACATGGGATATGGAAACAAGAAATGCCAGGGCCAGACTTCAACCTAATAATGACGTTGCTAATGATGGTTTCCATGGCTAATATGGCGATAGCTTGGTATGCCAAGTTTAAACCAGTCCAAAAAAATTTAGAACAACGTAATGCATTGCTATTGCAATGCAGCTTGGTATACTCGGGGACGTATATTGTTATTTTCTTAAGTATTCCTATTTTTGAAGTATTCATCTTTGTACCCAATGCTATTCTGGTTTATCCGCTTTTGGTTTTTGCCGTCTACTTGCATATCTTGATGCATAGGTATGATTTTCTGCCTTCCGCACAGCGGAAATATGAAATCCTTTTTGAGATCTCGCATTCTGCCATCTTTTTATTGGATCAAGATGCCTGTATTGTGGAGGCTAACCCTGAAGCCTATGTCTTGTTGGACTGGGGAGCGTCGAAGCCATTAATCGGTGAGCCCTACGTACAATTCATTCCGCATGAGAATGAAGAACGCTTTCTGGACAACTATCGAAAAGATTTTGGACACAGTCGAGTTAGGGATTTTGAGTACGTGATCGTCAGTCATGCAGGCACACCCAAACATGTTTTGGTCGATACAGATGTCATTGCAATCAGTGATGAGAAGCTGGTTCTGGCAATTGTTCGCGATAATACGAAACGGAAGCAAGAAGAAATGTTCATCTCTCATTTGGCTCAACACGATGCGTTAACTGGACTGCCCAATCGACTCTTCTTTGACTCCTACTTGAATGAAATTGTGACCAGGCCTGATCCTTTCGGTATCATCCTTATCGATCTGGATCGGTTCAAACCTGTCAATGATACTTGGGGCCATCAAGTTGGGGATAAGCTGCTGCAAGAGGTGGGAGCGCGATGCCAATCCGTTCTGAACTCTGGCGATATGCTAGCTAGACTAGGGGGCGACGAATTTGTCGGAATCATTCTTGGTGACAACACACGTGTTGAAACAGTCGCCACGCAAATGCTGCAGAAGATCTCAACCGATTTCAACATCGATGATAAAATCATTATCATAGGCGCCAGTCTTGGCATCAGCCATTATCCTAGCCACAGTGGGAATCCGGTTGAATTGGTACGAAATGCTGATAAAGCGATGTATGAAGCGAAGCAATCAGGTGGGGATTGTTTTAACGTGTATACGAAGTTGCCTGTACAGCCAAAAGTGTGCAAGTCCCTCAAATAGAAGGGAACATAAGTTTGCCTATCAAAAAGTTAGTGTAAAAAAGATACCCATGCACAGGACACTTAAAAAAAGTGTTTCATGCATGGGTACCTTTTTGTTTCATCCTTTATTTCCGCCAAAACGTTGAACAATCGGCCTTATCTAAGATATTAAAAGCGATCATCTTCTCCAGCAATGAGAAATCAACTGGACGATTCCACGGCATACGGACCAACTCCTTGGTATGATCATAGCCAGCCTGCTCGATATCAGCCGTAAATCGAAGTATCCCCGCCTTTTCAGGAGCAACAGCCATATGCTGCTTGGCAACGCTGAAGCCAATAATAAAAGTGCCGTGATCGGTAAACATTGGCTGATTCCACGCCACTTTCGGCTCTAAGTTAGGAAACTTTTCCGCTACCCAAGACAGCACCTCCTCCGTTCGCTCCCGATGCATCGGGTTATCGATCTTCGCTATAAATTCCGCAAAAATTTCCATGTTGGACCCTCCCTGTAATTCGTTATTCTCTCTTCCATATGACATTCTTCCCTAGCCCTTTTCATGGTAGTCCTATATCAAAATATGAAACTTCACATAAACTATAGTATCACAAAAGGGGGTGAAACTATTGGCTGTTAAACAAGTTGATAAAGAAGTCTACGTCAGAATCTATAAGCAAATGATCGCTATAAACACGGCTGTTCTTCTCAATAGAAAGAAAATAGATGAATTCAAACACTCCTGCTCATGCAAAAATAACAAAAATGCACTTCTACTGCAAATCATGAGGCAGTTGAAGGCTATCAATAATCGAGTTCTCATTAATCAAAACACGATTGGAACGCAGCTTGTGCTTTCTGGAAAACAAAACAATAAAATTGACTTAAACAATATCATCATGCAACTGAAATTAAATAGACAAAACGTTGCTATGAATTTTAAAATGGTTGCTCGTCTATATAAGTGTGGTAAATACAATGCCCAAACTAAGAAGAAATTGCGTATCATCCTTAAGCAGCTAAAAAAGATCTTCAAAAACCTTACGCTTACGCAACGAATCGTTAACAATTTGCTTCTGCCACCGATTACTAAATGCCCTTCGGGTCATTTTTGTATTCCTGTGCGGTTAATTCCAGGTTTAAGCCTAGAGTTAGATGTGGATCCCAAAGGATTGACGATTAAAGGCACGCTCAAAGTGTTTGGGGCAGAAGTTTTCAGCGGCACGCTCAGTTTGACGAATCCGACACTCACCATTGGCGGAGAATTTGGTCTTTTCCTCGCGGAATTGAAGTTAATTGGGCAATTTGGCGACATTGCTCATGGTCACTTTAGAATTATCTTACAAGGTCGAGCATGTATCGGTCCTCCTATCGACTTCCTGCGTGACTGCACAGGTTTCAATGAAATTATATATGATCAATAACGTTAAAAAGCTCAAGATTTACTTGAGCTTTTTTGCATGAGTCATGGATATTGGTTCATTCATGATGGTCGTAGCTGATCCGTTTTATTACAATCATATTCCATAAAGCCTTATCGCATTATCCTTCCGCAGGTGGGCTAGCTCTTCTGATGACAAGGTATGAGGAATCAAAGATTCAAATAATCGAACAATATCTGAAGAACCTTATTATCTGGCTTCAGCCAGTGATAATCTCCTTGTTCTATTTGCCACAGATGGACATGACTATCAACATACATCAAATGTTTCCCCCTTAGGCTTGTGGTCGTCCTTGGAGTAGCGGCGCATAGGTTGATTTCAAACTCCACGGTGTTTCATACGAGGGTTGATTCACGTACCTTTTCATGCCTAGTTTTAATTGAACTCCAGCACCTGGTCCCAAACGAACCGGAAGCCATTTACCCCTAACTTCATGACTTCCCGTTAAAATGCCTTCCTCATTGCACATATCCACTGTTGTAAAGGCATGTTCGCCAAAACTTCCGCCTTGAATGATAACGACACGTTCGTTGAACAAAGACAAATTCACCAAGTTAAGAGTGACCGATTCATCTGCAATTGCTTCGACTAATGCTGCAACATCTTCTGGCAGGCCAGGACGTTTACGTATCCCGTCATAGTATCTTACTCTTGCATGCTGCAGGCCACCATGTGAGATATGCATCGGGGTTCCCCATACCAGTTGGAGGAGTCCTTCAAAATAAACTGGACACATCTCCTGCCACTTATGAATACTGGACATGGCATTCACGGTAAACCCATCTGTAACCCAGTTCGCTGGGTTTCCTTCTTGGGAACGCATTTTATGCAGTTGTAATTGGATTAATCGAAAATTCGCTCTCAAGATCTCCTCTGGATATTGGGGGTATTCCCCTTGCATATATCGAAACCAAGGTACCGTATTGGAGATATAATGCTTGGTTTCTTTCATCGTTGCATCATTTCGTCCAGATAAGCCAGGAACTTCGATATTGGCATATGCCTCTGTTAACGGAACTCTCTTCACCCGCTCTAAGTCTTCTTGCTCCATAGAAACCGTCCATAAATAGATTGGCCACGTCGGTACTTGCACACGGAAGTCTGTCCATCCTGAATCAAAATGTTTATAGGGAACCTGCCACATCCCGTTAACTACTTTGCCTAGCTTCCAATTATAATCCAGTTGGGACCGAACGAGTCCCAATCGTGCCATATCCCCAGTCAGCAATACCGCATTCATACAAGCATTCAGAACGGGTTCTATGATTGTCAGTAGCCCATGAGGCCAACGCCAGCCATAGAAGCCTCCCCACCATTTACCGTCATTGTACTCTCCAATTTCCCCAGATAGTCCAATATTATCGGGCATGATCCCGTTATTTCGAACAGTCCGCTCTTCCCAAGCCGTTACATATTCCAACACCCAGTCCCTATAGGACTCATCACCAGTAAATAAATAAGCGTGGGTGAGTAGGCTCGTCGCATTTAGGTTGACCGGTACATCCCCTTTGGCCTGTCGTTCATTCATTTTCGTAATCAGATCGCTATAGATTTTGTCGTCCGACCATCGGCAAGTACCACTGCTAAAATCCACCCCTGGAAGATCTTCGAAGGGGGCCAAATAATCATCGAGCACCCCGCGGTGAGTCACCCAATCCTCCTTCGTCATAACGAAACGCGGCCCTTTACTTCCCGTGATCGGAGAACGAATAAGTTTTTTTTCCTTATCATAATTAGGCACAGCCGGATCATTTCCCATGTACAATTGAGCAAACTTCACGGCACGCTGCCGATTCTTTAACTGATTTGGACGGGATAGCCCTAGAAAATAAAAATATAAGTATCCCTCTCCATGATGCATCCAGTCATAATACCCATCGAATTCCTGATAGATTTGCCCGTATTGTGTCCACTGCCAGGTGATGGACTCCCACATTCGATCCGCGAGTTCTCCTACTTCATCACTTCCACCCAGAGCGTAGAGAAGTGCCAAATTCATGAAGCCTTCATAAGGATCGTCAGAGCCATCCATACCAGGCCATTCATCTCGCCAAATCAGCGTCCCATCTTCACGTGTATATTGATTGACAAATTCCACAGCACTTTGATTTAGCGATTCTAATAATTTTCTCTGCAACAAGGCCCATTGAGGAGGAATCCAGGTTTCCGAGACAACTAGCTCCTGAGCAATCTTATTCTGTTTGATCATCACTACATTCCTCTCCATTCCTATGTGAACAACGGATCTTTATCAAATAGTTCATATATTTTCCGCATATCGTGTGTGTCTAAAGCTTTCCCATCGCAATAGGCTGCATTCATCTGCAGAACCTCTGGGGAATCGGCTCCAGTTAATGTAACATGTATATCGGGGTTGCCTAGACTAAAACGCATGCCTGGTTCAATGAGCCCCCCATTATCCCCTTGGCGCAAAAAAGCAATCTGTTCCATACGGCTTTGAGCTTTGTTCTTTATTTCCTCATTAAGAAACGGCGCTGGCTTATCTGCCAGAAGGCCTAAGCCAAGTACACTTCCGTTAATGACACCGATGTCCAATTGTTTAGCTAGCGGAATAACCTCATCTTTAGCCGTATGATCAATTAGCATATATCGCGTATAGAATTGAATCGTATCAAACATGCCCGTTTGCATATATCTCTTCAAGAGAGGTAGATTCCGCGTCGTAACGCCGATATACCTAATTTTTCCTTCTTCCTGCAGCTTCAGCAGTGCTGGTAAAGCTTCCTGCATGACCCCATCGTAGGATTGCGATTCCACATCATGCAGCTGAATCAGATCAATCCAATCTGTCTGCAGCAGCCTGAGGCTCGTTTCTACAGATTGATAAATAACCTCATACGTGTAGATTTCATCGGACTTAGCAGCTTTTGTAGCTAGAATGACGCCATTTCTTCGCCCTCTGAGTGCTTGACCAATCCTTCTCTCGGATTCTCCATTCCCGTACTTGGGCGCGGTATCAATAAAATTAATACCCGTATCCAACGCGCCATGAATCATATGCTGTATTTCCCTTGTATCTGTCTTGCCAAAGTCACCTGCAAGTGGGGCACCTCCTAGTCCTAACCGAGATACCTGTAATCCAGTTCTGCCTAATACGTTATACTTCATCTACGTCACCTCTATGTCATGATCTATCCCTAACAAATCTTACATAAATCTATTTAATCTTGACGAAGCGGGATAACCATGTTCCAAGTATCCGAAGCATCAAGAAAACTGTTTGTGCCATCTGACGCAGCAAAGAACAGATGTGTGGGGCGATTTTCTTGAAAGAGAAGAAAAGGACGATCCATGTTTCCTAAAAGGGTTACTGTTCCATCATCCCAACGAACGGTTCTAGAATATGCTTGTCGACCTTCCCGAGCCGTCCAATGACGCCCATCCATGGAGGATGCCTGCATTCCGCCATATTTTTCACCACATATATGCCCAGTCATATCCTTAGCGATCAGTTCGTATCCACCGCTCGTACGCCAAATAAATGGATCTTCAATAATCATGGTTTCCGGAAACAACGCTTCATCCGCCACTGGCAGATAGGGTCCCAAATAATTGGCAGCTTTTGCTGCTCCTATCGTCATGTGCCCAGGCCCATTCCCGATATATTGACGTGCTTTATAGATCAATAGGACTGAACCATTCTGATCGATGCAGGGAGCTGGATTAGAGGTCAAATAACTATCAAAATGTCCTGGCCTTGTGGGAAGAACAGGATTGTCCATTCGCTTCCACGGACCAAAGATACTTCTTGAAACCGCTATGCCAACCCTTTTGTTGGCATGGCCTACTTTGTATCTGGAATCTTGCAGCGTTAATACCTCACCAGGTGCAACATCCGAAAAGGGATGAGTGGATCCCATATAATACAAAATATAGGTGTCTTCATATTTTACGATATGAGGATTATGCGTTGCCCGCCCGTCCCAGTACTGGGCACCTCTCGTGGGCAAAACAACCTCCTGAAATGTATAAGGACCTTCAGGGGTATCTGATACAGCCCTTACCACCTCCGAAGCTGCCAACCACCCTGGATGCATCGGAAGATATTTAGGCCACCGCGATGCAAACATGTGGAATCGTCCATCCTCCCCTTTTACCACGGAACCGCACCACACCCAATAACCTTCCATCCTAAAGCCTCCACCTTTGGGTGCTGGCAGCATACGTTCCATTAAGGGGATACATTCATCTTCCATACAAATCATCACCATTCTTCTTTTTCTTTATTAAACCAAGTCAAAAGCAAAGGGAACACTGCCAGTCAGCAGGTTCCCTTGCAATTTACGCATAAATGAGCTATCAATTTAAGAACTTTCTGTCATATCTATTCATTGACTATCATCCAACATGGTTAAGCCGACCAGAGTTAAAGCATACCTTTCTTATGAACCAATTATATTATTGCTCAAAAACAATCAGTTCTTGCATGGTAGGTTCAGCGCTCGCCGATGTGATATAGAGTCTTAAGTGACTTGCTGTAACTGGCGTAAACGCTACAAATTTGTTCGTGCCAATGGTCGTGCCGCTAGTTCCAGAGATATCAGTAAACGTAATTCCATTAGTAGAATATTGTAGTTTATAGGCGGTTACACGGGTATATCCGCTCGGCTCTTGAATCAAAACATGGCCGAAGGTCTTCTGGCTGCCAAAATCCACCGTGAGGTATTGATTATTGACTTGGCCGCTTGCCGCACTCCAACGCGTGAAAGATTTGCCGTCTGTAGCTCTGAATGCATAAAAGGTATTACTGCTGTTCCATTCCGAGCTCGCTGTAGTCGTTTTGTTTAATGCCAGGTTCGGCACATTGTAAACCTCAAATTCCCAAACCGTCGGGCCATTCGAACCCGTCACGCCTGTAATATTCAATCTTACCTTGTTCGAGGTTACCGGAGAAAAGGTGTCGGATTGCGTAGCCGCTGGAGATCCACCGGTGTAGACAGTGACCCAACTGGTGCTCGTGCTGTCCCAGTACTGGATTTGATACGCATTGATTCGATTTCCATAAGCTTGAGCTTCTTTCAGAATCGTTCGATTGAAGGTGGTGCTATAGCCAAAATCGATTTCCAGCCATGCTGAGGTCACCCCATTATCCGTCGCCCATCTGGTTGTTCCATTCATGTCAATCGCCTTTTGCCCGTTATAAGTTGCGTTATTCTGGTAGTAGTTGCTCACGCTAACGGTTTTATTGTAGGCCAGATTGGACGTTGTTGTAACCGTAGCGGGGATGTTGCTGTCCGCCGAAACATTGCCCGCAGCATCGATGGCTTTAATTCTGTAGCTGTAGTTCGTGCCTCCGATTAAATTCACATCGCTGTAAGAAGTACCTGAAGCGGTAGCAACATATTGACCGTTATGAAAAATCATGTATCCTGCTACACCCACATTGTCCGTTGAAGCGGTCCAAGTCAGATCCACCCGGCTGCTGTTAAACGTAGTTGCTGTCAGGTTAGTTGGCGCTATAGGTGCCTGTGTTTCTTGAGAGACGAAAACATAGATCGTGGAAGTCCTTGTCACAGAGCCCTTCGTAACCGATACCGTTACTTTCGCCTTGCCCGCATTATTGGCTGTAATGAGACCGCTGCTATTGATGCTAATGACATTCGAACCGGATAGATCCACGGGTGTTCCGTATGTGATGTTCGATGAAGAGATCGAAGCCACATAGCCGCTTACCGTTCTGCCGTACATATTTAACTGCACTGTATTCGTCGGAGTCAGCCGAACTACGGAATCATTGCTCGCACTGCCGACCGGCTCCGCCCATACCTGCGATAGCGTGTCGTTGGCATTGGCATAGGTGAAATCGCTTCTCAGTCCCATGCTTCTTGTATTTACATTGCCAATGCCTAAGGCTAATGCAAGTGAATCATAACGCAGTCTGTAATCTTTATTGGGCGATGCGTTGGATAGATAAGGGTCCATCTCAAACGAGTTTGTTCCGCCCTGCTTCCAGCGATAAAAGAGATTGTTATTCACATTGAAGTTAGCGCCTAAGGTCGCTGTTCCGTCCACGACGATCGGATTAGAGTCATTATAGATGCTGTTTTCGTTAATCAATATATTATCCGTAATATCTACGTTTTGCGATGTATTGTATTTCGTATAGAATAACGAGAAATTGGACAAACTATTGCTTTGCAGATTGGAAGATACAATAACAATGTTATTGTTCAGTGTAGAGTTTTGCAGCCCTGGATAATTAAAAACAGTATTATTTTCGATGGCATCAAAAATATTATGATGAACCGAATGACCGGATACGGCCTGACTGGAATTAAAAGATGAGATCGGATAAATCCCATTTTTGAAATAGTTGTTATAAATTTGCATATTGTCCGCGCCAGCCTCGATGGCATACGTATATTTGGAACCGCTTACATGATCGGCAATAAACTGATTGTTAAATACTTTAGCCGTCACCGTAGGTACTCCGTTTGAATAAGTAGCATGCGGAATGGATAGCGAGTCGTTAAACAAGTTATTGTAAATTTGTACATTTGATAAATTTGATTTCCATAGCTCGATGGTAATGCCCGATTGATTGTCTCCCCATGCCCCGTCTTGCCTGACATTAATGTCTAGATTGTAAAAATTAACGTTCGTTAGCATCACAGGCGTGGAGTTGTTGCTGGAGGTCCAACCATACTTGTACGTATCGATCCCATCTCCGCCGCGTGTATCGCGAATAATCATATCATGCAGGGAGGAATCGGATATATCACCTAATTTAATGCTGCCTGAGCTGCCAATTGAATCCGCCAGACCGCTATCTGTCAATTTGGCATTATAAACCGTGGAATAAGTTAAAGCGGAAGCATAGATACCCGTGTAATCAAAATTACTGATTTCAACATCACGAATGGTAACATTACTTCCATTGTGAACCATAATTCCCGCATGCGCTCTGGTTGGAGTTGAATTGATTAACCCATCCAGTTTAAAATCGCTGATGATAATATTGGAGGAATTGATAGCGCGAATAAGAAACTTATTCTGATCCCAATTCCAGGGGCTTCCTTGAAAATTATGCGTGATCGTTGATTTAATCGTGGTTTGCCCGACACCGGCGCCTACTAAATTGACACCCGCATTCAGATTACATACCGATGATTCAGTAAACGTGCCTGCCAGAACGTGGATTGTATTAATTGTGGTTCCGTTGCTCGCTGGAACACGACTACATGCATTAGCCAGCGTTAGCCACGGACTGCCTGATAATCCGCTGGTACCTGGTGAATCGGATCCCGTAGTGGACACATAATAATCAACAGTTGCAGCATCTGCCTGTTTAGGCATTAAGATAACACCTGCTAGTAAGCAAAAGAACGCGATGACCATAAAAGACTTCATTTTACTCATCATTATCATTCTCCTCTCAAATTTGTAAACGCCTTCATTTTTTTGGTATCAAAATTTCTTATTGATCCCTCGATCCTTTATACACCTCCATTTTATTGCGTCTGATTTATAGTGAATAAGCGGGGCTGCTTATTTTCCCTTTGCAGCCACGCTTATTTAACTATTGTAAGCTTTGATCTTAATCTTAAAGAGGAACCGTTACCGTTTTAGTCACTGTCGTACTATTGCCGGCATAGTCTGTCGCGATATACACGATCGTGTATATCCGTCCATTGCCTGAACCCGATCTTTCCGCGCGCAGGCTGAAGATGGTATCATTCGTATTCAACGCCGCATTTTGAATATCGTTCGCTGTATCTCCATCGTCGGTACCATTATCCGGTTCATTGCTGGTAATGGAACTCAGCACAACGGAAGCAATGCCGGTACCGGAATCGTTTGCCGTTATACTCGCATGAACGGTGACCATTTTGTGATTTTTTTGATTGATCACCGACGGATCGAGAATAACGGTTAATACAGGGGCAACCTTATCGATATTGGCTACGGTGGCTACCGCTGATCCGGTGTTGCCTGCCGCATCGACAAACGTAAAGGTAAAGCTGCCGTTGTCCGTGAAGGTATGGCTTGTTGATCCGCCATTGTTTGTGACCTTAACGGGTTTGTTTGGCGTAATCGTTGCGATCACATTTTGGTTCGTTGGACTGGTTGTACTGTAAGCAACCGTTGCCGTCAGAGGAACCTTATCGATGTTCGCCACAGTTGCTACCACTGTTCCGGCGTTGCCTGCCGCATCCACAAACGTAAAGGTGAAGCTGCCGTTGTCCGTGAAGACATAGCTGGCCAAGCCGCCATTGTTCGTAATCGTTACCGTTTCAGTTGGCGTGATTGTCGCTGTGACATCCTGATTCGTTGGATCGGTTGTGCTGTAAACGACCGTTGCCATCGGAGTAACCTTATCGATGTTGACGACAGTCGCTATCGCTGTTCCGGTGTTGCCTGCCGCATCCACAAACACAAAGGTGAAGCTGCCGTTGTCGCTGAAGACAAAGCTGGTCGATCCGCCATTGTTTGTCAACGTAACGGATTCGCTTGGTGTGATGGTTGCCGTTACAGATTGGTTTGTTGGACTAGTGTTGCTGTACGCAATGGTCGCTGTCGGCACGACTTTATCAATGTTGGCGACAGTCGCTACCGCTGTTCCAGTGTTGCCTGCCGCATCCACAAACTCAAACGTAAAGCTGCCATTATCGGTGAAGGTGTGGCTTGTGAGTCCGCCATTGTTGGTCACTGTGATCGGTTGGCTGGCTGTGATCGTCGCTGTGACATCTTGATTTGTTGGATCGGTTGTACTGTATGCAACCGTTGCCGTAGGCGCGATTCGGCCAATGTTCGCAACCGTTGCTTCTACCGTACCCGTGTTGCCTGCCGCATCCACAAACTCAAAGGTGAAGCTGGCGTTTTCCGTAAAGGTATAGGTGTTCGATCCGCCATTGTTAGTGATCGTCACCGGTTCACTTGGCGTAATCGTTGCCGTAACATCCTGATTCGTCGGCTCGGTTGTGCTGTAGGTAACAGTCGCTGTCGGCGCAATGAGATCGGTCACCTGGATATACAGGGAGGACGTCTTCGTTCCGCTAATCGGATCCACGTAGGTCGCTGTAACTTTAGCCAAACCTTGAGCTAACAAGGTCACAACGCCTTGGCTATTCACCGATACCACACCGTTGCCCGTCAAATCCTGAGCCGTATAGCTAACCGCGTTGCTCGCTATGCTCTTGTACGTACCGCCGCTAGTTCTTGCGTTGATAGTCAAGGCAATTGTTGTTTCCGTATTCCCGGAAAGGGTTGGCGCAACAAGCTCCTCACCCGTTTTGCTGACATAAACTCTATCAATCGGTTGTGTTGGTTGAGCGTAGAAGAAATCTTTAGGCAAACCAAAGGATTCCGTATTGATGTCATGGAAACCAAGGGCATACGCCGGCGAGTCCGGAGCCAAACGGAAATCGCTGTACGACAGCTTCGGATCGGCAGAGACCGCATTCGTGCCGTAAGGAGTCCAGTTGTCAAACAGGTTGCTTTTCACGATAAAATTAGTGCCCGTGCTGGCAACAACAACGCCATTCTTAACTCCAAGTTCCACAAAGCTCTCGGGTGCCTTCGGAGAATCGTTAATGAACAGATTTTTCTCAATGGTTACATTATCGCTTACATTATTTCCTAAATACATGAAGATGACCTTGCTCGTTTGGAGAGAGTTCGTCAAACGGAACACATTGTTGGAAATAGTCGTGTTTTCCAATCCGTTTGCGTAACCAATGAAGCGAATACCATCAATGCCGTCGAAGATATTTTCATGAAGATAAAGTCCGGTTTCCTTGCCCGCGAAGCTGGCAATCGGATAATATCCGTTGCTGAAATAGTTATGATCGATTTCAAGCTTCTCCATCGAAACCTCGATTGCATACGTATAACCATTAGCACCCGCTGGTTCGGCTATAAATTGATTATGATGGACACGAATGCTCTTGCTTGCCTTATGCTGAGTGGATATCAACGAAACCGAATCGGCGAACCGGCTGTTGTAGATCTCCACATCCTCCGTAACCGCGCCTGGCATTTCGAGGTCAATGTTAGGCTGGCCTACACTCCAAAGTCCCTTTTGTCTTAAATCGATATCCAGGTTATATAATTTGACGCGAGTCAAGTAAGTCAAGAGCGAATCCGGAATAAATTGAGTGCCGCCTTCATTAAACGTATCGCTCCTTGCGGCTTTCAGCCCATACGTTCCTCTTGTTTCCCGGATCTTCACATCGTGGATCGATCCGTCCGTCATATTCCCGAACATCAGATTGCCAAGTACTGCGGCTGTATTGCCAAATGCGGTGTCATAAACTTCGGCATTGTAAATGCTCGAGTTGACCGAATTTTCCAGCCATATGCCATTGTAAGAGAAATTCTGCACTTTAACGTCATGAATCTGGAAGTTCGATACCGTATTGATAAAGATACCGCCATGCGCATAATCGGTAGAGCCAATCAAGCCATCCAAGGTAAACCCGCTGATCGAAGCGTCATGCAGATTACGGCCTTGGATCGCGTACTTTGTGACATCTCCTTGCTTATACGACGTGACCGCTTTGATCAGACTCGCTTTAATGATGGTTTGATCCACACCGGCCCCGACCAGATTGGTTTGCTGCGGCAGGTTGATCGCCGCTACATCAAAGACGCCTGCGGTCAAGTGAATCGTTGCCCCTCTGCCCGGCGCAACCTCCTGAACGGCTTTCGCCAAGGTCCGGAAAGGGCTGCCGATACTGCCATTCTGGCTATCATCACCGGTTGGAGATACATAGACATCCATTAACAACGGTCTGCGGTTAATGTTCAAGGTATAGGTCTTGCTTCCGCCCTCTTGACCGGCAATCGCGAACACCACGGAATTCGTTGTGCTGGCATCAAATGTCTTCACCGTCCCGCTCGTCCAGGTTTGGCCGTTAATGCTGAGCGAGGCAGCAAGAGGATCCTTGACGATAGGCTTCAGATCAAAGGAAGCCGCATCATTAAAGATATCCAATTGATAGGTTGTCACATTGCTGTCAAAGGCGGGACGCAGCACCGACTTTTCATCGAGAACGATATTCGATAAATCTGCGTTTGTGTACGCATTGCGATTGAATTCAATCCAATCTACGTTGGCAACGCCAAAGTCAGCCCCTTTAAAGATCAGATACAAGGTATGCGTGCCGCTCGTGAAAGGATCGAGCTGCAGTGTCTTCGTTTTATAGGTGGTATAATTTGTTGTTGTCTCAGTGCCGTTAATCGTTAACGTTGTCAGCTTGGTGCCCCCGACTACGCCCGTGCGCACACCGCCATAGCTCTCTACCGTACTGTCCAGCCACACCTCGATTGAAACGCCTGTCGATGGAGTGGCATATCGGAAAGTCAAATCCGTAAAGCCGGGGCTTAAATTGACATTGTCGAAGCGGGCCCAGTCATTGTTGTTCGTGCCGCCAATCGCTCCGTTGACCAAATCCGCCACAACACCGGATTGGTTAGCGCCTGATGTTGAAGCGCTGGCGCCGCCGGTAGCTTGGAAGCTTTCTCCCTCTAGTCTAAGCACTTTCCCTGTATTTTGAATATTGACGGTATAGGTTTTGGTTGTTGAGTCACTGGCCAAAGTTTCAATGGTGACCAGATTGTTTCCGCGAATCAATGAAATGGATCTTGCTGTACCGCTGACCTGTGTCGTTCCATTGATCTTCAGCGTTGCCGAGTCAGGAAAAGGAAGCGTTGCAGTCAAATCAACTTCGGTTAATCCTGCGGTAGCCGCCGTATAGGCATACACATCTTTGCTGAAGGCTGGCGATAACGTCGCGCCGCTGCCAAGCTGAATATTCTGCAAATCTGAAATTACATAACTGATGGTTTTAAACTTATATTTATCCACGTTGGCCAGACCGAAGGCACTGCCATTATTGACATCCCCAAAACGCACATAAAGCGTATGGGTGCCGCTGACTCCTTGATTGAGACGAATGGTATGGAGGGCAAACGATGTCCCCACATTGGGATCAGCAACGGCAACTCCATTCAATCTTGCGATCAAGGTACCTCCCGAAAGCGTCGTTCCGCTTTCAGTAGCGTCTATCAAAAAGTCTACTCTTGTATTGGTTTTAATGATATTGGCATACAGATCAATATCCGTATAATTGGTCAAGTCTACATTGTTATAACGAATCCAATCGTTAGAATCCGCATAACCAACATACGAGCCATTGACCGTTTGGATGCCGTTTTGGCTGACGTAAGCTTCGGCCTCTAAGGTTGTTGGCGCGAAGCTGGCCCTTGTAACGACGAAGGAATAGGTTTTTACCGCGCCGCTCTCAGCGGTCACCGTCACGCTCAAACTGTTCGTTTGGTTTACATTGAGCAGGTACGGCGTATTGTCCGCTGTACTAACACCATTGATTTTCAAAGTCGCGAACCCAGTATCCATCACCTGAGGCGTAATGGTAACCTGGGACGTATTGCCATAGACACTTAATTCATAGCTCGTTATGCCAGACTGGAAGGAAGGCGAGAGGTCGCCTGTGCTTAAAGTTACCTGCTTCAAATCGGCATTAGCGGAAATTTGCGGTCGGGTAAATGTATATTTATCTACATTGGCGATACCGTTCAAATTGCTACCGCTGGTACTCCCGAACTTCACATAAAGCCGATGGGTGCCTGTAACCAATTGCGACAAATGGATGACGCGAGACGCGTACGGGTCTGCGACATTCGGATCTGCTGTTGTCACGCCTGACAAAGAGCCAATCAGCGTGCCTCCCGAGATGCTCGTACCATTCTCCACCGCATCGATAATAAAATCAATTTTGGCGTTTGTTTTCAAGACATTGGCATACAGGGTAACGTCGGTGTACCCTGTCAAATCGACATTGTCATAACGCAGCCAATCATTCAAATCGGTATAGCCAACTCCCGTATTGCTGGCAATCGTTTGTGTGCCATATTGGCTATTAAAGGCTTCAGCCTGAATTACTTTGGGAACCAGACTTTGCTTCTGAATGGCAAACGTATACGTCTTAGTCGTCCCGTTCTCGGCCGTAACCGTGATCGTAAAACTGCCAGGTTGACTTACATCAAGGGGATAGGGTGTGTTATCCGTCTGATTTACGCCATTAATTGCCAATGTCGCAAACCCGGTATCCATGACTTGCGGCGTCAGCGTAACCTGCGTCGTATTGCCATATACAATGAGGCTATAGCTGGTAACACTGGATTGGAAGGCTGGTGAAAGATCGCCTGAACTTAATGTCAGTTGTTTAAGATCAGCGTTGCTGGATACTGACGGCCGTGTAAATTGAAACTTGTCTACATTAGCTAGTCCATTGGTGATGCCGTTGCTCGTGTCACCGAATCGAACATAAAGGCGATGAGAGCCGCTGACCAGCTGATTAAGCTGGATGGTACGAGACGCAAATGTAACCGAGTTATTCGGATCGGCAGTCGCAACGCCAGCCAAGGATCCGATCAAGGTTCCTCCTGAAATACTCGTGCCGTTCTCAACCGAATCAATCAAAAAATCAAGCTTGGCATTGGTTTTTAATATATTCGCATAGATGGTAAGATCGGTAAAGCCCGTCAAATCAACATTGTCGTAACGCATCCAATCGTTTGAATCCGTATAGCCAATCGAATTGCCGCCGATGATCTGTATGCCGTTTTGTTTAGCAAACGATTCGGCCTCAACAACTTTAGGAGCAAAATCGGCAAATACAGGAGATGGCATAAAGCCTACTAGAAAACTAATCAGCATAAGAAAAATCACTGCCTGAGAAATCATTCGTTTCCGAAACATCAATTATTCTCCCTTCAGTCGATAAAGTAAGCGCTATCATATTAGTTTAAAGCAATTCCCGCTTCTGGGTGAAGGAAGCGGGAAACCAACCTCTACTTCTTCGCAGCTGCCCATGCATCCAATTGCTTCTGCACTTCAGCAATCACACGCTCAGAGCCTGCCCTCTTCAATTTTTCGAGGAACTCCGGCAAATATTTGTCTGGATCAACAGCACCGGTATAAAGACCTGGCAAGTACTCATCCGTTACCGAAGAGATGTTGGCGACCTCAGCGTTGACAGGATCCGATACAAAGGCAAATCCATTTGTCTTAAGGCGTGACGCTGATTCATTCTCTTTCTTCGTTTGAACGTAAACATTCGGATCTTTGCCTTCCAGCACAAAGCCATTAAAGACGTTTCCGAATACCCAATCAGCATTCGTGTTATAACCACTTTCCTTACCCAGTGTTTTTATCACTTCGCCGTTTTTGGTATAGTGTTTGCCTTCCAAACCATAAACAATCGTATTATACAACTGCTTATCTGTATTAATTAGATTTAGTAACATAACGGCACGTTCCGGATTTTTGGACGTTTTACTCACTGCGTTCAGTGTCGTCGTAATCGTCGCTGTTGTAACGAATGGCTTCGTTAACGGGATGGTGATCATTTCTGTTCCGTCAGCCTTCGATGCTTCGGCTTCACCACCTGGTTTCAGCACATTATGGAAAAATACCCCATACTTAGCCTTGTCCTGATCTGGAAGTTTGGTCAATGTTGCTGCATCTTTAATGAAGTACCCTTTTTGATTCCAACTGCGCATGGTGTTGAGATACTGCTTGAACTCAGGTGTTTCGTACATATTGTAAACCTTTAAATTAGTTTCATTCGTACGTATGACACCGAAGTTGCCAGCACCGTTTTGGGCAGATTCCAGCCCGTACGAATAACGAACATTACCGAAATTGGAGCCATTCTTGAAGATCCCCATAGGGATGATAGTAGGCTCGTTCTCTTTAATTTTGGCAAGGAATGGCTCAATATCTTCGAATTTTTTAATGCTGTTAACATCAAGTTGGTACTTATCAACCAGCTTCTTCTGAACGATGAAGCCCTCTTTATTCGTAACCGTTTGGTAGTTAGGTATACCATAAATCTTACCGCCAACCTTTGTCGCATCCCATACAAAATCAGGCATGCTTTTCTTCACATCTGGCGCATATTTCCCAATCAATTCATCTAGCGGCTGAAATGCACCCTTGTTCGTATTTTGGAAATAGTCGAAGTTCCAGTTTGATGTCCAGGCAATATCGAAGTTTTCATTAGCTGCAACAATGGTATTCATCTTTTGCGTGTATTGGCCAATTTCAACCGGCTTCAATTTAACTGTAGCATGAATTTTCTCTTTGGTAATTTTATTAACTGCATCCTCCACCACTTGCTGATCAGCTTGTGGACCGAAAGAAGGATAATACCAGCTTAATTCAACATCCTTTAGTTCCTGTTTCGCTTGAGCGGACGGCGAGCTGCTTGGTGTTGCTGATGGCGATTTATCACCGCATGCTGTTAACCCTAATACGCCAGTTAGAGCTAGAAACGCTAAGCTTTTTCTTGTCCATTTGCCATTGTTCATTGTTTGTTGACCTCCCTAATGGTTGACTACATCATAACTTAGAATTACGATCATGCAAATTCTTTCATCGGATTCCACATCACCCCCTTTAAACAGTCCACTAAATCCACTACCCCTTTAACGAGCCAACGGTAAGTCCTTTGACAAAATAACGTTGGAAAAACGGGAATACGATGGTCATCGGACCCGCAACAAGCACCGCCATGGCCATTCGTGCGGACAGCTTCGGGAACAGATCCATTGGGATGTCCACCTGGCTGGCGAAATAAGGATTGGTCGTTAAATAATCAATCGTACTCATCATCCTTACAAGCAGCAGCTGGAGAGGAACCAATTTCTCATTATCGATGTATAATAAACCTCCGAACCATTCGTTCCAATAGCCAAAAGAAATCATAAGACCCAACGTTGCAAGCGCCGGTTTCGCTAGAGGAATCACCATAGTAAAGAAAATCCGGTATTCATTCGCTCCATCAATCTTGGCTGATTCATAAATCTCAACAGGGGTTTTCATGAGGAAGCCTCTCATGACCATGACATAAAAGGGACTGAGCAATCCCGGGATGATTAGCACCCAAATCGTATCCTTCATATGGAGGTACTGCGTAATGAGGATATAACCTGGAACCAATCCACCACTGAACAACATCGTAAAGAAAATATAAAACGTAGTGATCCGGTTATACCGATAGTCACGTCTAGAAATCGAATACGCTGTCATGCTAACGAACAATAGACCAAGTACAGTTCCAACAACCGTAACGAAGATCGTAACCCCATAAGCCCGCAATAAAATAAGCGGAGCCTCCAAAATATACCGATAAGCCTCCAAGCTGAATACCTGCGGAATTAACCGATACCCGCCATTGACAATACTGGATTCCGCGGTAAGTGAAATCGACACGACCAAGAGGAAGGGAATGACCATCGCTGCCGAAATGACTATAAAAATCAGATTAATGCTCAAACTGAAGAAGGGGACTTGACGTTTTTTCAAAGTTGTTTGCACGCTGTTGCCCTCCTACCATAATGAATTTTCGGAATTGAATTTTTTGACAATAACGTTTGCCGTAAGCACAAAGATGAATCCTACGACTGACTGATACAGACCAACTGCTGTAGACATACCTATATCTCCCACGACTTTAAGTGAACGATACACATACGTGTCGATGACATCTGTTACCGGGTATAGAAAGCTCGAATCGTTCGGAATGAAGTAAAACAACCCGAAATCTGCGCGGAATATGCCGCCTATGGAAATGATCAACAAAATAATGATAAGTGGCATAAGAAGCGGAATCGTAATGCCAGTTACCATCCGAATTCTGGATGCTCCGTCCATTTTGGCAGCTTCGTAATATTCCTGATCGATCCCGATGATACCGGCATAGTAAACTAAAGTCGCAAAGCCGATTCCCTTCCACAAATTTACGACCACAATGATAGTTGGCCATGCTTTTGCCGCTTCGTACCATTTCACCGGTTCCGTACCAAACAAGGCTAAGATATGGTTCAAATATCCGTTCGAATGATCTAGAAATCCAAGTGTGATATAGCTCACAACAACCCAAGATAGGAAATAAGGAAGAAATAAGGCCGTCTGATATACCTTCACCCACCTTTTTCCTACTTCGTTCAATAAAACTGCAAGTGTGAGTGCACTCACCGTTGTGATCAGAATGAAACCACAGTTATACAATATGGTGTTTCGTGTTACTCGGAATGCATTATCAGATGTCAAGAAAAACTCAAAATTTTTGAATCCAATCCAATCACTTCCCCAGATGCCCTTATCAAACCTAAAACGCTTAAAGGCAAGGACCAGTCCGAACATCGGGAGATATAAGAAAATAAGTTTGTGCAGAACACCGGGTAAGGCCAGTAGGAACAATTCAGAATTCTTCTTAAAATGTTTCCACTCTCTCGCAAACCAGTTTTTCTTCGCTGCTTTACTCCCCATCGTCTGCGGTCTGATTACCGCTTTGTCCATCTCTTTTCACCTCGTATTGACTATGTTTGTTTGTCTTGGGACTATCATTGCACGGCCTGAAACCTCCTGTATACTTTCAAAAATGGGCATTATGCCCGAAAACAGCTCTTTCTCTGCTTCCAAATTCAGTGATAGCTATCCACGTAGCTTCTAACTATTGTTCGAGCAGCCATCTCTTCTGGGCTCCCATGCCAATTCGAGCCAGACAATCGAATCGAATAGCTCTGTCCTGGATGGAGGTCAAAGAAATTATCTGAAAGCGGCAAATCACTTCCCTCTACAACTACTTCAACAAACAAGGCAAGCTGATCGCTTTTCAGAGTAAGCTTCCAATCATCCTTCTCTTTCGTCCAAGCGAGTTTCAAATTCGGTTTGGGAAGTTGGAGCTCTTTGGGTTTACGAAATAAACCAGTCCCTCTGGATACCATCCTATCGTTAGAATCCCGTAATTCTGCTTGTACGTAAACACCACTCCCCAACCTATTGTCCATCTCATCAGGCTGACGCATATGTAGGAGATGAGTGGAACTTCCAGGTTTCAGATGGACTGCTTCTCTTCCTTCCTGAAGAATCCCACCATCATAACGGAGAATCGCCCAATACACATTCCCCTCACATGCATGCAACGTCTCATTGCAAACATCCAAACTCACGCCATCCTCATGCCTCCAAACAGACAGAAGGAGTGGAGAATAAAATCGCTTTGCCGCGTACTGGAGTGCTTTCCATCGTCCGCCATAATCAATAGACGACCAAGAATGACCAGGATAACAGTCGTTCAATTGCCAATACAGAGAACCGGAACAACGACCGCGATTTCGTCTCCAATGCTCGGCTCCACATCGCACGGATTCCGCCTGCATCACCTGGGACAGATAAATGAGCGATGAGAAATCCTTGGGAAAACGAAACTGCTCCGTGATATGGTGGAGAATTTTCCGGTTTCCATCCGGATTCTTTTGATGTAGCTCCATAATCGGCGAGAATAAATTATGGTCCTCCTTCGCGGTAAAGCTTTCTATCGTCGAAAGGCATGCCATAGACTGGGCTCCGTATTCGGAAACGAATCGGCTAAAACTGTTTCGATAAGAGATGGTCGGCTGGTTCGAGAACCATACGCCCCAATTGTGCGAGTTACCCGTTGACTGTCCATTGGCTTCTTTGAATCCGCCCCCCGACGAGGGAGACGAAGGCCAATACAAAATGTCAGGACATAATTGATTCAGCAACGGAGGCAGTAATTGTTCAAATAGCATCAAATAATCGGAACGCAATCTATCGTCATGGGGAATAACCCCTGCTTCCCAGAACATTTCAAGCTCATTATTTCCACAGACCATTGCAAGGCTTGCATGATGACGAATGCGTTTGACGTTATCTTCAACTTCGTGTAGGACTGTATCACGAAATGCGTCTGTTAGTCTGTATTGTGCACAGGCAAACATCAAGTCCTGCCATACCAAGAGCCCCAATTGGTCGCACATGTCGTAAAAATGATCGTCGGGGTAGAATCCACCTCCCCATACCCGAATACAGTTAAAGTTACTTTCTCTTGCATCCCTTAACAGTTGCTCAGTCTTCTCAGGCGTACGTCGTCCTAGCACATGGTCCTCTGGAATATAACAGGCACCTGCAGCGAAAATTTTTGTTCCATTGACTTGAAAAGCGAACTCGCGTCCCCATTCGTCTTTATCCATTGAAACCTTGATCGTTCGAAGTCCAATCCGATATGTTTTTTCTTCTAGCAGGTCTCCTCCGTGCTTTACAACCAGCTTGACCTCATAAAGCGGTTGCTGACCAAGTCCATTTGGCCACCACAGCAGAGGCTGCTCAATCACAAGGGCCAGCTCCGCCTCTTGTATCACAGAGGTAATCGTTGTCCACCTACGTCCATGGGGTTCGGTTACCTGCATTTCAACCAACAGCGGAAGGCAGTCCGTTCGTTCAAGCCGGATTGCCACTTGTAATTGAACACGATCATCGACATGTGTTTGCTTGAATTGGGTTTCTGCCAAACGCCCTGAATGAAGTCCCACTAGGGCTACATTCCGCCAAATCCCACTGTCCGGCACGTACGCTCCCCAATCCCACCCAAACATGTAGTGGGCTTTTCGAATGTGGGGATAACCAGCCTGGCACATGGTTATCCCCCAGAGAGGATCCATTTCCTGCTTCTCCCGAATATGTCGGGATGCGGAACGAAGCACGATATGCAACACATTTTCGCCATGGCATAGAAGCTCTAGTACGTCCCATTCATAGGTGCGATGCATATTGTCGGTCTGAGCTAAGAGCTTTCCGTTCAACCTGATTTCAGCAATTGTATCGATCCCTTCCATGCGGAGAAGCAGCTTATCATACTCAAACCATTCACAACTACTCATGAATGACTTTTCATATTCGTAATCCGCTTCAAGCAAGCTCTGTAACCTTAATTCCGAATCACGGACAAATAGATTCTCAGGCAGTTCTTCTAAGCAAATCATATCGGTTAAAACCGAACCGGGAACCTTCCCTTCCCGCCATTCTCCCCCTCCCCATCTCCGAAAACGCCAATCTCCATTTAATGAATAGGTCTGCATGGTCTTCATCTCCTTACTAATATTGAAAGCTTCGCCCATCTTCCCACGCTCAAAGGTTCTTGTATACTTTCAAAAACTGCAATAATTATCAAAATTCGCTATCACATAAAAAACCTTCAGCACCACTATAAAAGTGGAACTGAAGGTTCTTATAACTTTGGATAACCTCTTATTCTTCTAATGCTTGCGCTATTCGCTTCAACCGGTATTCCTTCGGTGTAGTTCCGAATTTCTTCTTAAAAGCACGAAAAAAACTGGTTTCGCTGGTAAAACCAACCCGATCCATAATTTCCTTGATGCTCATCTGTTGGTTTATTAGACAATGGAGTGCATGTTTGAGCCTAACATCCGTAATAAATTCAGCAACTGATATGCCTTCCGTCTTCCGGAACAGTTTTCCAATGTAATCTGGGGTCATTCGCAACATACCACTAATCTCCTGAAGGCTTAAATTGAGGTCTTGATAATTATCCTCTACAACTTCTTTAATCGTCTCGATAAGTGCATTATTCTTAATTTCTTCCTTCTGTTCCGTATGTTGCCTGGCTGTGTTCATCGTTTGAAGGTACAGCTCACGAATGTCAGCCAGCGTTTCCTTCTCCAATACGGCAAGGTTCACATGATGATAGTTGGTTACCGAACTTAAGCGATTCTTATTGATTTCACGTATCGTTTGCACATAAACGACTGTAAACTGGGAGACAAGCTGCATGATCGCGTCATAGCACATGGTTTCAAGCAATGAAAAGAATTCATCCAAACACTTTTCTTGCTTAGTAAAATCATCACTCTTGACCGCTTCGATCCACATTTTCTCCAACGCTGGAGGAAGCTCGCATTTCTCAGGGTGAGGTCGAGGTCCTATGCGCTCTTGTGTCACTATACATTTCGCTCCAAACACCAAACGATACTGAATTTGACTAAGTGCTTGCTCGTATATAACCGTAATATCTTTGTAACTGGCTCGATGGTCGCTGATCGAGCAACTGAAAGACAGTTTATAGTATTTTGCAACAGTCTCCTGAGCACGACCTAACAGATCGATAACCCTCTCCAAGTAATCTTCCTGCGGTTCATGCATGTGCAGCAGCAGCACCATATGATCGCTTCTCATGTCGACTGCTTCGCAGCGAAATGCCGTTGACATAATTTCTGAGGTAATATTGAGAATGGCAAAATTCATCAATCTCTGATTCGTAAGCGATGTTCTTTCTATATAATGTTTGTAATCGTCCACTTTCAAAACACAAACTGCAAAATGGTCTTTTTCTTCAATTTTAATCCCGCTGGCCGGGAGATCTTCGAATACTTCTTGTTCCGTAAATGAGGAGCTATCGAGAATCAGCTTCCGGATGTAGTAGCTTTTAATGATCGTTTGCTTGGAATCCTGCTCCTGCTGGAACTCTTTGACCTTCTCAAAAACAAGATCATAGACATTGGATAAATACGATAATTCATCCAACGATTCACGGTCAGCTCCATCCCATTGGCCGTATGAATTGCCCTTAATTTGTTGGATCAAGCCATCGATAGGCCTGTATAAACGACGGGAAATCCACCATGATGCAACGAGGGACAGAATTAAGAAACCTATCATTAACAGTAGGGACGTGAGCCTTAACTGGCTGATTTCGCGAACAACATCACTATAGGGTTGAACATTTACAACAGACCAATCACCTGCGCCAGTGTTCAAACTTGTAATCAGCTTCTTTTCTTTACCTACTCCATAAATAAACGTGTTCAACGAATTTTCTGGGGCATGCAGGTGACGTAGGAGTTCATTTTTGAACTGCTGATCTGCCAGCATCACATTATGCTCCGGATTGTACACAACACCATCCCCATCGATGAGAAAAACACCGCTTTGGGGACTTGTTGCAAGGCGGTTTACCGCTTTGAGGTTATCGAACAGCCACTCCGGCCTCACATTCAGCACCAAGACATTGTTGTATTCGCCTGTACTGGATGTCTCATACAGAGCGAATGAAAACAAATCGAACTCGTCCTGCTTTAGCTGCGGTAAAAGGCCTGTTCGAAGAGGTTCTAGCTTCAGATTCGTGATCCTTTTGGGGTCTGTAATCATCCGTTTAGCCGATTCAATGACGGGGTTTGAATTCCCGTTGGATGCATCGAAGGTCGAATAATATTGCTTGTTAAAACCGTTATAGATGACAATGGAATGGAGTAAATTGGTATAACTACCTACAAACTGTTGAAGCTTATTTCTTTTCTTAAAAAACTCAAAAACTTCCTCATCTCTGCTATATAACAAGGATCGGATATCGTTATCAAAATAAAGCTGCAGTGTTAAATTTTTGAATGTATCATTCATCAAGTCAATATTGTATTGGATCTGGGTTAAGACTTTCTCGTTAGCTTTATTCTGCACCGAAAGAACCTTGCTTTCAGCCCCATAATAAACAGTAATTGAAGAAATGAGCAAAAAAACCATCAACAAAACATTAAATGAGATCAATAGCTGCCATAAGTATTTTTTGGATTTATAAAGTTGAACAATGCTGCCCATACATTCACACTTCCTTCAGCAAGTTTGACTGGCTGTATGAAACCCTCTTTCTGATAAAACGTCTGTTCTTAATGTACTTGTTTACTAGAGAGGATGCAACCGAGCTAGACTACCAGTTCCGGTGTTTCCTACCGTTTTCAAATGCTTGACGGTATCACACCCCCGTGACTGTCACGTTAAGTGCCCTGGATGACGCTGCAGCGCCATCTGTCATGGTATACAGCCTCGATGGTGGCGCAAGCTGGACGGTCTATGTCCAACCGATTCTCATCGAGCAAGAAGGATTGACGACGGTTCAATTCCGCAGCACCGATGCGGCTGGCAATGAAGAAGCGGTTCAAACGCTTGAATTCAAGTTGGATCTAACGAAGCCGACTGTGACCTATTCCGTCTACGACGGTACATCCACTACCATCGATAAAACGATCGCGATCACATGCCAAGATGTGAATACGTCTGCAGTCAGCTTGGGTCTCGGAGTCCATACCTTCACGGCAAGCGCTGTGGATATCGCGGGCAACAGTGGCTCTACAACAATTCACATTCAGATCAAGGTAACGATCAGCAGCCTTGTGAACTTCATTCAACAAACGGTTACGGATAACGGGATTGCAAACTCCTTAATCGCGAAGCTGAATGGCGCATTCGAAGCCGAGCAGCAAGGCAACGTCAATGCACGCGATAATAAACTGAATGCCTTCAAGCATGAAGTTTCCGCACAAAGTGACAAGAAGCTTAACGTGGAGCAAGCGCAGCTGCTCACAACGCTCGCGGATGCACTGATGTCTCAGTAATTTCTTCCATTCCAGCCTCTCCCCCTAATTAAAAACGGTATTACAGGCCTAAAACATCCTGTAATGCCGTTTTTGTTTGATTTCTAACTGTATTGAGCTAATTTGGGGGTGCAGCTAAACGCCTTTTCATGTTTTACTTTTTTATCAGAAACCAGATGGAAGACACTCCCGCCACGACATGCATGATATTCAGCATGATTATCATTGAGACAGGCGCATCCGCGATGGAAAAGGGAGAGATGAAGGAAAGAAGAAGGACAAAACCTCCGAGAATAGCGAATATAAATTTAGCTTTTGTTGTAAATAATACTAACAACTGATAAACCAGTGTTCCCAACCCAATACCTATAAGCGATGCAAAAATAACTAAAGCTTCCGTCAACGGCACATCTGCGGGGGATATAAGCACCGAAGCGGGGATCCAATGAAAGGCAGCACTGAGCCAGTACAGACATAGATTGATGATAATAGCAATCGCCGCTGCCTTGACTCCCCTTTTCCAGATCGTGCCTGAACTATCACGTTTAATTAATGTTGTCATGAGATAATCGCTCCTTTGCTTTATGAACAAATTCTTGGCTCGTTGTCCATAATCTCGTGCCCAGTGAGACGTCGGATCTATCAGAGCTAATCCTTAGTTTCTCTCTTCTATGGAAGAGACCTACTTTCAAATCCGTTAGTTCCTCAGAAAGTGCCAAATACAACGGTGCCTCGGCTCCTGCCTTGGCGCTCAACACGGAGGATCGAAAGAGCAAACCCATCACACGCGTCAGCCATGCTGGAAAGTCACGGCGAATTTGTGTTTCTACGGCACCAGGATTCAAGGCAAAGCAGTTGATTTCCTGCCCTTCAAACCTTCGTGCGAGCTCAACAATAAACACATCATTGGCATATTGAGCTTGCCCAAGACCCTTTAATCCTCCGATCGTCATCGGTCCCTCTAAATCGTTAAAATCGATACGGCCCTTTCTCGTGCTGGAGGCGGCGATAGTAATAACTCTGGCAGGTTGACCTTGTATCAGCTTCTCAGCTAACAGTGTCGTTAAGTAAAATCGACTTAAATAGTCAATGGCCCATGTAGATTCTATCCCTTCCATTGTCATCTGTCGTTTCCTCAAATTAACGCCAGCACTATGCACAAGCAATTGAATACCATCTACCGCAAGCTTCTTTACTTCGTTTGCCACACGCTCTACTTCCCTCATCAAGCTCAGATCGCCTTGGAGAAATATCAACTTTTCGCTGTTCGCTCCGAGCTTCTCAATCACAAGCCTTCCTTTTTCAGCCGTTCGGCCCACGAATACGACACTGAATCCTTCCTTCAGGAGAACGGCGATCATTTCTCGTCCAATGCCATCCGTTCCACCGGTAACAACAGCCATTCGGTTCATACGTATGTCACCTCCTATTTAGCAACAGACCTTGGTTCGCTATCCATCTCTGCAAAGATTCCTCAAGGGTCGGTACTCTACCGAATAGTCGTTCTTGCTCAGCAATATCGGCTACATATTTGCCCGATTCCACAAATTTTACTGAAGGTAGTAACCCCTTCACAAAAGGATTAAAAAATCCAATGACCGCAAATACGAATTTTCCTATCCATGGAGGCGGTGCTGAAGCTCTAATCTCTCGACCTAATTGACGGCTCAATTCGGCCGCAATCTCTCCAATACTCACCGGGCAGCTCGTTCCTAAATCAACAATTTTCCCCTTTGCGTCCGCTTCATCGAGTGCCATCACTAAAAAACGGGCGACATCGTCGGAGAGAATCGTGCTTGCTTTCGCATTGGGATCTATCATCGTTCGAATGCTCCCTTTCATTACGGCATGCGGCGTAAGCAAGGTGTCGACAAATCCGCCAGGTCGAAGAGAAACGAAAGGAACGCCTTTTGCCTTCAAATAATCCTCGATACGCTTTTTCTGGTAAAAATGAGGTACATCCTCCGCTTGATCAGCAGCAAGAATACTCGTAAATACGAACAAACCCAGTTTTGTTTCAGCGGCTGCCTCAACCAAATTACGATTCCCTTTGTCATCTACGGCAGCCAGACTGTCGCCTTTCCTTCGATTTGTGTAGCCAATCGCTGTTGTGATAAGAGCGTCTATCCCACTTAATGCTGAAATAAGCGTTTCCTTGACTGTAAGATCGCCTCGGACGATCTCGACACCTTGAGCTTGCAGACTTGAAGCATCGCTCTGCTCTCTGACTAAAGCACGAACGTGCTTTCCGCGCATCAAAAGCTCCTTAACCACTTTCCCACCCAAGCTCCCGGTGGCACCTACTACTAACACTTTGTGAATAACCATACATGATTCAACCCCCCCCCGTCAGTTTAGTTCTAAACTATAAAAACAAAAAAAATTACAAGCTTTGGTCCACTTTACGCAGCAGTCTAAGCAGCTCTTCTTTCTCCAGCTCTGTTAATACACTAAATTTCTCCTCGATAAACTGGTCATGCTCCGGTATGGTACTTGCGATGAACCTTCTCCCTGGATCAGAAAGTGAAATGAAAGATGAGCGCCCCTCTTTTTTCTTGCGGATATAACCAGCCTCCTCTAGTTTATCTATTAATTGACTTACATTTCCTTTGGTCACAGCAAGTCGCTTCGCAATGTCTTGCTGACTCATCCCTTCAGAAGCCGCAAGTTGATTCAAAATAGACAATTGAGGTCCTGTTACATTCAATTCCTTTAACGGCTGCTCAGCCATCCGGCTAATTTTTTGTGTAATTCGAATCGTGCGCAGCCAAATCAGCACGGCGAGATTGCGAGATGTTTCCGTAGAGGTTTTATTATTCATGAGGATAGTTTATAACTAAACTAATTAACTGTCAAGATGACCAAAGAATTTCCGCTCAACTGTCCCTTTCTATCCAGAACACATTGGTCAGCATATACGCTTATAATTTTTCTCAACTCAAGTAGAACTCTAAGAATAAAAAGTCGTTGTGAACGTTTCACTGGTGTTGTTCGTATTATGGACATTCAGATAAACGAGGAGGTTAAGAATGATGAATGACATCAACTGGGCGATATTGTCGCCAATAATTATTTTACAGTTGCTTCTTATGGTTGTGGCGCTTATCAATTGCTTGCGTGCGGAGCGGACGAATGGACCAAAGTGGATGTGGACGCTAATTATCTTATTCATCAGCTTGTTGGGTCCCATCGCTTATTTTGTCTTTGGAAGAAGGAACGATTGATGACACTCCTCGAAGCGAAGCATCTGACGAAACGGTTTGGCACAACCGTCGCAGTGAACGGAATTGATTTTCTCATTGCTGAAGGGAGATGTGTAGCGCTGTTAGGACCGAATGGTGCAGGGAAGACGACGACGCTCAAAATGTTGTCTGGATTGCTGCCGCCAACTACAGGCACAATTTCGTTTCCAGGACTACCAACGCAGGATATCCGCGAGCATATCGGCTATTTGCCGCAAATTCCTGCCTTTTACAACTGGATGTCAGGCCTAGAGTTTCTTACATACGTCGGCAAACTGGCTCGCGTGGACAAAAATGAACTGCATAAGCGAACAGAGGCGTTGTTAGAACTTGTCGGTCTAAAGGATGCGCGTAACCGTCGAATTGGCGGGTACTCAGGAGGCATGCGGCAGCGGCTAGGTATTGCCCAAGCAATGATTCACCGTCCGAAGCTGCTTATGCTCGACGAGCCAGTGTCGGCACTTGATCCACTCGGTCGTCGCGAAGTACTTGAGATGCTGCGTATTATTAAACGGGAGACGACGATCCTATTCTCGACGCACGTTCTTCACGATGCCGAGGAAATCTGCGACGACGTGCTCATTATGCGCGGCGGCGAAATTGCCTTATCCGGCAGCTTACACGCGCTTCGAGAGCAATATCAGCAGCCAGTCGTCAGCGTGGAAGCAGACATTTCACTAGAACAATGGAGGCAATCCATCGAGAGGTTCCCGCTCGTTGATAAGGTTGCCGGGTCAGGAAATATTGCACGTGTCCATGTGCGGGACTTGTCTGTTGGGAAAAGGGAACTTCTGGCCGATCTTGTCCGCTGTGGCATAGCCGTTCGTAAATTCGAAGCTGGCCATACGTCACTAGAAGATTTGTTTATGAAAGTGGTGGAAGAATGAGTCGATTGAGCCAATGGATGACATTGTATCGCAAAGAAATGCTAGAGATGTCTCGCAATGCCAAATGGATCTGGGTGCCGCTCGTCTTCATCATTGTTGGTGTCATGCAACCGGTAACTACTTACTACACCCCGCAAATTATAAAAAGCATGGGCGGATTGCCAGAGGGAGCTATCATTGAGATACCGATACCATCGCCGCAAGACGTGATCGTTAAAACCTTGTCGCAGTTCGGCACGATCGGGATACTTATCCTCGTGCTTGTATCGATGGCGATCGTCTCTGGAGAACGGCAGAGCGGCGTGGCCGGGATGATCATGATCAAGCCTGTTCCCCATGTATCCTATATAACAGCCAAGTGGGCCGGCATACAGACGCTTGCGCTTGTATCGTTCGGCTGCGGATATACGGCCGCTGCGTATTATACCGTCGAGCTTTTCGGCAAAATCGAAGCCGTGCGTCTCATTCAAGGTTTTACCGTCTACAGCCTATGGCTTGCGTTCATCGTTACAGTGACAGTTGTCCTCGGCACATGGCTTACAGGAAGCGGCGCGATTGCGTTTGCGGCAATAGCAACGGCCATAGTTCTCTCGGTTGCGGGCAGCTTGTTCAAGCCGTATATGGCGTGGAGTCCGTCTATGCTGGTCAATCACGCATCAGCGCTCGTGTCGAAAGAACAATCATCGGATCAGCTTTTACTATGCGTCATATCGTCGTTGATCTTAATTGCTTTGCTTCTTGCAGGCGGGGTACGGTTATTCAAAAATAGAAGCGATTTAACTGGTTAGTGGTACTATAAAATACAAAAAGGCTGCCGCGGCAGCCTTTTTTGTTCAACTAACGTTTCACCGCTATCTAAACAACTCGTACGACTATTTCTCCAACTCATAGCGGGTCGCGATAATGCCCGAGTTGAGCGTTCGGCTGGACAGCAGCTTGAGCCTAATCTTCTCACCGACGCCGTCGAATACCGATTTTCCGCTGCCCAGGAGGACAGGACAAATCGTCAGTAGAAATTCGTCGATCAGACCGAGCTCAAGCAGCGTCTTTGCAGCCCCCGGGCTGCCGAAGATAACGAGATTTTTGCCAGGCTGCTCCTTGAGTGCCTTGACTTCCTCTGCGATATTGTCGTTGATCAGCATCGTATTATTCCATTCCGCCTTGTCCATCGTGCTGGAAATGACGATCTTTTTAACATCCTGCACCCATGTAGCATGCTCCATATCGTGCCTCGAAGCATCAGGATCATCCAGTACTGTTGGCCAGTAGCTCTCCATCAATTGATACGTCGTACGTCCGTAAACGGGAGAGCCGACTTCAGCAACGACCTCCTCGGCGTATTTCTGTAATTCCTCGTTGTACGGAATCCAACCCAGTCCTCCGTTCGAATCTGACGCATACCCATCCAGTGACACATGCATGAACAATACGAGTTTTCTCATGATTGCTTCTCCTTTGATTTCGAATTTAGTTATTCAATTTGACAGTATGCCCGTGTTTCGTCCTGCCCTTACGTTCACTATAAATCATTACGTTACGTAAGGGTCAAGTGGAAATCTGAATTTTCTTCGATTGGTATAAATATAATCGTTAAACTGCTCCATTTTCTGAAGATCTCTCGTCACATAATTGCGGATTACCCGCTTCTGCAAACGGAGAAGACACTGGCGGAAAAAGAGAAAACAGGGGCCGTCCTAAAGTAGAAAGTCTACTTTGGGACAGCCCCTGTTAGTGGCTCATTTGTATATTTATCTAACTTAAGAAATTGTTATCGAATCCGCTTCGTCATGGCATACATCAAAATCTTTTGGGCTTGTTCTAGCTGCTCCACCAGACGGTGGGCCACGACCTGCTCCAGGTCACCCTTTTCCAGATATAATTGGATCTCTTTTGATGCTTCATTTAACTTAAGGGATACGTGATCGAAATGCTGCAGTTTTTCATTTGGTTGAGAAGCCGCGACTCCTCCACTGGTTTCTTGATGCGCAGCTTCCTTATCAATCGCTTTAGTAAGTTCATATTGTATGTCGTCGAACTTTCTTAGCAGCGACTTCGACGTTTCGTTCCCCCTCAAAGCGTTCCGTGGGATGTATACTTCATTAAAGTCGTCTTTCATCGAATGAAGCATAGCAGAGACTGCATCAAGCGGATGCACACCTGTAGAGATCGCTGTTTTGCGCCAAGGACCTTGTTTAAGTGCTTTCACACTGAGTGGGCTTGCCTGTCCGAATGCGAATATCGTTGTACCATTGTCGATGTCACGAGCGGCAAGAACCTGAGATACGGTATCGAACGCATTCATATGCACATACATGGGATAGATACCGCTATATATCAACCCTCCACCTTCAATTTGTGATTTGTGCTGTTGAACCGATTGAAGAATACTGCTTGTACTATACGAATAAGCTTGCGGAATGACAACATCCACGTAATGAGACCAAGCACCAATTTTATCTGCTTCAGCTCCTGGCTCCGGAGTAGCAGAAACGATAACCTGATTGCTAATGTCTTTCATTTCCGAATAAACCGACTTAACAAATTCATCTTCAATCATGCTAATCCAATCCGTGTATGATTTCCATTCTTCTGGATGCAAATTCTTCTCAATCGTATACGGATCAATGCCAACCTGCTGTTGATAAGCAGTGCGTGCATATGTACTGAAGTTGAAGCTCATCTTCCAGTCGGAGCCCATTGGCAACCGCATGTAATCAAGGTCAACACCTGAAAGACCGTAAGTCACAACCATCTCTTTCGTAATATTAAGCAAATAACGTTGAACATCCGGGTTGATCAGATCCAGCCAGAAGTAACCGTTCTCGTGCTGCGGCATCGGTTTACCTGCTTGAACATCGTCGCGCTCAACAGCTGCCCATTCTGGATGAGCACGGAGTACAGGCCCCCCTGTCTTATCTATGCCGACAAAGAATCCGTCAAGCCAGGCGTGTAAAGCGATACCCCTTTTCTGAGCTTCTTCTGAAAACGCTTGAAGTGGATCCCAACCTTTAAAGGATGGATTCTGGTTTTCAATACCGTTTGCCGACGCGGTTTGACTCGGATAAATGGTATAGCCACCAAACCATGTTTCCAAATAAAGCTCATTGAAGCCAGCAGCTTGCATCCGATCAAGAGTTGTTGCTACCTCCTTTTGATTCTTTTCAACTGGACGGTACCATACTCCCCTTGCTTCAGCCACACGGCTTGGCAGCGTTCGGTAGTAGGCTTGCTGAGCAGCAGCTACTGCTTGCTTCGCATTCATAACAGCTAGGGCGGAATCGGTTGCTGCGGCTACCCGTCCGCTCTCCAGCAATGTTTGAGCCTGTGCAACGTCTTGCTTCGCTAAATCAAATGGGGCATTCACATACATAGCATATCCTTGGTCTATGCTGGTTTGCGCCGTAGCAATTGCCGTCTCTGCTTGATAGAGGTAACTCGTTGCATCTTTCGAGATGGTCACTGTATGGTCACGGATCGTCACTTTAGCTCCAACCATAGCAATGTTAGATAACCATGCCGCATTCGTCCCATGCCCGCTTACGATAAAGCCATCACTCGGAATTTCCGAATTGGCTCCGCCAACGGATGTCACAATCCCATTCTTCACAGTAATTTCATTCCCATATTGATTCGTCCGTGTTGATGGGCCAAATACTGGCGTATATACGTTTAGTTGGTTCGGTCCGCGAAAGCCGTCAAATACAGCTCCTTCTGGATTTGTTTCAGCTGTGGGATCAATCGCCGATAGGGTAGCACTAGCAGATTGTTCAATGGGTGCTGCTACCGTAAAGATATCGCCTACCTTGAAGTTGTCGATCAGAAAGCGGCGCACATCTGGTGTCCCTCCCGGCCCCGCCGAAAGAACGAATCCATTCTCCGGAATATCACTATTCCCACTTTTGGACTGGTCACCGAATGCAGAATTCATTCCTGTAACTTGATATTGGTTCGGAATCCCAGTAGCAATCGCAATGACCTCCGCGCCGAAGGCATTCGTCGCAGTTTTATACCCATACTCTGGTGTATATTCCACCAACATCCCAGATCCGCGAGTCATATTAACACCTGAAAGTGCAAAAGTCTTTCCGTTGGATGCGGTTACAATTGTTGCATTAGAAACTGACTCCGCATAAACCTTATTCGTCCGATCAGAAGAGTTGCTTTGAAAAGGGCCTGCAATCAAGGTCAAGCCAAACACAGTGACAGCTATTGCTTTCATCGTTTTAGTAACTAGCATTTTTTTAAGTACCAATACTTTCATCCTCCTCACTAGATTAGATGCTAGGATTAACAGCACATACAAAGTATACTAAGTATTCATGGTTTTTTCCACCATTAATTTTATTTAAGTAGAAATATTACTCCAATAACAAAAAGTCTGCTCACCAAACAAGACAAAGCACATGTAGTCTATGAATTAAGGCATGAATTGCCGGTGGTTACATTGCTTGCGATCGTTAGCGTCCCGCGTAGTAACTCATCAGTATCATCCTAACCACTAATCGAATAATTTTCTTGATATTGGAAAATCTAATTTCGATGAAAGGAGGTACATGGATGGTTGAGTACACGAATATTCAAGACAACTCTGAAGAAATAATGAAGTGTATTGTTAACTGCGATACCGAGCAAAATGAGAAACAAGATGATAACCTTTTGAACAGTATTCCGAGCGAAGAAGAATATATTGATGAGCCGTAACTAGCTTACGCTTCAATGACGGACTTTTCATCTACAAGTACAAATTAACTAGAAGCACTGGACAATTACCTAATTAATTAGCAAAGGATTGATATTCCCAATGGATATAAAGAAAAACGACTCTGATTACAAACCTGATATAACTAACTACGATTATGTTTGGGGTAGCGATCAGGATGAGTATACGAAAGATGCTGCCAAATCAGAGTCAAATGAAGAAGAGGACAAGTAAATCCCTCTGGACTTGAAAATAAAGCCTGAGAGTCAATCTCACGTGCCTTAAATGAAACAAGGGACAGTTGCCGGCCGCGGCAATCTGTCCAGGAACAAAAGCATAAAGCTGAGGTGAAACGGCAGCGTTACCGCTGTAAAGCCTGCCATCAAAGCTTTAACGACCTCTATTGCAAAACAGCATTAAAAAAGAGTAGATAAGCATACCTAAACCTACCAAAAAACCAACAATTACCTACAAAAAATGGGTCTTACTTATTGGCTTCTCAAAAAATGCTCGATTCTCTTTTCCGGAACAACCCAGATCAAAGCCACAAGAACGTAAAAAAAGCCAGATACCCATGGACTCACATACGCTGTCAATATCGCGATCAAATAGAGGAAAGGAGATATTCTCACCTTCCAATCTTTGCCCATCGACTTAAATATTGCAGAATCGTCAGGATATTGGTTGAGGATTGCGAGCTGAAGCACCCGGTAAGATATTGCAGCAAGAAGAAGAATGATACCATACAATGCCGTTGGAGTGGGTGCAAAATCGCTTTCCCCCATCCACGCAGTCGTGAATGGAACTAGGGAAAGCCAGAAGAGCAACATCAAGTTAAGCCACATCAACCGCCCGTTCATTGTTCGAATCATGTGCAAAAGATGATGATGATTATTCCAGTATATACCAATATAAACAAAACTAAAGAGGTAGCTTAGAACTTTCGGACCTAACTCGATTAATGCGTGCCAGTCGTGGCCTTCCGGTACTTTGAATTCCAGTACCATGATTGTAATGATAATTGCCAGGACTCCATCGCTGAATGCTTCCATTCGGTTTGCTTTCATTAGATCACATGTTGCTCCCTTCGTACTTTCATTTTATACCCATGAGTTTGTAACTCACGGTTAATATTTCCTTGTTGATCACGCCATTACAGAACTTAACATAATCATTTTTAAAGCATGTAATTGGTGATTTCCAATTTGTATATATTGACGAAAGTAAATTTATTTAATACTTGATTATCGGTATATTTCTTTATTCGAGAAGAGCGTACTCTACACCTTCAACGATGAAATTTTAACGAATGCTGCTCGTTCACAATGAAGTACCCTTCCCTACATCTTAACCGATCAAAATTATACGCCAATGTTTGTGTCGTGGTGCTGCGACACAAACATTGGCGTTTTAAACTAAAAAATACCCATTTCAAGGGGATCTTATTACACGCCTCTGGTACTACCCTTACCTCGCCGATCTTCAAAAAGTCCTTCTACTCCTTGAGTCATAAAAATTTGTTTCAGCCGTATTAAGCATCTATTCGACAGAAGGGGGAGATTCATACTAAATCACTCTTTATTTCATCAAAGTATTCAAACCATCCTGCAGGAATGCGCTATATTCCGTTAAATAAAATACGAGTTATTATATTATTCATGGGTAAGGAATATTCTGAAAAGGGATGAGTTAGTTTATTCTTCGAAAATGAAAGGCGGCGATTTTCGTGAAGAGATATTTATCGATGCTGGGAAATTACTTACTCTATTTGACGGTCATCATTTTAGTGATCTTCCTCTATAATATCGTCCTTGATCCTGTATTAGGATGGGGGCAGTTCGGAAAAGGAAAGAACATCCCAATCCAGGTATTCATGGTACTTGTAATTACAATCGCTCTTTCCGCGATTGTTTACGCCATTAAATATCGACTTTTGAAACAGACACCGGTAAGCTTCTGGAGACTTAGTAGCTTCTCGCCGATCAGTTCGAGCTCTTCGGTTCACATGATAACAATCGGGCTCGCGTTCACATTATTAAACGCTGCCTCCATGAAACTACTTCTTTACTACAACATTACAACGTTCAATGATTTTACAGAAGAATATTTTGCCTCTGTTCCTTTCGTTTACATTATACTTTCCTCAGTGCTCACCACTGCACTTGAGCTGATCTTGTTTATTGGTATCATGTTTAACGAAGCCCGGAAACATGTTCACGTATTCTGGTCAATTCTAGTCATCGCTTTGATTATTGCGGCGTTGCAGCCAGGAGGCATTGCGATGCAGCTTCTGGGTGTAGCGTTAGGATTCATATATGGATCCATCTATGTACGCCTTTCATCCATATGGTCCGTTATGCTGATTGGAATCGTGTTTAACATCAGTCTGTTCGGTATGAAAAGAATCGGTTGGCTTGATTCCATGGAGAACATGTCGGGCTTCACCCTTATTCTGCTTACGGCAGTCATGGGACTCTATCTCATCTTTAGCACCCTTTGGTACTGGAGAAAACCAAAAGCTGGCTACTAACGGCCGCAGCCAACGTATTGCACGTTAAGGTGCCTTCCCACGTGATGCCAACTTAGGATCCTTATCCAGTAAAGAGTATATGTTTACGATTCTAATGTTTGAAGAATCACTATTGTACTAATCGGTTTCGGTGCCTTCGAATAACCTCCAACCGCTCTCTTCCTCTCTTATTCTTTGCTATCATAAAAAACATGCTCGGCCTTAATGTCCGTTCCTTCGATCTCCATGATCCCGAACGAATGCTGCTTCATCCTTCGTTTATCCGTCGGTGAACCCGGGTTAAAGAGCAGAATACCGTTATGTAGCTTCATTAGCGGAATATGGGAATGACCGAACACGACGGCATCCGTTTCACCTGGCTGATATGCCATCATCGCTTTTTGCTCCGCTGTAAGTTTCTTGTGCGGAGTGTGTCCGTGTAGAAGTCCAATTTTGACTTGGCCGATCTGAATCGTTTTTTCGAACCCGAACATCCGGATGATCTGCTCCCCATCATTATTGCCAGCTATGCCTTCCACAGGAGCGAATCGAGTAAGCTCGTCATAAACGTCAAGACTTGTCCAGTCTCCGGCGTGCAAAATCAGATCGGCGAGCTCCAGCTCTTGCAGCAATCGGATGGGCAGCTTCTTCGCCATTCGCGGCATGTGTGTATCGGAAACAACTACGATTCTCAAACTGCCACCTCCTCTTCCACTGAATCATTAGAGTAACACCAGTACTTGCATCCGAATCCATCCCACCTTTTCTCAATTTTATCATTTTTCTTGAGAGATTACTGCCCATTACTTCAAAAGACAACGGCAGCTGATCGTAACCTGTGCTTTGTTCATCATTTTCGTATTCGGCATACCATAAAATTAATTCGTATTAACAATCTCAATAATTGTATTAGCCAAATCAGTCATTATTTTGTTGTCCTCATTATTTGTGCAATCTGACCAGTTATATTCACGAACCGCACCATTGATTTTAACTTTTAAATAGAACTCTGGCTTCTCTGAGCATATTGCAAATTTCTTTTCACTTAAATAATTGGATAACACCATTTTTTGTATATTTTTTGCCGTTCTTCATTATTTAGCTGAAAATCACTCACACCTAGCATTTGACCATTTTTTAGGTCTTTCACCAATTTCATATCTATTGTATTTATCTCATTTGCTTGATTATCACCATATTTAAGCAATTCTGTGTTCGTTTCAGTTTTTTCAAAGTTTTCACAAGAGTATGTTGTTACTTTGCCTGCTCCGAATTTATCTTGCGTAGTATCGTATTGAAGCTCGAAATTGCCATCGCGGTACTTGATGTTGTGATAAATAGGGTCGCCTTCAATCGTGTAATGAGAAATGTTAATCGAGACGTTTTCTTTTTCTTTAATTTTTTTCACAAAGTCGTCCATTTTAAAGAGGTTAGAAACACTTCCGTGGATATCAACCACGTCAGCATTATTTTTTAATGTTTCTTGGGGTTGGTCAATGGCTTTTATTTTTGAACAACCTGACAATATGCTCATAGCAAAGGCAAAGATCATTAACTTTTTGAGCAATTTAAAACCTCCCATACACATATACATTATTGACGAGTCAAACTTACATTTTGTTCCATCAATAGGTGGGAGAATGAAACTTGTACTAATGGTCGACTCCAAGAAATAAAATCGCCATCTTCACAGCATCTCAGAATTTGGTAATAAAAAAGAGGCTCAATTGAGCCTCCCTTAATTCCCTTTTGAAAGGGATTGAGTATACCTCAACCTTACGACCAGTCAGACCTTGCTTATCAGTACGATGATACGCTTATTAGTGAATACTGCTGTGTCTCTGATTGTCTTGTAAGCAACTTCAGCTACTTCGCCCTCAACTATAATCTCTTCAATCTCTCTAGGTACGTCCGTCTCTTGGATGAACGTCCAGTTCATAATTCTTCCCCTATGGTATGGACAGGAAATTTTTTCGCGAAGGTAAATACGAAGGAATTAACCGCTTAATTACAAGCAAAAAACTCTGGTCGTGGTCAGAGTTTTTTTGCTTTATTTAGCGCATTGTAAGTCTCAATAAAAAAACCGCAAATAATATGCGGTTCTTGTCATGATTCTGAACTTAATATGGATATGGGTAGGGGTAGGGGTATGGACATGGATATTGGTAAGGCGGATATGGGCAAGGGTATGGGTAGTAGGTTGGATAGCTAGGATATGGGGCAGGAATAGGAACGATTAAAGGAAATACATTGTGAAATCCGTGGCCAAAACCACCATGAAATCCATGACCAAATCCGCCATGAATACCTCCGCCAATAGGGGGGCGTAATTCTTCCTTATTAGATGATAACATTTAGCAATCACTCCACATTTCTATAGGGGTTATTTACCTAATGTAATGTATGTGTGAATGCCTATTTTGTGAAAACTCCACCTGAGAATGGGCGCATTCTTTAAGCACAGGTTTCCCCATACGTAACTGAAATTCGTTCCGATATCGATCCTCATTATGAACGAGTCCGTTTCACCGACAAAGTCGTCTGCGCGTATGTACCTGGATTCGTCTAATTCCCATTCACCCAGTCTCATTGAACTATCGTTCTGCGTTAGTTTAACGCGGAAAGCCCCAACTCCGTCGAGATCCAGCAAGCAGGCTCAAGCCTATACCGAACAAAACTAATTATCGCAAAGAAGACGCCTGGGAAGGTGCCCCGGCGTCTTCCTTTGTTAATCCAAATATGAGTGCGCACTCCATTATCCTTAACCTTGAGCTGCATCCGTGTTTATGTAGTTGATTGCCCACATATGGCCGTCCAAGTCTACGAAGCCCCAATGATACATGAACCCATAATTCTCGGGATCTTCGTGTATTTTCCCGCCCAGGGAAACCGCTGTATTCACGATTTCATCAACCTTTTCTCGGCTCTCGAAGGCCAATGCGATCGTCATTTGCGCATACTTGTCCGTATCTACGGTTTCCTTCTGCGTGAGGGTATTGAAGAATTCTTGGGAGATCAGCATGACCTGCAGGTTGGCGCCGATCACGATGGATTCCGACTTGTCCTTCTGGGAGAACTGCGGGTTGAACTCGAAGCCGAGTCCGGTGAAGAAATCCTTCGATTGTTCTACGTTTTTTACAGGCAAGTTAAAGCTCGTGAATGCGGAAGTTAATGCCATTTTCATACACCCCATCGTTAAATGAATTTGGTTGTCATTGATGTCTTCGTTTAATTAGACGAAAGCTGATTCGGAAATTCATTGGTCTACTTGATTCGGAAGCGTGAATTCTCAAAACCGATCACAAAGTTCAGTAAATTATCCAACTCAGAAAAATTCGAGAAACGATTGAAGAATCCTGCCGTTACTTTAATCAAAAAGGAGCCGCTTCAATGCAGCTCACGAACTAAAGTTTTTTTCCAATAAATTGCTAAAATTACAAATATAGGATTCACCAGAGTAATGGAGCCAATCTTTTTGGTTATATTTTAAATATCATTGTTTTTGTCATTATCATCCAAGCTCTTAGCATCTGGAACATTCTTACCTTGATTTTGATGAGATAACTTCTCCAGATGACCTTCAATTTTCTTTAATGTACTTACGATTTCGTTTTGTTTCCAATACCACGTAAAAAACTCCCGTAATATAAAAAACAAAGCAACTACCATTGCAAGTAAAACAAAAAAGTTTGTATAAGAAATACTACTCATATTACCACTTCCAACTCCCCATTTTACCTATTTGTCATATGTTACTATATTGGTGCACGATGATAAGAAGTAAAAACATCCCTATGAATATACGCGATAAATAATACCTCTTCAGCGATAATATTAAGGTCGGCGGAACCTCAAACGTGATCTTCTTACCATCGATGAAAACGGCATGTGTGGTATCTGAAGGGGCTGCTATTTTGCAGTATGGATACTAGAAAATAATAGGATTAGTGCTAACTTGATGGATACGAATTTCTCTTTCATTATCAAGACTGCGCTAGCAACAACGTGATATAACTCCATTATTCAAAGGGTATGTTAAATCTTTATGTTGTTTTTACCCCAAAAGAAAACCGCCTTTTAATTTAAATATCGTTCTGCGTTAGTTCAATATTTTGTAACCTAAAAAATAAAAAGACAAATCCAAACCAGAACTCCAAAAAGTAGTAGAACAAAATTGATTCAATGAACGGATTTACGCATTATTCCCTCACTCATTTCTACCTATTGTATCCTTAATGTAGACGCTGTCGATTATCAATTGTTGCGCAAATCTGCCCTTTACTTGAGTGAAAACAGGGAGCAGCTGCGGCAAGCTGCTCCCTGTTTATTATTATACTCCCTCGTTACCCGTTAGCTATCAATGCATCGCAAGCGCCGCACCACAGATGATACTAATATCAATTTTTGGGCAACATATGGAATGCTTGATTTGGCAATAAATCTCAAGAACATTTACCGTTTTTCTCGCGTTTAAGAATTCAAGAGACATAATTTTTAGGAGGTATTTCATGAAAAAACTTGCAAGATATATCTATCGAATTGCCTTATTTGCTGCCGTACTTTTGCCATCTTCCTCCTTTGCCGCAGAGCCGAGTGAGATCGCCTTCCCTGAGAAAATAATCCTGCATGAGATAACGCCGCTTTATTCCCCGAACGGGAGTGCAACGGGTCTCGCATTAGCTCCTCAAGATGTAACCGTAATCGCGATGAAGGGAAATTCGATTGACTATACGATCGACACTTGGGTCGGACCGATGAACATAAGTGTCCCAGATACAAAAGCGGAAAAGAGGCGTCCTGACGGAATCCTCGTTGGAAAAACGGTCCAATTAAACAAGGTGACACCACTTCACTATGGTCCGACTTATTTTGCATCGGGAGCCGCCCTTGCCCCTCAATCGGTCAAAGTAACTGGGCAAAACGGAATATATTTGTCGGTTGAGACTTGGCTCGGTATTATGTTTATCGATGAGCGTGACATCCAGTAAACAAAAAAGGACACTCGATGTGTATCGGTTTCACTACAGAGTTAAAATCCGCCTTCACAATGGCCGGTTTTATTTTTCAAGTAGAAGAAGCATCTTAACCAATGAGGAAATCTATGCTGAAGCAAAGGAGATCCTTTTTGAAGCGATTGTCTTTTTGAAGTGCCACCGTCCATAACTGTCCGTTAGGTGAGCATAGGCTGCCGTTCATGCTGGCAGGCTCTTCCTAGGTGTTTATTCAGCTATCGGTTGCAATAGGTAAGCATTTGATGTGATCTCCAGCTTTTCCCCTGCTCCACACGGAGCGTACGAGTTTCCCAGTACTCCGCGTTCCCTCTAACTGAATTTACTAAATCATAAGTTCCTCGTTACTCATTGATTTGGGATATGTTAAACTGGTCTTAATGCATACTTTTCACGGTATTTGTTGATCTGAACCATCATCAATTCCGTTAGATCCAGTTTTTCCTTGAGTACGTCAATTGTCTCTTTGTGTGTTTGTAGGATAAGTTTCCCGACCTCCTTGTGGAGGATACGCAAGTTGTTAAACTTGTCGTTTCCACCTGCGTGGGGTGGGATATAGTGGTGACAGTGAACATCGGATGCGAAGAGATACATGCCTGTAATTTCGCATTTCCCCATTTTCATGCTATACCGACTAATCCGATTATCTATATACTCTACACTCTGATTCGGGATGCTAGATTTCGTTAGGAAGTAAATCTCCTGACGTAAATCTGGTCGAAGCTTTTTGTATATTTGTTCTCTGCCTGCTGTGGTAAAGAGCGAAAGACCTTGACTAAAGCCCATCGTATTCTTTGTTTTTACATTGGCCAGAGGGTATAAATAAACATCTGCTACTTTAAAAGTCCTGTACCCCAAGCTGTAAAATTTACTGTATGTTGGCGGTGGGTTTGCAGGATGTTCATATTTCCCGATTTGTTTAAGACGATTATACATGAAAGCTCGCAGATCATAGGCAAGACGTGAGAACGCAACATTTACATGTGTTGCCCGATTGAAATAGTTGTGAATTCCTAGAACAAAGCTGTTGAAACGTGCAGCGGTTAGCGCCGTTGGCGAAGCCCTCATTTTGAGAATATGTTTCTTGACTTCGCTCCTCATTTTCTGTATTTTGCCCGATTTGATCCCCGTATGCGCTACTCGCTTTTGACCCTTTTTGTTTGCTCGGATTGTAAAGCCAAGAAATTCCGACTCTCTTTTTCGCAGGTTAATGATTTGCGATTTCTCTGGAGAGATGTCGAGCTTTAAGCGGTCTTTGAGATACAAAACTACCGCATGATACCATCTCTGAGCCGATCTCCAATCTCTGCAAATGATTTTAAAGTCGTCGGCGTAACGCACCAAATAGCCTTCTTTAAGGGTCGTGCGGATTTTAGCGTATCTTTGGCTGTCCCTTGACTTTTTAGGTTGCTTCTTCAAGGGAAATAGCTCCCATTGACCTGCTACCCAGTGGTCCAAGTCGTTCAGTACGACATTCGAAAGCAACGTCGACAACAGTCCTCCTTGAGGCACGCCTTTTGACGGTATTCCTTCTCCATCGATTTCAGCTTTTAGCATTTTAGAAATGCAGGCTAGTACCATTCTATCTTGGATGCCCATGTTCCAAAGTTGCTTCATAAGCAACGTATGATTGACGTTGTCGAAGAAACCCAATATGTCGATGTCTACTACATAATGCATCGACGCTTGATTGATAAGAAATTGGACTCTTGCCATGGCATGATGTGTCGATCGGAGGGGTCTGAATCCGTAGCTGTGGTTGTAGAATTTAGCTTCAGCTATGGGCTCAAGGACTTGCTTGAAGCACTGCTGGATGATGCGGTCGAGAATGCATGGGATGCCAAGCGGCCTCATTTTGCCGTTATCTTTTTCGATGAGCTTCCTTCTGACATTCTTGGGACGATAGTGTTGCAGTCTGTTTTGGATTTCACTCACTAATTCGTTTTCGGGGCGTTGTTCGATGTCTTTGATGGTTAGCCCATCTGTTCCTGGTGTCTTTGATCCTTTATTGGACTTCATCGTACGGTAAGCCAACAAGATGTTCTCTCTGGATGTGACGATTTCATAGAGACGTGAAAATATCTCATTGTTTGCTGATCTTTCGTACAAATCCGTAAAAGCTTCCGTCATGCCGTAATACTCCCAATTTCGTAAAGCTTGCACTGTGGCATCCCTCCTGACGAAGCGATGTCCCCACATTCCTACCTGATCGGTGCAATTCACGTATGGAAAATGATCGTTCTTTTCAATTAGACTTGGGGCTATTCCTCCGCCTCTATTACAGAGGTTTCATCAGTCGTGCCCCTGCCCTCACAAGGATAAATGCATTTCGGCATGTGCCTTATTGTAACCGTTTCGGGTAACAGCCCTTCTTGCAACGTCCCTTGCTTTCCAAGTACCTTACAGCCTAGCTATCTTTTCTGAACTTAGGTGCTTCCTCTAAGCCTGTGAGACCAATGCCTCCTTAGTTTGGCATAGCGTATTTCATAGAAGAAAGTTTTACTTTACGCCACTCACCCCATCGTCTGATGGTACATACGTTTCCGCATGCTCTAACTTTAGACCCGTACATTCAGAAGTTCGTCATGTCGCTTTAATGCGAAAATTCTCACCATATTCAATTTTTCAGCCGCGCGACATATCCGTTGGCATACCTTTTCTATTTAGATGGCTTTAGCCTTCGTTCTGTCGAATCTACCTGTACTTCACACCTCATGTTCTGTTAAACATGACGCATGCAGGAGTGTTGGCGGGATGGTTTCGGGATACATGGTTCCGTCATTCCCATCCTCGGTTGTAAAGTTGAGATTACTACTGTAATCTCCTGCTTTTCGCACTGTTGGTGCTTATAGCAGAACTTGTCGTACTTCTGCGTTAGTTGAACGGTCAACTGGAACTCTTGCGTTAATTCAATAATTTCTCCTACACATTGTTCTACATGCTTGTTCGAACAATCGAGGGTTTTATCACTGTACTTAATGTATAAGGGCAATCGTTCCTCGTAAATAATTATGATTGATTCATTAAATTTTCGGTAATGCCTATAAATATCCTGCAAAGATTGCGTTTAGCTGACCAATAGCTTTATGACAAAAGGAGCAGCTTTCGCGGCTCCTTTTTCCGTTTACCTATCGTTCTGCGTGAGCTTAACTACCCGGATTTTCAAATAATCCCAACACTTCTATTACCTCTGGTTGTCCTATCTATCTCTAACCCTCCAAGAAAACCCTTTAGTTTCAAGCATAATTTTTTGTATAAATTGTTAATCCCTACAAGCAGCTCTGTTTTTTCGTTAATACTGATGTATCCGTATGCACCTCATGAAACAGTTCTCATACATACAAACCCTAAGGGTATAAATGATCCAGACATGGATAAATTATAAAGGCATAACCAATATTTTCAATTTTCACTACCCATTTTGTAAGGATGGTGTTTATGTTTTGGAAGAAGCTTAAGATTGGACACCATTTTGAGAAACCTGAACCTCAGAATACCGTCCTAACGATAGATTCGATTAGACAAATTTTGGCCAACATGGACGATGCAGAAATCATCGAACGCAGGACCAATAATGATCAAATGGTGATGCTTCTCTACATAAGAACATTAATTGACCAAGAACGCTTAAATGAATCCGTTATGGAACCGCTGCTCCACTGTGATCTTGAAGAAATAAATGAATGCATAGCCACAACTAAGGTATCCAGAATTGTCACGATGGAGGAAGGTCAGCAGAAACTATTAACGGGATCCATCCTTCTCTATGAACCTATGAAGAATCAGTGGTGGGCAGCACTTCTTCCAAATCCATTGACTCGCGCCATCGAAACATCGGAAACCGAAACCATTATGTTTGGACCCAAGGACAGCTTCAGTGAGCAAATCGATCAAAATGTGACAATGATTCGCAGACGGCTTCCATCGACATCTTTAAAATCAGAAAGATTTTCTGTAGGTTCTGTAAGTAAAACAGAGGTTGTCATGATGTATCTGGAAGGGGTGACCAATCCCGAATTTATTTCCATTGCAAGAAGTAAACTATCTACCATTGATTTTGATGTTTTTTTGGATTCGTCACATGTTGCTGCATTCATGGAAGATCATTATCATAGTATATTCCCGCAATTTCAACAAAGCGACCGCCCGGATCTATGCGCTTTCACTTTATCGATGGGAAAAATTACTTTTTTAGTAGCCAATACACCATTTGCGTTAACGGCTCCCATCACATTTTTTCATCTATTTCAATCTCCAGAGGATTACATTAATCGCTGGCTGGTTGCCAGTTTTTTGCGGCTGCTGCGATATGTAAGCTATGTACTTTCGTTAATATTAGTCCCGATCTATGTTGCGTTAGCCACTCATCATTATCAGATGCTCCCGATGCAAGTTCTTTTTGTATTATTAGAATCTAGAACCAAATTGCCGTTTACGCCATTTTGGGAAGCATTTTTAATGCTGATTACCCTGGAGATCATCAAAGAAGCAAGTCTTAGGATGCCCACAAAGTCGGGTCAAGTACTAGGCGTGATCGGTGGCATTGTCGTAGGACAAGCTTCCGTTGAAGCTGGTTTTGCAAGCAAAATATTAATTATTTTAGTAGGTGTTACGGCTATCGCTTCGTTTCTAGTCCCTAATTATCTCGTGACAAAATCAAACACACTGCTTCAATTCGCTTTCCTTTTCCTTGCCAACTATATTGGAATGTTAGGGATAGTATTCGGGATAATTGTTATTCTTGTCCATTTGAATAGTATCACATCTTTGAAACAGCCTTATTTCGCCCCCTTAGCTCATCTTTACTGGAGGGATTGGTTAGATCTTTTCATTCGGGGTCCTTTCCATTGGATGAAGGAACGTCCTGAATATTTACATACCCTACAGAAATGGCGAACCAGTCAAAGGAGAAAATAATGTGAAGGCATCTTCCTTATATGAGAGAACGGTCACGTTTGGCGGGATCTATGTCTTTTTCATGGTCAACAGAAGTCAAATGCTATATTTCGTCTTAGTCACTCCTTCCAAATTGGTTTATCCCTATATGATTTGGGCATTAATTGCCGTGGGGATTTTATCACAATTGAATATGATCTTGATTGCAAAATGGTTTTCATCAGACATTTCCACCAAAGGATATCAAGGATTCGTTCAACTATTTGGAAAGCGGACGGTTCGTGTTTTGGCCTTCGTTGGTCTGTTTTTCATTTTTGCTAAAATATATGTAAGTACACTGGGGACTGTGGAAGTGATTAATAGTATCATCTTCCCTTCCATGAATCCTTTGTGGTTGATTTTATTTCTCTTTGGGATTTGTTTGTACGCGGCCTCTCGAGGAATGACGAATGCGATACGCTTTGTCGTTATTGCCTTTTTTGGTTCCGCTTGGATGATTTTATGTTTTATTCCTTTCTTCTTCCCATCGATGGCGTCACTTCACGATTTATATCCCTTGATCCCCGCAGACTGGTCGACAGTCTCCTGGAAGAATCTTTTGTTCATTTGGCAAGCGTTCTCGGGACCGGAGTACTTGGTCTTTATTGGGCCGTGGATAAACCAAAAACAAAAGATGTTGAAATATTTGACATTTGCTAATACCACGTCTGTCTTTGAGTATTTGATTATGTTTGTTGTTTCCTTATTATTTTTTAGTTCCCAATACTTGAACAAAAGCAGATTTCCGGTAACGGACCTTATTCGTTATCTGCAAACTCCTGTTTTGGAGCGAATTGATATCATTTTAATTTGCATGCAAATGTTTTATTATGTGTGGGCCATTTCCCTTTATTTCTTATGGTTCTACGGGGCTATTCGAATAGTTTCAGGAAGATTAAACGAACAGAGCAATCGAATTGGTTTTATAACCTGCTGGATCATGATTTTAATAAGTACGATTATTCTAGACAAGTGGTTTGATGAAACTGAACAGAACCCTTTGATGAACCTACAGATTTGGTTACGGGCATTTACCTACTTGTTCATCCCAACCTTCCTTCTGATTGCTTGCAAACGAAAGGGGCTTATCTAGCATTGAGGCTGTTTAAACATACGATGTTCCTCGTCATAATGAGCAGTATGCTATGGATGATTGGATGCTCCCCATTTGTAGATAACAATCAGATCGAAGAAATCTCCCCTGTGATTTTGTGGTCGATTACTGAGGGTGCAGAAGGGAAGCTAAGAATAAGCACACTGGTACCACCCATATATTCTGAACCAAAAAAAATACTTACCCAAGAAGTCGATCTATTGAAGGAGGGAGGAAAGGATTTTAATTTAAGCTATCATCGGGAAGTAAAATCAGGACAACTTCGTATGGTATTTATTGAACAAGAACTGGCAAAAAAAGGCATTACATCACTTATGAACACTTTATTTACGGACCCTGATATTTCTCAACGCCTTTATATCATCATCGTCAATGGAAGCTTTGATGATTTCATTAAAAATCAAATAAAAACACAAGACGTTCCTGGCTATTTACTTTATCGTTTGCTTAAACACTATGAGTATAAGAAACAAGGAGATATGACTATTGTAAATCTACATCAATTTATGAAAAGGTACTATTCACCATACTCCGATCCAGTGGCTCCTATTTTCAAGGTCGATAAAGAAAATTTTATCTACGAAGGAACTGCCTTCTTCAAAAACGATAAACTGCAAACGAACATTAATAAGAGAAATGAACAAATATTCCAACTGATTGATCATAATCATCACCTTAAAGTCCTTACCATCCCAGAGTTATCAATAACGATGGGGAATGTCACTTCCAAGACAAAGATGAAATTAAATCTCGACTACTCAACATTATCTCTCAACGTCGAGCTCAAAGGTCGAATTGAAGAGTACCGTGGAAAGGGAGATATAGACAACCTTGATCAATTAGCGGTTATTCATCAACAAATAAAATCGCTTTTCGAAAAACAAACAACAGAGCTGCTAAAGAAAATGCAAAATTCGGAAGTGGACCCTCTGGAAATAGGTACTCTTACACTAGGTCCTTTTTCGAAGCCCATGAGCGAGGATGAATGGTCTACTCTCTGGGCGAACGTGAAATTTAACGTTACATATGAGCTTCATATTCAACCTTTGACGAATGTGCGAAAATAAGCTTGCACATACACAGAACGAGAACCATCTTCTTAACGGTTCTCGTTCTGTGTTATTTTCCAATGCAGGCATGCTGGCATTCTTATTGAACTATTCTGCTCGTTAGCGGGGTGAAGGGCTGCCACGCGGCAGCCCTTCACTGTTTAACTCCCTCGGTTCGATTAAGTTTTCTCACGTATGCTCGCTTATTCGCAGGATTTCACCCTTCTTAAAAGACAGGAGGTTTGGAATAGAGTCTCCGTAATAGACCTTGGCAACATGAAGGCGCACTGAAACACAGGGTGAGGTTTACACCCCATATATTTCCATATACTGCACGCTATCTCCACGCCGCCCCTGGAGGTTTTCACTCCCATGTCTCAACGGGTCTATGCCCTCTCATTCCTTCGTTACACCTGTCCAAGGGGTGGAGGCCGGTCTTGCTATCGTTACGGGTCTATGCCCTTTGGTTGAACACATCCGGTACTCCGTGCTTTCTTTTGAAATCCCGCGAATAAGCCAAAATTCGTACGACGAAACGGTTGGATATTACTTAAGTACTTAAGCTGCTAACTGAAGTGGCATTGTTTTAGTAGGGTCGTAGGCTTCGTTGCTGCGGGCCATTCCAACGAGTATTCGGGCTAATTTTCCACACAGTTTCATAAGAGATCTCATTTTCTTCATCTTTTTCATCTGTACATTGTACGCATGCATTGCTTTAAATTCTGGATTGTTCCCTACCATACTAATGGTCATCATATAGATGAAACGGCGCAAACGAGATCGTCCGCGTTTACTTATTTTCATCTGTCCCGTCCATTTGCCTGAGCTTGCTTCTGCAAGGTTTAGGCCAGCATGCCGAAGTAATGCATTGCCGTGTACAAAGCCACTTAAATCCCCTGCTTCACCAAGAATACCAGCAAGTGAAATGGCGTTAATCCCTTTTACAGCAAGCATTGATTTAGCGAAGGGAATGCGGTCTAAAACGGCAGTAATCTCTGTCTCTACTATTTTCAGCTGTTCGCAGGCAAGATCATATTCGGCCAGAAGCTGCTTTAAATGAAGCTTATACGCATAAGTAGCTTGTTTAGAACCAACAGAATGGCTAGCAAGAGCAATAAGTGCTCGAGCCTTAATTTCGCCAGGCTGACGTTTCATTAGGGACTTCCACCCACATACCACATCTTGAGGCTCTAATTTCCTCAGTTCTTCAGGTGTTGAGAAAAGCCTTAATGTGGCCAATGAGCCTTTGCACATAAGGTTTTTAAAGACTTGTCGCAGCTCAGGGAACACAACGTCAACCCAACGATGGATTTGATTCTTCACACTAACGAGTCTCGTTACGACAGAGTCCCGGTTTGAGAAAAAGACTCGAAGTTCTTCAAAGGCTTCAGGTGTGTTGCGAGTGAACGAGTAATAGCCGTTCTTAACCATGTCCGCAATGACGAGAGCATCCTTTTTGTCACTCTTAGATGGCGTATTGTCACGGTTTTCCTTATTCTTTTTCACGAGATGAGGATTGACGAGAACAACTTCATATTAACGCTCAGAGAGCCATTTAGAGACGTTAAGCCAGTAATGACCGGTAGGTTCCATACCAATGATAGCCGAACTAAGGTTATGAGCTGCTTGCAATGAATGAATCCACTCAAGAAGATTTTGAAATCCTTCTTCATCATTCGTGAAGGATATTGGATTGCCGACCACGATTCCACGAAAATTAACTGCACGTGCGACATGTGCTTGTTGAGCGATGTCGATCCCGACAACTAGATGCTGAGCGGTAATTTTTTCAATGAGTTGATTTTGTTTGTTCTGCGATTTAAACTTCATATAGAGCGTCCTCCTGGATGATGGGATTTTAAGGGCTATGACCCGTTGCGTACTCCCATCGTACCGAGGCGCTTGTTTTTTTGCAAAGCTCAAAATTAACGCTCTACAGGAATGCTATCGTTCTGCGTTAGCGCAATGATTCATGCCGAATGCCAAAGTGTGAACACAGTTATACCATGTCCCTACCTCTACCATCAAAGTAAACTTACAATCACTACTCAATCTTTCGTGTGATGATTTCAAAATTCTTAGCCAATACCCAACCATTCAATCCGTATGATGACATAAGAATAATGTATTTATAACCACCTTCAATTAAGATTTGTTCCATTTCATCAATTGAATCATACATCACTGGCCATCCATAGGATTCATGCTGTCTTAATAGTTCAGAATTTTCTTTAATAAATTTAGGAATATCTGATTCATAAATATCAAGAATAATACTGCCTTTCAATTGGTGTTCAAAAAAGTGATTAAACACTTCAGTAAAAACAATATCTGTTTCCTCAATTATTCTATTATCATCATATTTAGTATGTAATTTGATTTGATCATTTTGTAAATCGACTTCATAAGATCATGTACTTTTGACATAATTTATCTCCCCCCCCCTTATGCACGGCTTGCCCAAGTTGAATGGATGGTACTTATACATTAATCTTCGTTCTGTATTTTGTGCTAGTGAGTAAAATAAATTGACGAAGGTTGAAACTGAAATCTGATTCTTCACGTCTATTAAAACAAATAGTTCTTATTTCGAGAGAAGGTATGACATATCAAAAAACTATTTCTCAGTTTCTCAGTTCTATTCGTCATTTGTGCACTCGTTTTTGGTTGTACGCATAAGGGTAACAAGGATATAACTGTAATTTCTCCTTCTAACAACGGAATCTTAATAAGTACAAAAATTATGAAAATTAAGTTAGAGTATAGTCAAATATGCAAAGAAATGGAGAAGCCGCTCTTTGTAGAAAAGATCATTACAAATCCTGAAGAGATCGAATCATTCACTAAAGCGATACATAAAGCAGATAAGATCACAGGCATGCTCGATTATGGCGCTGTTTTTAAAATGTATTTATCATTTGAAAATGGAGTTGAAAAGCATTACGTGTTAAACATAGTCTCGGTTTAATTGTTGATCTAGACAAAAGTGCTCAGGGGTACTCAGTATCTAAGTTTCACACGAAATCTTTGAGGGCAATAATTTATAATACCAAATGATAGCCCCCCTAGCGCGGCGGCCCTCATTTGTATTTAATTATGTTTAGCGGCAGCGACTCACACATGATGAATATCGCCATTCTTTATTACTAGGGAGTTAATTAATGTTAATATCTTACTTGCTACATGAGCGGGATCGGTAAGGTTGCCCTCCAATTTCTGTTTCGAAAAAAATTCCGATAGTTGAAAAACGGAATCACGAGCTGTTTTTTGCATTTCTGTATCCATCATTCCTGGATCAACTGCAAATACTTGAACAGCATTTGGTACACCATCTTGCTCAAGCCCCACACATCGGGAGAACATATTCAGTGCCGATTTAGCCGAACAGTAAAGACTCATACTTTGGGCTGGATACTGAGCCGATCCAGAAGAGATGTTTACAATCCTTCTTTTTACTTCCCATTCGGATGTTAATCTTATAAAACTGGAGGTAAGCATAATAGGTGTCGTTAAGTTCAGTTGTATATTTGCCATGATTTCATCTTGCGTGCAATACTGTATATCTTTGATGGGGGATACTGAAGCGGCATTATTGATAAGTGTTATAGAATCAATCTTACTCGAATCAATTGTTGCAATAATCTCCTGCAAAATAAGATATACGTTCTCTACATGAGTAAGATCAATGGAGTAGAACTTATATCTGTAACCTGAGGCTTGTCTGATGATGTCGTCATTTTCAGTTCGAGATAAGCAAAACACATTGTTTTCTTCTAATAAAAGTTGTCTAGAAATTTCGGCACCAAGTCCACTCGATGCTCCAGTAATAATGTATACGTGGTTCGACAAGATATCACCTCAATTCCAATGGTACAATCAACCCAAATTTTACCACACTGGGTGGTTTTTGTTTTATAAATTAATTACATTTGCTACGTTAGCCTGCACAATAGCTTAATAAGGCTGCCACTCGTTTTTCGCGGTGGTAGCCTCATTTTGTGGTTTATTGAAGTAACGTTCTCCGTTAGATTCCTGTAGATGTATAAATTTCAACTTTGTAAAAAAACGAGCGCCTCTGTACGATGGAAGTGAAATTCTGCTAATAGACGAGCTTGCGTGAGGAAATTAAATCATACCGAGGGAGCGTAGCAATGTTGCTGACGAGCATCTAGCTGTTAAATAATGTACTTGTAATTGCTGTCATAAAAATGCTCATATTCTAACGATAAGAAAATACTTCTATAGTTAAACCTGTTGTTGCATCTACATCGACATTAAATTCACTAATACTTCTGCGATGCTCCTGTTGATAATTTCATTAACTAATGACTGCTGATGGGATTGGGAAAAACACTCATACTCAGCGTTGTGACTCTTACATCACTTTCAGCTTGAACCGAAATAGTTAACAAAAAGGTACCCACAAACCTGAACACCTTTTTTCAAAGTGCCAGTCTATGGGTACCCATTCACCTTTTTTTGGCCTGTCATTTGAACCATCCGTTCTCTTTGAACCGCATAATAGCCTCAATTCGGTTAGTGACATTGAGCTTATCGAGAATAACGGAAATGTAGTTGCGAACGGTACCTCTTGTAATGTACATGTGATCAGCGATTTCTTTCGTATTTTTACCGTCGGCGATCAGGTTCAGCACTTCCTTTTCCCTCTCCGTCAATGGATTTTCTTCATTATATGTCTCATCGACCAACTCTGAGGCATAAATTCGTCTGCCAGCCATCACACTGCGAATCGAGGTAGCCAGTTCTTCGCTTGGGCTATCTTTCAACAAATAACCGTTGGCACCTGCTTTCACGGCCCGTTCAAAATACCCGTATCTGGCAAACGTGGTCAATATAATGACTTTGCAACCCAATCCCTTTAGTTCCTCCGCTGCATCTAAACCGCTCATTATTGGCATCTCGATATCCATGACACAAATGTCAGGCTTATGCAGTTTAACGAGTTTCACAGCATCCTCGCCATTGCTTGCTTTGCCAACGACCTGCATATCCTCTTCCAAATCAAGTAAGGAAGCAAGTGCGCCCAGCAGCATCCGTTGGTCCTCGGCAATCACAATTCTGATCATATCCTCACCTCTCTCTCTGGTGGTATGATAGCATTCGGCACTTTGATAACAATCGTTGTTCCATTGTCTGAGATAATTTCCATACAACCGTTTACAAACTCAAGTCGTTCTTTCATACCTCGTAATCCATTCCCAAGTAACACAAGACATTCTTTCGTCATGCCGATCCCATTGTCCCCGACTTTGATAACAAGATCGCTTAGAGATGGCTCAATGGTGATCGAACATCTAGTAGCACTGCTATGTTTGATAATATTCGTTATCGATTCCTTCAAGCACATGCTCAACACATTTTCATTGATCAGGGAAGTGTTGGTTAACTTCGGTTCTCCCTCTAAAATGAGGTCGATCTCTGCAGCCTTCAAAATTTGTTTAATTCGAAAAATCTCTTCCACTAGTCTCGTTCCACGCATTTGCGTTACGATTTCCCGAACTTCCTTTAACGCAATTCTAGCTGTCTGACGAACATCATTGATTTCGATTTGTGCTTGCGCCGGATTTTTGCTAATTAATTTCCCAGCCAAATCACTCTTCAACCCGATTAATGAGAGCTTCTGTCCAAGTGTATCATGTAAATCGCGGGCGATTCTTTGACGTTCTTCTAGCTTTACCAACTCGGAAATCCGCTTATTTGCATCCTCTAGCTGTCCCTGCAGTTTTTCACTCCTATTTCGGTTGAACGTGGTGACTGGAATGAGAATAACGCCAATTACACTAATGATGATAAAAGGCAATTGCGTAAAATAAACAGGATTTTGAGATACCAATTCATAGTTAATCGTTACAATCGTGGTTACTAGATGGATGCAGTATAACGTAATAAATCCTGCCCGACTTTTCATGGTACCAATAAAAAACGCTAAAAAGAGAGAGAAGTACACATAGCTGAATACGATAGCCATGATAATCGAAATAATAATTTGTATGCTAGTCCAAAAGTACACAATCCATCCTTTCGATAAGAAGGACAGTACATAACAACTAAAGAAAACCATAATCATGATAGTGCCTAATACAATTTGGTATGTGGTAGAAGAACGAAAGATGAAATAAAAAGGGAGGATATAGAAAACAACCCACACATACGGACTAAGACCGGTGTTTTTGTAAAAGATTTGATACCACTTTTGCATAGTCCGTTTAGCCTCTTTTTCTTCAACATAATTTAATTATATTTTAGCATAAACATGAAACGATGTATTTACTGCCCTTGCAAGCTTGATTTACGGACTTTTACTTTTATTGGGTTAAGCAAAGAATCATGCTCATCTACCTTACGGTGCACCCGATTTTTATTTTTATAACCGACAAACGTTTTGTTATGCTCATCCCATAGACGGAAACTTAGCGACTTCAAACTGGTGCCGATTGTAATGGTCGTTGCTTTTTGAAGCAGAGGTGTGGCATTATGCGCCTTTTCCAAATTATAATTTGGCACTTTCGGACTCAAATGATGGACATGATGAAACCCAATATTTCCAGTAATCCATTGCAAAAGCTTCGGCAGCTTATAGTAAGAGCTTCCATCTACCGCGGCTTTCACATAACTCCACTCATCCTCATTCTCGAAGTAGGAGGATTCAAATTGATGTTGCACATAAAATAGCCAGATTCCCATCAAGCCCGCTATGAACATGATTGGAGCTTGGATCAGAACAAACGACTGCCAGCCAATTATCCAGTTCAGTCCCCCATATAAAGCAAGGATGGAGACATTCGTCATATAAGTACTGATTCTTTCCTTTCGTCTTGCACCTTTCGTATTAAAGCGGTTCGTAAATAGGAACAAAAAGATGGGACCAAGTCCGAACATAATAAATGGATTCCGATATAACCGATAAGCAATTTGAACCCATATGGAAGAAGCCGCATATTCGTCGACGGTAAGTACCCACATATCACCTACTCCACGTTTCTCGAGGTTACTGCTCGTTGCATGATGGATAGAATGACTATTCTTCCATTGCTGATAGGGAAAGAGTGTAAGGATACCCGTAATCGTACCGATTATTTCGTTAGCTCTACGGCTTTTGAAGAAAGATTGATGACAACAATCATGGAAAATGATAAAAGTTCGTATAACGAAACCGGATGCGATGATCGTAATCGGTAGTGTGATCCAATAGGATATAGATAGGCTTAGATACGCAGCTATCCATAGAACGAATAAAGGTCCTATGGTGTTAATTAATTGTTTGATACTATCCCTCGTATTTGATTTTTCATAAGGGGCAACCTGTTTTTTTAAGTTAGTTAGCGTGGATTGTGTCATTGTGTAGTTCCTCCTCGATATGGTGCGCAGGACTTTAGCGAATATCAGTTGTAGTATCTTATATTCATTATAGATATCGCTTTCAATTCGTTGCAGTCATAAACATCATGTAGCGGGTATGACAAATGTCATATAGGAAGAGCAAGGGAACCATTAACATTTGCTTATTACATTTTTGTGTGCTAACATAAGGTTATAAAACAGCTTTGACATAAACTCACATATTGAAAAAGTGATCATTTGTGTAATGGTGCCTTTTTCAATGTGTGATTTTTTTTGTTTAAAAAAGCATGTTAATAACAATTTGGAGGTAATTTTATTATGGAAACAGGAACAGTGAAATGGTTTAACGCAGAGAAAGGCTTTGGATTTATTGAAATGGAGGGCGGAAATGACGTATTTGTTCATTTCTCCGCTATTCAAGGGGATGGATTCAAATCGTTGGACGAAGGACAACGCGTTGAATTTAATGTAGCTCAAGGCAACCGCGGTCCTCAAGCCGAAAATGTTGTAAAACTGTAATTCACAGTGAACTGTCCTTAACAAGTGTTAAGGGCAGTTTTTTTATCTAAGGAGGAGAAAACTATGTATTTTCGAAGAAAATCGTTAGAGGATCTCATTCATGAAAACACGAAAGTCTGGGCATGCGATAAAGAAGATTGTAATGGGTGGATTCGGGACAATTTTTCTTTTGAGTACGTCCCAACTTGCCACCAATGCCTCTCTCCCATGATTAGTAGCTTGAAAATGCTCCCTATCATTTCTAACTCCAATAAAAATATGAAGTCTCTTCATAAAGGCAGACTAATCTCCTAGTCGAGTAGCCCAGTATATTTGATGTCCGTAATCGCGAAGCACGCATGGGAAAAAGCCGCAAAACGGTGAAGAGGTGCAACTTCCTGCAGGTAAAGTTCCTATAGTCACGGCAGGAATTACTCTGAAAGAAGCTTTAAATTAAGCTTAAAGTCACCAAATGCTAATATAAAATAAAGATGTTACTACATCAGAAAAGCGGTTTTCTATCAACATAAGTACACATGATTCAAGCGTTAGTGTCGTATTTTCTACTATTGATGACATTATTAATTTTTATTCCAAACAGGGTTTGCAGACAAAAGCAGCCAATCTGAGCAATTTAAAGAATGACACAAGTAATGAAAGGGATGCTTTTCGAATCGAAAGGTCAGAAACCTCTTGGTAACCGTCAATACCGATTCAGGTTGTTCCATCAAATCTTCTGCCACATCAATAGTAAAAAATGCTGTTCCTGCACCATAGTTGCCTGCATAATAAAAACGGTTTTTGAACATTCCAGAAGCAATACTTGCAATTACATGTCCTTCATTATTGGTCGCAGAGATCTTTTCTTTTGTCAGTTCAGGAATGTTGTTCTTAATACCATAAGCTTTTAGCTTAATTGCCTGTGTCAAACTATTTGAGGAAATCTGTGCCTGAGAGTTTGCCCAAGCCCATAACCAAGTGTGTGATTGGTGCGAAACACTACCTAACATTTTTGGCAGCCAATATGCAGGCTGCCGTTTCTTTGTATTTATTGAGCTATCCATCTATGTATTTAATAACTAAGCAACAAAGCCCGCTGACGCTCAGCGGGCTTTAACTATTTTACGGGGCTTGTAATTAGCGGGCTTAAACGTCTTCGCGATCTTGGGGACATCGTCATTGATCATGCGCCTAAGAAGGTTTAGCTGCTTGGCGTATTTTTTGTTGAAGCCATCCTTTGATTTGTTGTCGAAAAACTCAGCGGGAGGCTCCTCCGGCGTGTAATAGGCGAATAGGCGCCCGTTCCCCGCGTAGAGGACGATGGAGGGCGAGTCTTCATAGCCTTTGTCGCGCCATTGCTTTCGGGTCATACGGTACATACTTACGGTGAAAATGTCTGTATACACTTTGCCGCGATACTTGAACAGAAATTGCACGCCGTATGCCTCATCGCCAGATCGGCCCGATCTTTTGATAACCAAATATGGTTTCCACCAATCAGGGATACGCATACTGAATCCATACTTGGGATCGTTATATTTGATAACCGTTGCCCCCTTTTACAACTATTCATAGCTATAGGATATTCGGAGCAACTTGAGTCGGTGTCAGTAAAAACGGATCTGCAAAGGAGATGCTCATGCCCAATCGCGATACGATCGGCGGGCACGCGAAAGCTGGCGCTCAAACAATCCGATAAAGTGGTTTTATTTTGATAAAAAACCGAGTACGATCAGTTGAAATACATTTTCTATGCAAATAGAGTCAACTTTGTAAAGTGAAATATTTATTAAAAGGTAGGAGCGGGTGATTCGTCTATTTTCATACGGAGTAAACTATAAGGCTTCTGGCGCAGGTCATTTCCGTAATGAAATCTTGCCTGCCGATGTAATTGGTTCACGATGAAATATAAGTATTGATCTGGACCAATCGAAAAAGTATCCGGCCATAAAATTCTCGGATCATGTGCGATCGTTTCCATGATGCCATTCGGCAATATCTTTCGAATACTGTTATTTTCGTAATCTCCAGCATAAAGGGTTCCTTTTGCACCGGTGATCATTCCATCTGAAGCACCTTTTTCTCCCCAATACTTCACATGATCCTGTAAATTCATATCCGGTATCGTTCGGTCTCTTAGGGCTTCCGTTGGAATCGAGTACAGATGACGACTGGAGAGAGGACAAAAATACAACATCTTGCCGTCCGGGGAAATCGCTATACCATCGGATGCCAATCTAAAGGGTGAAGTAGATCCGTCTTGGTTTCGATTCATCAGGATTTTACCTTCAACTTTCGGTAAGAGATAGGGATCCGGCGAAGTTGAATTTGCCCCATTTAACCGTCTCCTGGCATAGCCCGTTTCTAAATCAACGACAATAATGGCGCCTGGTCCTCGGGAAGACGAATCCGTTATATAAGCATAACCTGCTTTACCAACACGAAAATCAAATCGGACATCATTCAGATAAGTGGTTGGCAGGACAACATCTTCCGTAAATGTATATACACTTCTTATGGAATTTGAATTTAAATCAACAGCGACTAACTTCGCCCCCCCTTTGATGGGTTCTGAGAAATTAGGAGCTCCTGTATCCAATACCCAAAGCGTACCTTTTCCATCAGCAACTACACTTTGGACACTAATGAAGGACGTTGTGATATTATATTGGCTTACCACATTAGCGTCTAAACTAGGATAAGGCTGTAATGTACCGCCAACGATTTCAGCCACCGTAAATTTAACATCGTCTCCCCATTTTGGCATGCAAACAAAAATGCGCCCAGTTTCAGAAACAGTAACGCCTGTAGGCATGGCCCCGTAAAATAAAAAAACCGCTTCAAACTTACCAAAATACCTTTCACTCGGTAACATCATTTGTATAAAATCCTCCTCAACCAGGTTCGAACTGCTATCACCTATATATGACTGAATGTGGTTCAAGTGCCTGGGATAATAAAATATTTTCCCTCCGCTAAAAAGACTCAAAAGTGAAATAGCTTCCTCGAAAGATGAGGAAGCTATTTCACTTTTGAGCCTTATTTTTTTAATGTTAATATTGAGCTCCCCCGGTTCGATTGGTTCTTACTCTATGGTTATCCATTGAAAAAGGGGGGTAGATCAACTAGCTGTATCAATCGACTCAATAATTATTTTTCGATCAAAATCGAACGCTCATAATTCAGCGCTTAATCCGTTGGAAACCGCACAGCAGCAAATGTTTCTTTCAGCTTGTAGTACGATTTCTTCAACCGTTCGTGTGTTTGAGGATAATCCCACCCTTTCCATTGATAGAACGGCATGTCATTTGCACGAAGCACGCCGTTGCTTGCAGATGGCAGGAAGTCAGCAATTGCGTCCCCCCCTAGATGCTGCGTGGTGTCTTCGTCTGGTTCTGGCCTATAGGTGACGACTGCAACGTGGAAGCCTGGTGTTTGCACGCTTGCATCAAGGCCCTTCTCCCTAATGTCTCCAACCGCTTCATGCATGCTGGGATCTTTGATATTGAGTAGTTGCCAGGGAATGCGCAGCTCGACAATCGCATCCTTGGCATTTACAGCCACATCCGTAAGAGAATCGTATTGCGGACTGTCCGGGTCACCATCGCCGAAGCGAAGCAAGCCTGTTTCGTAGGATTCGAAGGGAATAACCGCAGCGTCACCTTGCCGATTCGGAATCGTCAACGGCTTATTTAACGTCAGCATCTGTTTGTGGAATACGCCATTGTTTTTCTTGTCCGCAAATGCGGTCTGCGGAATCATGTTGAGCATGCGGCCATACTGCAGTTCGTGCAGATCGTAATAGCTGTCTATCCATATCCGGGAGGTGTTCGGTCCTTTGACATCGATCGCAAAATCAAACCCAGCATCGCTTGTCAGTACGCCACCCGGCAATTTCGTCTGCCCTTGGCCTGGCACCGTATCGAGCATAATCGTCGCATTCGTTCTCGTCCAATCGAGCGGCTTATCGCTCTTACCAAAGTCGAGACGGAAGTAGACATACCGTTCGTCACTTGCCATATACAGACGGTCAACTTGCCGTTGCTCGTCGTACCCGTCATTATATTTCTGCAGGGCGCTTGCGCCCGTTTTGCCACCAACAGCAAACGGCTTGATACCCGCTTTCTCCCAGTCATTCGTTTTCCCATCCACTTTCACTAACAGCTCTGAGGCACCAGGATCAAAGCCCATTAACCCGAAGTATTGCTCACTCGTCTGAACGTTTGACCAGAATGGACGGCGATCGGGATTGTCGTAGTCCATGTTATTCCAAGTCCGCTTGAACCACTCGTCCTGCCAGGAGAATACAAGCCCGCCGGCCATTCCTTCCTGATAGATGTCTTCGAACAATCGACTGTCAATGTCCCCTTGCTCCTCCTCGGACAAAAAGCCTTGATTCCAACCGCTGACATTCCGATGCGTCATACCGCGTGAAGAGGGAACGCCGAACTCTGCTACAACGACCGGCATCCGGTGCGCCTGTTTCAGTTCCCGCAGGTAACCTGCGTAATTATTCTTTTGCCCGCGATGATCGATGTAATCAGTATACTTCGTTTCGTAGTTCAAGAAATCCGGATAATAGGGATATACGTGATACGATGCGAAATAACCGGCTTTGAGCGAGGATGTTGGCCAGATGACATTCGGATTGATAGATACGGCGTCCTCCTTTTCACTCGGTTCTGCTGGATGCTTCAACAGATCGGTCGTCACCCAGTTCGTAAAACTGATAGGTCGTTGCCATGTGTATGTTTCCGTTTCATACTTGACCGTATCGTCCATTGCTTCCGCTATCCACGACTCGAAGGGAGATGCCTTTTCCGTCCGGAAGTAGGTACCTTGGAAATCCGGCGCATTTGCATGCTTGGCGTTCGTTGAGATAACAACTTCAGGATCCCATTCGACCCCGATGATCCAGCCGAGCACATACTCCGAAATGTCCGCTGTATAAGAGCCTGAAGCATGGCCAGGCCTTACTGGAATTTTGGCGTTACCGTGGATCACGTCAATCGTACGTCGTGTTTCCTCAGCAAAATCTTGTGTATTCTCATCGGCAAACACGTCTTCTGACGCGATAAGCTTGTCCTCGTTCATCCAGATGCCATGCAGCACATATAGCGGATTTGCCGCCTTCTTATTGTACGCTTCAAGCGCCTCGTAAAAAGCTGGTGGATGCAGCGTATAGATCCGCAATACATTCGCATGCATGTCACCAATTTGCTGAAACCAGCGCAAATATTCGTCTTTTGATATCGCCGCTTCGCCCGGGAAATGCCCCGGTTTGGCAATGCCCATATTAACGCCCTTCAGCAGTATATCTTGCGGTGTACCATTGTGGTATACCTGCAAATAGCGGCTCCCGACGTTCGCAGGAATCGTCAATCCATCCACCTTCACGGTCTCCACATGCTTGCGAGAAGTGAGAATACCAGACATCCAAACCGTCGCGACAACACCTAGGAGCAGCGCAATACCGGCAGAAGCAATAAATATTTTCCGTTTCATATGAGGGCTGTACCCAGCTTTACGTATTTTTCTCATTTGCCGCTGCCCCCTTGACCTACGGAAATGCCTTTGCGAACCATGTCTCCCCACTCTTGCCGTTTTCCGAGAATCGCTTGTACAAGACCTCGGCATCGCCATACCGTTTGGAGCGGCCGATACCAGAATGATTCCGACAGCGCCCACCAGAATAACCGAGATACATCGGCTACTCGATTGTATCTACCCATTCCCCATTCCTCAAGAAGTACCGCCCCCATTGATAAAAAGGAGCCGTACAAGATCATGGCGATGAGTAGCAACGCACTGAAAACGATGTTGACATCGCCGATCAGCCCATGCACGGCAAGGATCACATATCCGACCAACTCAACGACTGGGCCGAGCAGTTCCACGAATAGAAAATACGGCATCGATACAAGTCCGATTCGTCCGTAACGCGGATTGAGCATCATGCCGCGATGTCGCCATAGGCTCTCAAACAATCCACGATGCCAACGTATGCGCTGCCGCTTCAAATACTTCAATTGCTCCGGCGCTTCCGTCCAGCACACAGGATCGGGAATATATGCGATGTGCGCCTTGCTCTTCTTTTGGCGAATTAAGCGATGCAGCCTTACGATTAGCTCCATGTCTTCCCCGATTGTGCCTGTCTCGTAGCCGCCCGCTTCCATCAGCCAATCTTTGCGAAACACGCCGAACGCGCCGGAAACGATCAGCAACATATTCATCTTGCTTAACCCGATTCTTCCCATAAGGAATCCTCGAAAATATTCGATGACCTGCATGATGACAATCGAGTTGCGTGGCAAGCGAACATCCTCGCCCAGGTAACCACGGTCGACGACGCTTCCGTTGGCGATGCCGACACTACCGCCGCAAGCGATGATTTCTTCTCCAGGTTTTGCTTCCACGATCGGCTTCATAATTTTAAGAAAAGCGTCCGGATCGAGCACGGTATCACCGTCTAACGACACGACATACGGATAATGCGCCAGATTGATTCCAGCGTTCAACGCATCGGCCTTGCCTCCGTTTTCCTTATCAGCCAACCTGAGGTTTGGATGGATGCGTGACTGGTAAATACCGCGAACCAGCTTTGTCTCTTTGTTTAATCCAGACCAACGTACTTGATGCTGGACTTCGAACATATCAAACTCGTCGATCATGTTCTGTTTGGTCGCGTCTTTGGAGCCATCGTTCACGACGATGATTTCATACGTTCCGTAATTGATGCCGAGCAAAGAGCGGACGCTGTCCACAATGTTGAGCTCTTCGTTGTAAGCTGGTACAAGGATGGATAAAGGTGGACTAAAAGATGAGTGCATCATTTCTTCATTTTGAAAAGATACGGATTCTGCCTTCTTACGAATCGTTCGAATCGCAACGAAAAACAGGACCAAGTAAAAGAGCATCGTCATAAAGATGTAGACGACAATAACAACCGAGCCGATCGTTGAAGCCACGGTGATCCATTCACTCCACGTTGCGTTCATAGCTTCTCCTTTCGAGCATCTCTTCCGCCGTCTCACGTGCATAACGATCCCCATGCAGCGAGGCAATGCGTGTAAGATGTGCATGGCCATTCGAATACCGACTGATGGAGTGGGCAGCTTCAATACGGACAGCATATCGATCGTCACCGATCATTTGTTCCAGAAGCTTTTGGTAATCCGCATTCCTTACTTCCCCCATCAATCGTGCAGCCATTAGTCGTTCTTCCCACGGATATTGACGCCAATTGGTATATCGAGCAAGATGAGCGTTCTCTGCTTCCTGGCTCATATATCCGAAACCCGCTGCCGCTTTTAGCGCTCTAATCCGCAGTTCATCGGATGGCGAGCCCATCAATCGCTCTATTAGAGCAAGGTAACGTTCCGTGCGAATATTACGGGTCCGCAACACATCAAGAAGGTTCCGCTGCAACAAGTCATTGCCCATGTCGAATCGATCAATGAGCTCCTCAAGCAGTCCCGTTTCTAACGCCATCAACAATTGACGGTAGCGGTGATCGGATAGCGGCGGCAGCGGTCTGTAAACGCCAAGGAGCAAATTCAATAACTTTTTATCCTGGAAAGCCGCCAGCACCCGTAAAGTCGCCAATAACTCCTCCGAATCAATCCGCTTGTCCTTCAGAATAGCGGAAACTTCCTCGCCAAGCCCTTTCATTCGAAACAAACCGATATGAGCAAGCGTACGCAGCCGTACTTCTAGCTTACGGTTGCTCAAACGGTTTCGATATATAGATCCAAACAACTCTTCGGCAAGATGACACACCCGCTCCTGTTCCACTTGCGTTCCCCCCACGCGAAGCCGGTGTGTTAAGTAAGCTTCAAGGGCGTGCCACTGCCACGGATCATGCGGTGATATCCGACGTGATGTCTCTCCCTTCGTCACATAACGCTCGATCGGTGAATCCGGCATCGAAGCCAACGACGACCATGCCGCTATCTTGTTGCGTCTTTTGTTCCATAGCCATTTTCGGGCAATCAAGTAACCATAAAGGGCGAGTAGCAAACAGCCCCAAAAAATGCAAAATATAATAATAGCATGAAAAGCTGTTGAATCGCTCATCGGCCCCTCCCCTGCAAGAGTCGCCGAATACGAGCTTCAAGCTCCGGTAGACGGAACGGTTTTGTGACATAATCATCTGTGCCAGCCTGGATTGCCTGTGCGATTTCCGTCTCGTCGCCGTTGCCTGTCAGCATCAGAATGCGATATTTATCCCCTGGATATTCTGCACGTAAACGAGTCAACACTTCCATTCCATTCATACGTGGCATCATTCGATCCAGAATGAGCAAGTACGCTCCCTCGCTGTGATGCCATTCGTCTGAGAAGAACGCTTCCCCGTCCGCAAATGTACGAATTTCCAGCCCTTCTCCTCCCACAACTTCCATATCGCGTAGGCGTCGCTCCAACATGTTACGGATTAGCGGGTCGTCGTCGATAACGGCTACATGACAAACGCCTTTAGGCCCAGCGCCAATAATCGTATGGGTATCGCTCGAGCGATTGCGAAGACTGAGCTTTACATCCTTCATTGCTTCGCTCAGCGCGGCAATGCACTCATCGGGGTCAGACGCCCCATCCAGCGTCGTGAAAACATAAGACAGTGATAGGCTGACGACATCACCAGCGATCTCACATGTCTGAGCGGCAAACAATTCCGACAACAGGTTTAATCGCTCTGTTATGGATTCTACTGTGCCTTCTCGTCCTAGAAATACGAAACGGTCACGATCCCATCGAACAAGCAACTCGTCTGTCCGGACCTGCGCTCTCAGCCATCCAGCTGTATGATGCAAATAACCGTCAGCTGCCGCATGACCATATCGCTCGTTCAAGCTGCCAAAGGCATTAATATCAAACTGCGCCGCCCAATACGACGTTCCTTCAGCAATTGCCTTCTGGCTGATTTGCCGCCACTGCGTTCGTAAATATTGCGTATTATAGAGTCCCGTTAACTCGTCCGTCAGCATCATTTGACTGACTGCTTGCTTGCGGCGCAGCTTGTTCAAAACGCGTACGACAAACTCATTAAAATCAAATGGTTTGGAGATAAAATCATCCGCCCCTGACTGGTATGCCTTGATACGTACCTCTGTGTCGTTCTGAGCGCTGATTAGTAACACAGGCACCATAAACCGCTGCGACCGCTCCTGCAGTATGGTTAGCAAATCAAAACCGCTTTGGCCTGGCATGACGACATCCAATACGATACAATCTGGCTTTAACTCATAAAACCATTGGATCGCCTTATTCGGATAGGGTGTCGCCAAGACGATGCATCCCTCTTGTTCCAATCGCTCTTTCATTAATTGAAGTAAGGCCACGTCGTCATCGATCACCAGGACGAGAGGGCCAGGCACCTCGGACACCTTCACAGGTGTTGATGGTTCAGCTTTCGTGGCAGCAATCTCCCGAAACGAATCCGAAGCTCGATCAGAAAGACCCTGTTCTCCAAGTGTATCAGTTACTTTTCTTAACGCCATAATTGATTGGATAAAACGTTCAAATTCCGCCATTGTCCACAAACGCGTACCTTCATCTGATAGATCAATCAACAACTTTTCGGCCGCAGTCGTCCATTCTTGCAAATCAATTGTAGCCGCTGTTCCTTTAATCCTATGCAGCAAGCCGTAAAGGTCAGCTTCCCGAATCGGCTCGTTCGCCGAACGCCACGAAGCAATCGTTTCGTCGAATTGCCTAATAAACAGTAGCTGAAATTTCGTCATCCCACTCTTCCTTTTCTCGCTAGGTTATATGCCATTCACTACTTATACATTATAAGCAAAAAATCATTTCAATCGCCATATCCACTGAACGAGAATTCTTTCCGTAGCTTCAGAGTTTACTACTTGGCTGTTTTAGGGCATAGCAATTTGGGGGAATATCGACTCTAACGTATTTATCTCATTTGCTTGATTATCACCATATTTAATAATTGAGATTTGCGGTTTGCGAGGGATGGGAATTCGTGATTACAGATCAAAGCGCAATGGAAATATCTGCTGAGGAAGGCCGTTCCATAAAAAATATCAATATTACGTCTTTCATCAAATGAATACCCATTGGTTCGGCTGAACAGTTTTCGACTGACTACACCTCAGGTTCCACATCGCAAGCCGCAAATATTATGAAGGCCATCAACGTCGGGCGTAAGCTTCTTCTTATTGATGAAGACAGAAGTGCGACGAATTTTATGATTCAAGACATCAAAATGCGTTCATTAATAAAGCGTGAACCCATTACTCCTTTTACGGAACGTGTCAGGGAGCTTATATGGAGAGAGAAGGCGTGGATATTGTATTTTCTTCCTTATTTCCTGACTTCGAAAGATGGCTTGAATTACCAAGATTTAATGAAGTCTTATCTGTCATAAACCGAATGAAACATTTGGATTTTGTTCAGCTAGAGCCCTCTGAACAGCTCTAATTACGGCTATCTCACAGTCCACAAAAATAACGCCGAGGATCTAATATCCTCGGCATACATCCACCGAATGGCTAATTCGTTCTAGTCCGCTATCTATTTCTCTCAGTACGGCAAGCAAGCCGTCCATCGCTTCTTCCAGCCCAGTAACGGCAGAAATATGCGGGGTAATGACTACATTCGGATGAGCCCACATCGGAGATTGTTCGGGCAGGGGTTCCTCTCTAAACACATCAAGAACAGCTCTGCGCACATGGCCCCGTTCAATCGCCCCGAGCAGTCCGATTTCATCCACGGAAGCTCCCCGACCCACATTGATAAAGCCTGCACCATTCAGGTAGGAAAACAAGCGCAGATCAAATAAGCTCTCGGTCATTCGTGTTAAGGGCAGCGTGTTAATAACCCAGTCGACATGTGGTAACAATGTGTGCATTTCTGTCATCGGAACGACCCGATTAAAATGACAGTTCGATGCGCCGCTGCGCGATATTCCGTATACGGTTACCCCCAAAGTGCTAAGCATCCTCCCCACTTCCTCGCCGATCGTGCCAGTGCCGAAAATGACGATGTTCAGCTGATGCAGAAGCTTCTGCTCTGAAGGCAGCCATAGTCGTTCGGTCTGATGCTGCTGAAAATGTTCATGCCGCTGGACATCGGCAAGGATATAACTTAAGCAATACTCCCCTATTTTCCGCCCAAAGCTGCCGACCGTACGCGTTAATACCACATCTTTTTTCCACTCGCGATTCAATAAAAATGCATCAACGCCAGCGCCAAGCGCATGAACCCACTGCAACTTACCGAAATGAAACGACTCCGTCGGTTTGAATGCCACATATCCATCCGCCCAGTTAAAGTGATTCGAGTTCACCTCCGCCTCTGGAAGAAACAAATACTCCCTCTTCGTGTCCAGCAAGGCTAGACGCTCTAGATCTTTGTACATCCGTCCAGTTACTATGATTTTTCTAATCTCCATCAGCCACGTCCCCCTTGCTTGGCCATATACTCCCTCGGCGTCATGCCGATCTTGGCCTTAAACATTTTATAGAAATAGCTCTCGTTCTCGACGCAGCTTATAAGTCGGAATTCGGCGATGACCTGGTTGCCTTGGTTCGCTTTCTCTTCGCTTGAACGATTCGCCAGAGCTTTACGCCAGTCCCTCCTTATGTATGCCGATCTAGCTAGAATAAATTCACTTTATTATACCCCTTCTAACGGGAACAGTCCCTACTGATTTTGCATCAAAGGGACTTTCGCGTAAGTCTATCGAGATCAACATATTCAAATAGTTGGCGTTTTCAGCTAAAAGGGAATACGCCTCATTTGACCGCCAACAAACCTCGCTTCTCCAGTACCGCCATGCACTCCAACAGCATAACACCGCTTAAGTTCACGCTTAAATCTTCCGCTGGTTCAGGCGTTGTCGCCCATGACTTACTAAACATCTGGCGCTGCTCGTCACGTCCATATGACCAAAGGCTCTCCGCGTTGGTGCGCAGCAATTCCAGTGCTTCCTTTTGACTCGGATCGGCTAATACCAATTCCGTCAAATAGCGGACGAATATGCCCTTGAACAGACCGCCATCCCCGTTGCTTTCGCTTGGCAGCATGCCCGTGATCGGGCTCGTCAGCCTCAGCTTCGACGCATGCGCTGTCTGGGCCGCATCCGCCAAATAACCGCGATCCCCTGTTGCACGGAACAGCTCTACACCAGCACCAATATACACGCCCTGGCAATACGAGAATTCCCACGTCTTATCGATTTTGCCGTCGCCTTCGCGGTTCTTGCCATCCCAGACGAAGCCCGATTCGGGGTCGACGAGATTCGCCCTTTGCCAATCATAAATCTTCTTCGCCCACACCAAATCTTCTGCGTTGCCAAATTGCTTATACAATCGCGCAGCCAGAATGACCGCAGGGGCGTTGGCCGGCGTGTTCTTATAATCCAACTGAGGCTTGCGCCAAGCGATACCTCCGCCTTGCTCTTCATTCCAGCCTGTCTTAATATCTTCCCATAGCAACAGCGCCGCTTCCTTATACCGCTCCTCGCTCGTCGCTTCATAGGCCCGAAGCCAAGCTAGCGCAAGCCATTCCATATCATCATAGAAGTCATTCGGCCACACGCCGCCGTTGCGATCCAACATGCCTTGATACATGTTCCCCAGCTTATTTTTAACCTCGACATGCCCCGTTCTCACATACGCATCCACTAAGGTATCGATCCCATGCGCCTGCCACCAATAGTGAAACTTCTCATTGCATAAATCGTGACATGGGGATAAATTATCAAATAAGTTCAGCTTGTTATTCCAATAGTTACTGCCCAATCCCGCCTGTGCGAGATCCGCTCGTTGCGACCAACTGTCCGCTTTACTCACGTTACCTACCTGTGCATCTGTTACGTTATGTTCATTCCCCATGTTCATCACTCCCCAGGTAGCCAATATGATAATGATGCCAACCATCGTAATTCCCCAACGCATCCAAAACCGTTTATTCAATCCGCTTCACCTAAAGTCCGACATCCGCTTACCCTTTGGTCCCTGTAAACGCAATCCCCTGCACGAAATACTTCTGGAGCAAAAGAAACAGGATCAGAATCGGAACAACCGCAATCAAAGCGCCTGCCATCAACGGACCGAAATCCACTTGCTTATTATACGTAAAAGCGGCCAAGCCCAGCTGAATCGTTTTCTTAGCAGGATCATTGAGCATAATAAGCGGTCCGAGAAAGGAGTTCCACCCTGCCTGAAAGGTGAAAATACCAAGCGTAGCCAGCGCCGGCTTCGCCAGCGGCATATAAATGTTCCAATAGATGCGCAGCTCCCCGCTGCCTTCAATGCGTGACACCTCTTGCAAGTCGCTCGGCAGCGAAACGAAAAACTGCCTCATGAAAAACACGGCGAACGATCCGGAAGCGCCAGGCAAAATAACAGCCCAGAACGTATTCAACAGCCCGTTCCCTCCGACGCCCGACCAATCATTTCCGCCCACGAAAGGGATATGCTTCAGTACAAAAAACTGCGGAATCAACGTGACCACACCAGGAATCATCATGGCGGCCAGCAAAATTTTGAACATCGTATCCCGCCCTCGGAAATGAAGCTTTGCGAACGCATACCCGCTCAAAGAGCCCAGCAGCAAGTTGAATAGCACACCCATCATCGCCAAATAAAATGAATTCGAGAAGTACAGGCCGAATGGCACCAGCTCGAACGCCTTCACATAATGGCTGACCGTTAACCCCGAGGGGATCCAGCGGATCGGCAGCATGAAAATTTCTTCATCGGGCCGAATTGATGTAATTAAGCTCCATACGAAAGGAATGACCATCACCAAACAGATGGCGATGGAAAAGAGATACAACATCGCTTGATAGCCATAGCTTTGCTTCATGTTCCACCCTCCTAGATGATCGATTCGTCTTCCTTATTCAGCTTCATATTGAGCAGCGAGAACACCAGAATAATGAGCGATAAGGCGAAAGCCATCGCATCCGCATACCCCATTTGCAATTGGCCAAATCCCTGCTGGTAAATGTAATACACCGTGGTTTTGGTCGAGTTCGCTGGACCGCCCTTCGTGAGCACGAAGGCTTGATCGAACAGCTGCAGCGCCCCGATAATTGACATCGTGCTGACGAAGAAGGTCGTCGGCCTGAGCACAGGCCAAGTCATGTAGCGGAAGGATTGCCACGCATTCGCGCCATCCAACTTCGCTGATTCGTACAAATGGTCGGGGACCCCATTCAAACCAGCCAAATAAATGATCATATTCGCCCCAACGGATTGCCACAAGGTCACGAACACAATAGAGAGCATCGCATACGGCATTTCGGCCAGCCAGGATGGTCCTGTTATCCCGATTTTGCTCAGGAGTTCGTTGACAAGCCCATATTCGGGATTCAATAGCCAAATCCACACGGTTGCCGCAGCAACACCAGACGTTAGCGTGGGCAAATAGCCCGCTGTGCGAAACAGCTTGACGCCGATGCGTTTACGCATGAAGAGTACCGCCATGGATAGCGAGATGATGATATTCAGCGGAATATAAAGGACCGAGTAGAACAAGACATTTTTCAGCGTTGTCCAAAAGATCGGATCATCTGCGAGTCGTTTGTAATTGTCGATTCCGATAAAATCATTTTTGCTCACGATGTCATAATTCGTGAAGCTTAGATACAGCGCCATGATGACGGGGATGATCGTGAATATAACAAACAAAAAAATGGTTGGCGTTATAAACAGATACCCCATCCTCGATTGGTGCCGACTAAGCTTGCTAACCGATGCCATAGACGCCCTCCTTAGCAAGAAAGGGGAAGGTAGCCCCTCCCCTGTATGTCTGTTTACTTACCTGCTGCGTTCTGATCGAGCAATTTATCGCCTTGCTCTTGACCCTTCTTCAAAGTCGTTGCCGCATCCTGTTTGCCTTGGACAAAGAGGTCCAGATTCGGCATCAACCCATCAACTTCCATGACGGAGTAGCCAGGGTGCTGCGGACGAATTTTGGCAAATTCCAACGTATCCATGAACGGCTTCCAGTTCGGATCATCCTTGAAGAACGGATCCTGCAGGGCTGGCTTGAAGCCAGGCAGATTCATGCTCGTTTTGGCCCATAGCAACGCATTGTCTTTATTTGCTAACCACCATTTCTCGAACTCCCAAGCCTCATCTTTATGCTTAGAGCCCGCTGGAATCACGAGTCCGAAGCCTCCCATGACGCTGCCTTTGCCGCCGCTAGGACCTGTTGGAGGAGGGACCACCCCAAAATCCAGATCCTTTCCGTATTTTTTATAGGTAGAGAGCATCCAAGGACCTGTATACGTCATGGCAACTTTGCCAGTCACGAAAGCATCTGTGCCTTCACCAAGGCCTTTTTCAAACCCAACTTTATACACTTTATCTTTATTGATCAGCTTATCCCAGAAATCCAGTACTTGCTTGCCCTGCTCATTATTGAAATTCGTCTTCTTCATGTCGCCCGACATCATGGACCCGCCAGCTTGCTGCAGCCACATATTGAAGAGGCCATTATCATTCATCGACATGCCGGAGCGAACCAGCTTATCGCCTTCCCAGATCGTTAGCGCTTTAGCCGCAGTTTCGAGTTCTTCCCACGTTTTGGGCGGCTGAAGACCTTTCTCTGCAAACAATTTTTTATTATAAAAGAGTGCTCTTGCATCAACCGTTAACGGAAGACCGTACAGTTTATCTCCTGCGGACAGTTCCTTCAACGCCTCATCGTAATAGTCGGTCCGTTTAATATTATCTCGCTTCATGTAATCGTCGATCGGATGCAGCACATTCTTGGAGGCATAGAGAGACGTCCGCCATCTATCCCAAAACATCACATCAGGCGATCCGCCTGAGCTGGCAGCTGTCAGGAACTTCGTGATCATATCTTCTTGAAGCACGTATTTCACTTTAATTTTATCCTGCGATTTGTTGAAAGCATCCGCCATCATCACGAATTGCTTCTCACCTTCTCCGCCCCAGTCGCCCCAAAACGTGATTTCCACGGGCGCTTTCGCCGCAGGTGCAGCCGTCGCACTCGCTGGTGCAGTGGTGGCCTCAGGCTTCGTACTTGCTTTGGTTTGTTCCGTGTCAGTCTTGGAACTACAAGCTGCTAAGCTAGCTGTAAGTGTGACAGCAGTGATGACAGTCATCCATTTTCTCATAAGACATCCTCCCTTTTATAAGAAACGCTACTCCTTCAATCTGCAAGTATGAACGTGATGGCGATGATCATTTTCCTTAACTCTTGGAAATAAACCGCTTACATTTACGATTATAGGCGACACCCAAACGTTATGTCAATATGTTTTTATTATATTATTTACATATCATTTAAATTAAATAATATATCAATCAATAAATAAGAGATTGCTAGACTCACTAGCAATCTCTTATGTGTATCCTATTTGGCAGGTCCTGTTGATTCGCCGATGACGAGCTTGGCGTCCAGACTCGTTTTGTTCAACACCTTCTCACCGCGCTTGAGCTTCAGCACGTTCTCTACAGCCAGTCGCCCGATTTCTTCTTCGTTCTGAATCAGATGTGTAAAGCGATAACCGCTTCCGAGCGTCGTTGGCGGACTATCGAAGCATACGATCGAGATGTCCGCTGGAATTTGCAGTCCCATCTGTTCTACCGCCGCCTTAGCAAGCAAAGCGATATTATACTCCATCGCGAATAAGGCCGTAATCTCGGGATTGCGGCGAAGATGCTCCTTGATCATCGCAATATCGTTATCCATATTGGGCTGATGGAAGGAGTTCGGCAGTGTGGACGTAATTTCGTCCAGCCACAAGGAGCGGTCCACGAGCACTCCGCGCTCCGCATGGGCGCGAACGAACCCCTCAATGCGATCTTCAATCGCAGTTGTATCAACGGGAGGCGGCGAAAGCAAGCAAATCTGCTTATGCCCCAAATCCAGCAGGTAATCAGTGCCCGTGCGAGCAGCGCTAATATTATCCGTACTGATCGATGCCGCCGCAACACCCTTGAGATGGCGGTCTACGAGCACTAACGGAAATTGACCGATCACAAGCTTCAAAATTTCCGCATTGTAAAACTCCCCTTGTGCAGGAAATACAATGATGCCGTCAACGCCAAGCTCCAGGAAGGAGCGAATTGCCTTCTCCTCATTCTCGGGCAAGCCGAAAGAACGGCGCAGAACGAGGAAGCTCTCATGCTCGGCAGATGCGCGTTCCATGCCATAGATCATTTCCGTGCCGAACGTATTGCCGAAATCGGTAATAACGAGACCAATCAACGTATGCTTGGCGCGGTCTTCGGAAGCTGAGGACTCAATGGAGGACTCGCCTTCCTCCGCAACGAATGAGCCTTTGCCAGGCTTCCGAACGATGAGCCCTGCCTCAGCCAGCATTTCCAACGCCTTCTTGCTCGTAATTCGACTTACGTTATAATCATCGGCCAATTCCTTCTCGGAAGGAACGCGGTCGCCGATCTCATATTTACGTTGTAAAATTTCCTGCTTCAATGTTTCGTATATACGTTCATAAATGGGTCTCGAATCCGTTGACAATGTTCCCCACTCCCTATGTCAATCCAATTGTTATATCATAAGATGAAATTAATATATCATGTTATACGTTTTTTGAAAAGAAGGAAAAGAGGCCATCGTACAAGTAGATTTGACTACTTGTGCGATGGCCTTACCACGCTAATAGAAATATAGCAATAACCTAATAGTATATTCAATTCAGAGGAAAATTATTCCTACTTTTTAAAAAAGTATGTTATACTAAAATGACAGAATTTCTCACAATTTGTCTGTAATATTTTTGATCTTAAACTACAATGTAACACACTTTTCATGATGCATCCTTTACGCTTATTTGGGAGGTGTTTCATGAAAAAAAGGAGAGGAATCGAGATGTCACCAGCAACTCTTGCAAAAATCGCGGAAAAGAAAAAACAACTAACTCCTGAGAAGAAACGAGAACTTCTTAAAGCTGGGGGATCCGTTAAAACCAATTACATCATTGATACGGATGAAATATGCAGAGAAGTAAGAGGCAAACAGTAGACTATGCCTCTATCCAATATAGATTTTGGAAACAGTGTCGTTCCCCTATCAACTTCAGGGAACGATGCTTTTTTTCTTGATACTAATTTATGGGTTGCTTATCTATACGATAAACACGAAAAGCATTTAGCATGTTTTTGTCTTATCTCCTACTTAATCAAAAACAATGTTATTCTTTGTTACTCGGAAGTAGTTCTTGTTGAGCTTTTAAACTCATTAGCGCGAGTCTTGTATATTGACGATGAATATCTCGCTTTTGAAACAGCAAATGGTATTCAATCTCACCATGTAAAGCGAACAAAGATGAATAGTTTTAAAAACACGTGGAGCAGTAGGGTCTTAAAAACAGAGCCTGAGACATTAAAAAACTATAGCTCACTTGCGCTTAGCAAAATAAAACCTGCCATAAATAATGCCATGCTTATTGAGAGCACGGAAACAGTCATTGATGAAATATTGACCATTCCTTGTGTCGTCCCCTTAGGATCGGCAGATTTCATGATTTCAACAATTGCAATAAACTTCGGTTGTCAATATATTCTATCGATTGACGGTGACATGGGTATCGTCGATGATATCGCTGTAATTACCACAGCCATTAGAAACGACTCATTCGATGTCCAAGATATGCTTACAAAACTAGATTTAATCGATTATCTTTACTCTGAGTTAGGGGAAGCTGATTTTAAAGCTAAATTCCCACACATTGCAGTACCCACCCCTTAATGACAACCTCAAAATAACAAGATGAGGCCGCTACTTCACTTCTGTAGTTGTCGTACCGTTGTGGATCTCCGCTGGGCAGATTTGACCCTGCACCGCGAAATGATCCTTCCCGTTCAATGCGTTCATCAGCAGCATGGCCGCCGCCCGCCCCATGTCATAGAAGGGCTGATTAACACCCGTCACATTCAGCTTCAGCTTGCGATTCAAGTTCAGCACGTCATACGTGACCAGTGACACATCCTGTGTCAAATCTGACTATTCGTAAAGCGCCCCACCCGTCGAGCCGTCTGGATAGACATAATGCGTGTAGATTTGCCTATTCGTTCCCGTACCTTGGGAGGCCCAAAGTTCAATTCGATTTACCTTGCCATCGTCAGACCAATGAATAATAAGCTGGCCGTTCACTTTGCCTTCCTTCAACCCCTCGAGATCAATCGATAGCCCGTTATACTGGTAGTCAGAGGCTGCCGCAAAATCATACCGCCACACCGCTTGTTGATTGTCATCATTTGTTCGTTCTGCGTACGGTGCGCCCAGGATGCTTCGGACATACACTTCATCATTCCCAACATTCAAACGATATTGGGTCAGCCATACTTTCCTCGCCGTTTCATCTGCATTCGTCGGTTCATTGCTAATCGAAATCACCCGATCCCTATCGATATACCGAACGCCTAAACCCAGACTCTCAGAGATAAAACGAATCGGCACATAGGCATGATTATTGTAATTTAACACTTTGTACTCGCTGTCCAACTCCTTGCTCTTCCCGTTAATCTCAAATGTTGCTGGGAACAAGTAAGCTGAAATGGTCTCGGATGCCAACACAGCCGTCGAAGCCGTCAAACCAATACCGCACAATAAACCAAGCATGAATTTTTTCACAGGCGGTGCCTCCTTCGGGATATCGAACTTATCTAGTAGACGGTTGCGAATGGAAAAAGTTTCAAGTTACCCGACCAACTTATCGTCTCAGTTAATTGAAGCCACTCTGCGGCGAGTTAGTCGATTTTTTCGACTAAAAAAGCAGTTTGCCGAGGCAAACTGCTTCTACACTTTATTGAAATTGCGGCAAGTACTTCTTATGTACCTGCAAATATTCGTCCATCATCGACTTGGCAACCGTAAACGACGGTACCAACGGATGCACAGTCAACGCGTTCAATGCCGCCTGATAGTCGCCTTTGACGGCGGCTTCGACTGCGAAGCGCTCGTACGTTTTAACTGGCTGGATCAGCGACATCGCCAGATCTGGCACAGTCCCTACGGTAAGCGGCGTCGGACCGTTCTTGTTCACGATGCAGGGCACTTCGACGACATCGTCGTCTTTCAGGCCTGCAATGGTGCCGCGGTTCGGTACGTTGAGCGTCAGCACCTGCTGTTTGTTCAAGTGGATACCCTTGATCACATTGATCGCGAGCCCTTCGTAGCCTTCTTCCTCGAATTGGTTGAATGCTTCCGCTTCATGCTCATGAATGTTGTGTAAAGCGCCGGACGTTTCACGCGACATATAGGTGCTGGAGCGCTTATCCAAGGTTTCGTTGTAATCCTTCCACGCTTCAGCCAACTTGCCTTCGCGGATCAGCGGCGCAATGCGGGCGAACAGTGGACGATTCAGCTTTACAATCTGCTCGCCGCGCGTTTCACCGGTTTCCAGAATGTTGCGGACGGATAGATCATGATAATAGAAATAGTATAAGTACTCGTTTGGCAGCATCCCGATGTTGCGGATCAGCTCAGGCTCGAAGAAGCTGAATACGTGCGCGCCTTTGGCAAGCTCTTCGAAACGATCCAAGATCATCGGAAGCTGGTCTACCCCATCCATATACACGCGCGGAATCCAGCCCAAATGATTTAGACCGAAATAATCCACTTGCAAGCGGGAAAAATGCACCTTCAAAAACTTGCTAAGCGCGTTCTTCATGCCAGCGTGCGCATCGCAAATCCCGATCGTTTTACACTGTCCGTAGGTGTTCAATGCTTGCGCGAGCAACCCGGACGGGTTACTGAAGTTGAGCAGCCACGCATTCGGACACACTTCGTTAATGATGCGGGAATACTCGATCATGACGGGAATCGTCCGCAGTGCCATCGCGAATCCGCCTGGCCCCGTCGTTTCCTGACCCAATACCCCGTGTTTCAGAGCCACACGCTCATCGTGAACACGGCTTTCCTCTTGACCGACACGAACGGCGGAGAAAATGAAATCTGCCCCCGTCAATGCTTCACGCACATCTGTCGTAAACGTGACTCGGAATGGCGCATCCTTCGTCTTCGCAATATATTCGGACAAACGCCCCATAATCATCAGACGTTCTTCATCGTTGTCATAAAGCGCTACCTCATCGAATTGAAGCTCCTCGGAATGTCTTACCAAGCCATTAACGAGAAGCGCGGTTCTCATCCCTGCTCCACCTAATATCGCTAATTTCATCTTCCGTCTCCCCCTAGCTGATGAATGAATTCCGTTTTCACTTGCTCCCATGTTGGCGAAGCTGCCGTACCGCCGATACCCAGCACCGATTGACCACCGCAGTAGTTACCAAGCTGAATCGCTTCTTCCAGTCCCCAGCCTTTTAGAACACCCGTTAATACGCCAGCCAAAAAATTGTCCCCTGCGCCCGTCGTATCGACCGGCGATTCAACAGGCTTGCCTACAATGCGCCCAACGCCTTCCACGGTCGGATAAATCGCTCCCGCCGCTCCCAGCTTAACAATCGGCGTCTCTACAATGCCGCAGAGCACATCCAGCGCTTCTTCAGCCGTAGATTTCCCCGTAATGGCCAAAGCCTCTGCCAGATTCGGCGTAAAATAGTGCCCCAGCTGCAGCAACTGCTTCAACGCCCGGCTGTAGATCCACTCGTCATCCCATCCGATGTCCAGTACGATGGACATCCCTTTGCTGCGTGCCTTTTCGATCACAGGCACGAACTCTGGCTTCGCATTCACGATTAGCATCGAGGCATCCATCGTATCGAGCAACGCAAGCAAATGCTGCTGATACCCCGCTTCATCCAGCTGGTCTTGGAACGTTACGAAAGCGCGATCGCCCTCTGTGTTAATCGCCGCGGTCACCTGCCTCATCGGTCGATCGACGATGTACGAATAGTCCGCAGTCAAACCCTCGCGTTGCAATTGATCCTTCGTGAATTGACTCAAGAAGTCATTGCCAAGCGGCGCCGCTACCGCGATTTTCATACCAAGTCGCGCCATGGCGACAGAAGTAATGTACGTACTGCCTCCACACGTAAATTCAAAGCCTTGCCCATATACTTCTTCCCCAGGCTTCGGCATCCGCGGAACGTTTGAGAACACAATATCCGTGAAGATGGGGCCGCATACAAGAACATCCACGTTCACCATCTGTCATCTCCTTCGACCTATTTTTGCGCTAACAACGTTTTCATTTCCTCTACAGATTCTTGGAAATGCGGATACAGTCGGAATTCGATCTCCATGTTCACGATCCCCGTATAACTAGTAATCCATTGGAACACTTCGGCGTAAGGGATGGATCCCCATCCGACAGGCAGATGCAGATCACCGTAGCCGTAAGGCAAATTGCTCATATACGTCTTGGCATCTTTCAATTTGCCGAAATTATCGTGCACATGCAGATGCTTCACATACGGAAGTGCATCGATGATCGCTTGTTTGAAATCGTAGCTGTAAGCAATCGAAGTCAGATAGCAATGACCGATATCCAACGTCATGCCGACATTGTCCAGCCCGATTCGCTTAATATGCTCGACAACTTGTTGCGGGCGAATCCCGTATGTGTATTCATTTTTGATATCGTACCAAATGTTATTTTCTATCCCGATCGTGATCCCGTAGCGCTGCGCCATAAGACCCAGCTCACGTAGACGCTTCACATCTTCTTCCGCCAAAATAGCGAACAGCTCTTCGCGGTACAACTTGCCGTACTTCGCATAATATTGCGGCATATTCGCTTCTGTCAGTTGAGCAAATGAACTGTGATACACGATCGTCTTGCAACCGAGCGCTGCTGAAAGCTCAATTCCCGCTTCAAAGCAGCGGTAATAATCGTCACCCTTTTCAAGCGACATCAAGTTGAGTTCGTAGGGCAAATGCATCGTATAGCCGACCTGGAATTTGGCCAAAACCGCGCGAACGCGCTCCAAACGTTTCGGATGAACCTTGCCGTCGATGACGACATCCAGTCCGTGCATGATCAGTTCGACGTAATCGCTTCCCGCGTCCACGATATAGCCGATATGCTTCTCCAGCGCTTCCAAATCCCCGTTCACCATGTCGGCGTTGAGGCTAATGCCTATTCCTTTAGCGTTCATTATTTCTCCTCATCATAGAAGAGGTATTTGGAGATCTCGACGGAGAGAGCTCTGCCTTCTTCTATTCTTTCTCGCCAGTCCACTAGGAAGCTGACATTATCGCTTAATGAAACCGTGCCTTGTACGAAGTTACCACGGTAACTCGATTCCAACGCTTTTACATGAAACCCATGTAAAGAATCAGACACCCTAACATTTTCAGGGCGGAAACAGAGAAGTGTGTCTCCATCCTTGCGATTCAGGCCGCGAAGCGGAATAGGGGTTTCACCAAGCGCGTAAAACGTCCCTCCGCGAATCGTCCCTGGAATCTGGTTGCTGCGGCCGACGAAGTTAGCTGTGAAGCTGTTCGCTGGTGTCTCGTAGATCTCCTCAGGAGTGCCGACCTGCATGACGTTGCCTTTCTCCATGACGGCGATTCGGTCAGATAGCTCTAAGGCTTCCTCTTGATCGTGCGTCACATAGATCGACGTAATGCCAAGACGCTTCTGAATTTCCTTGATATCTTTGCGCATTTTGATCCGCAGCTTAGCATCCAGATTACTGAGCGGCTCATCAAGCAAGAGTACGCGCGGATTAAGCACGAGCGCACGTGCAATAGAAATACGCTGCTGCTGCCCTCCGCTTAGCTCGCCTGGGTAGCGGCCCTCTGCACCGCTCAAATTGATCAAATCAAGCGCCCAGGCTACCTTTTCCTGGATCGTTTTCTTGTCCATCTTGCGCATTTTTAAGCCGTACGCAATATTTTCGAAAATCGTCATATGCGGCCACAGCGCATAGTTCTGGAAAACGAAACCGATATTTTTCTCCCACGGATTGAGTGGAAGCACATCCGTGTCACCGAATAGGATACTGCCGCTGTCTGCTTTCTCGAAACCTGCGATACAGCGAAGCAGCGTCGTTTTGCCACAGCCTGACGATCCGAGCAGGGTAAAAAATTCCCCTGGCTGAATATCGAACGAGATGTCCTTCAGAATCGGAGTGCCCCCGAAGCTTTTGCGTATATGCTTAATCGTAATTGGCGTCGATTGGATCGTACCGTTCACTCGTAATCCTCCTTACCCGTTCTTAGCTATTTTCACAGCACTTTTCTATGTTTTCTTGCGCGAACTTTTGTTAACGAGCAGTAGCGGGACGTAAATACATGTCATAAGCACGACCCCCATTGCAGCCGAGATACCGAAGTCGGCACCTGCGGTCATCGCATTTTGGAAAATGACGACGGGCATTGTGACCCAAGGCGGTCTATAGAGAATCAACGTAGAGCTGAGCTCCGTCATAATTTGTAAAAAGGAAAGCGTAGCCCCGGAAATGACGCCTCCGATCATGAGCTTGAACGTGATGTCTTTGAAAGCCGTAAACGGTCTTGCTCCGCACATCAGCGCCGCATCTTCAAGCGCCTTATGTACTAAATAGAGCGAGGATTCCGCGCTTTTGATCGAGAAGGGCAGCTTGCGGATGAAAGAAACTAGCACCAGGATGATCCACGTGCCTGTCAATATGACCGGCGGTTTGTTGAACACAACGATAAATCCGATCGCCAGTACGGTTCCTGGGATAATGTAGGGAACCATCATGGAAATGTTGACAAAGCTGGATATGAATTTGTACCGCTTGCGCACGATCAAGTACGCGATACCTACACCGAAAATAACGTCCAACAACGTTGACATAGAGCCAAGCATGAAGCTAACGCCGATAGGAGCCAAGTGACTTTTGAACAAATTCACATAGTTATCAAGCGTGAACTGGTTCGTCAGAATGCCCCATTTCCACTTCATCAGGGAAACAACGAGCAGCGTAAGATGCGGTAGGAAGGACATGCTAATAATGGCACCAATGTATAAACCAATCACGGCTTTCATGCCTTTGCTCGCCTTAACAAGAAGGGGCCGTTTGGCAGAGACTGAAGCGTACGTCTTCTTCGCAAGCAAGTACCTTTGAATCATGAGCGCAACCGAAGCAACAAGAATCATGATGACCCCGACAGCCGATGCCATGTTCAAATTGCCCCCGACCTCACTCACAAATTCGCTGTAAACGAGCGTCGGCATCACGGGAAACTCACCGCCAATAATGGCTGGTGTACCGAAATCCGAGAATGCAGCGAGTGCCGCCATGAACAATCCTGTAATGACGCCTGGCATGGCAAGCGGAACTTCAACCCGCCACAACGTCTTGCGTTTATTGGCACCTAGACTCATCGAGGCTTCCTTCAGGGAAGGGTCCTGGCTAGAGAACGAATCGTAGCTAAGCAGAAACACCAGCGGGAAAATCAACCAAATAATGACCCAGACAACCCCGGCTTCGCCTCGAAGCTTCCAATTCAGATCGTAATGGAACCAGCTATCAATGATTTTATTTAATACACCGTATCGCCCGAGTAAAATAACCCAGGCATACGCCCCTAGAAACGGCGGCGATGACGATGCCATAGTAATCAACGTTAACGTCGTATTTTTAAAGCGGAAATCGAATTTGGAGAATAAATAAGCTAACGGAAGCGCAAGTGCTGACGCAAGAAGTGTAGAAAAAAACACAACTTGCAAGCTGTTGATTAAGGCTGTCGTATACCGTTTCTTCTGGAAAAACTCGATGAAATTATGGAACGTAAACCCGCTGCCTTCCTTATTCTGAAAAGAAGTCATGATCGTTTGAAGCTGCGGATAAAATATGAAACCGACAGACACGATCATACAAACGAATGCAAAGATGATCCACGGGTCCCTGACAGTTTTGTTTATGCTCTGTTTAAGTAAGTTTCCACCCATCCACCTAGGACCTCCAAACCCTTATAATTCCCCTTCGCGCCAGTGAATTACCGCTGGCACGAAGGTCTTGGTTACGCTATCTTTCCGTCTTATTTTCTTGCTTTCTCAAGACGATCATTGAAGTTCGTGGAAAGTTCATCACGGGACAACTGTTTGTTCTCGATCATTTTCAGTTTGCTCAAATCTTGCATTCCTGCGGGAGGCTGAACATCTTTGCGCGTCGAACGACGAAGAATTTTATCTTTTAAAATTTCATGCGCTTCCTTAGAACCCATGTAATCGACAAATGCTTTGGCGTTGTCCATATCTTTAGCACCTTTGATGATGGCCATCGAGTCAAGCACGTTTGTTACACCGTCAGATGGGAAAATCATTTTCACAGGCAAATTCGTTTGTTCCCACTTCGCGCCCAAGTCTTCATTGATGAAACCGACTGGCACTGCGCCGTCTTTCACCGCTGCGAACATTGCGTCAGAGCCTGGCGACACTTCTACGTTTTTCAGCATTTGCTGAACGAAGTCCCAATCGTATAAGGAAACGATGCCATTCAATATGCCGGCGCCAGTTCCAGATTTGCCTGGATCAGCGAATGCGATTTTTTGCGCTTTCCATTTCGGATCAGCCAAATCTTTGATCGATGTCGGCCATTGGCTCGAATCTTTTAGAAGCTTCGTGTTAACGAGAATCGCTTGCGGCATGAACGTCCAGATGTGCCAGATGTGATTCGGATCCTGGCGGATCATCTCCTTGTCTGTCGGTGATTCATAGGGTTCGAAGAATGATTTCTGAATATCGAAAGAATACGGCTCACCGCCCAGCAGCAAGTCGCCGCCTGGGTTGTCTTTCTCTGCTTTAATTCGCGCCAGCAGCTCCCCAGAACCGGATTTTACAATTTCAGGCTTGATGTTCGGATACTGCTTTTTAAAACCTTCTAATAGCGGATCAGTAATTTCCGGACCAGCACCCGTGTAAAGAACGAGTTTACCGGAGAGATCTTTCTTCGGTGCAGCTGTCTTGCTGGCAGCTTCAGTGCTCGCAGGTTTTGATGCCTGCTCATCTTTCGTACTCCCGCATCCTGTCAGTGCAACTGTCAAAACCAATCCCATAGAAAGCGTTTTCAAAAGTTTTGCATTTTTCATTGTAAAACCTCCCTGATTAAGTTAGCTTACCCATTATTGCTGAGACAATGAACACAATAACCAACTGATCGGCAAATCTTAATGAAGCTTCTACTGCGCCCCTTTAGTTGTTGTAACAACCTTGGAAGGTTTCCTTTATATTTGTTGTGTTGTTACTACGTTTACAATATAATATCGTAACAAGCACATTGTCAACTGCTATTTCTTCGAGTGATTACGGATCTGTAAGCCTTTACAAATATCTTCTGTAAAAATGGTTGTGTACGATTCACCCAACATTGAGTACAATACAAGATAGATACCTTACAAATTTGTAATAACCTATTTTATAAAACGATCATATTCACATCCATTTTGACATATAAGGGGAACGAGAAGATGGAAACGAAACAAGGTACCTCCTTGTATTACGCAGTGAAAGAGAAGCTCTTGGAGTTCATCAAATCAGGAAAGTACAAAATCGGAGATCAACTGCCAACCGAGTCCGAGCTGTGCCAAACCTACGACGTTTCCCGCACAACCATTCGACTTGCGTTGCAGCAGCTGGAGCTTGAAGGGCATATCCAACGTGTTCAGGGCAAAGGAACTTTCGTCTCAAAACCGAAAATACGAGAGTCCATTACGCGAAACATTCGTACCTTTGTCGAGCAAATGAAAGATTTAGGCATCTCCTCGCAATCCAAGGTTCTCGAGTTAGTCGTCGTACCCGCCGATGAAACCTTAGCGGATACCCTTAACATTGAAGAGAAAGATCCCGTCATTAAGCTAGTACGGGTACGTTATGCAGACGCAGAGCCTTTGCAATACGTGACTTCTTACTTGCCTTGGCGAGTTGCTCCAGGGCTTATTAACGATGATTGCACAGGCTCCCTGTTCGATCTTCTGCGCTCCAAGCACGGCGTCGTCATCTCCCGCTCCTTAGAATCCATTGAGCCTGTCCTAATCGACGAAGCCGTCAGCAAGCTGTTGGAAGTTCCCGCAGGTTCGCCGGCCTTCTCGCTGGAATCTCTGACTTACAATGAGAAAGATCAGCCGATCGAGTATTCCTACGGCCTTGTCCGTGGCGATCGATTCAAGTTTACGATGGAGCGGTTTGAGAAGTAAGCAAAAGGTCCCCACAACCAAACAGGCCGCCAATCTGATTGGCAGCCTGTCCATACTCATTTTCTTTTGCACACGAAAAACATCAAAAATCAACCATAAAGGGCTGTAATTCTGGCCTCAAGCAATGCTCAATACGTTGTCGAAAATTTTTCCACGTCACTTTACTTAACCCCTCATCGATTGGGAAATATCTCGTTTCAAGACTTTCTTTGGTTATGGATGGTTGGCCGCCAATTGGCTTTGCTAGAAATAGAATATTCACAGTCGACCTGTCCAGGTTTTGAAAAATGCCGCAAAATCGGATGATTTCAATATCGATTCCTGACTCTTCTTTCGTTTCCCGAATGGCCGCATTTTGTAAGGATTCCCCTGCTTCGACTTGTCCACCCGGCATTTCCCACCCTCTTTTGCGCCCCTTAATTAGCAGTAATTCATTCTGCTCATTGAGCACAATGGTTGCGACTGAAACAGTATGTTTTCGCGATTTCATTTCGTCGTGTTGATCCCTCCTACAACTAGCAATCTACTATGCAAGGGCAATCCCAAGAGGTAGAACTGCCTCCAACGATGTACGCTTTTCGACATAAGATAATGTATTCATGCGACGGTACGCGGTGAACTAGCTCTTGGCCCGTTTTAAAGGGTTCGGATCGGTTCCCCGGACAGATAAGCTTCAATATTCTCAACCGCATCTCGATAAAAAGCCCCGTAATTGGCCTGGGATACGTAGCCGATATGCGGCGTTGTAAGAAGATTCGGCAGCGTTCGGTATAGATCATCTTTCGGAAGCGGTTCAACTTCGAACACATCTACCGCAGCTCCAGCGATCCAGCCATGCTGCAAGGCCTCGGCAAGCGCAGCTTGATCCACGATTGGTGCGCGGGACGTATTGATCAGATACGCCATAGGACGCATACGCTTCAGTTCTTCGGCACGAATTAAACCCCTTGTCCGATCACTGAGTACAAGATGAATGGATATGAAGTCGCTATTTTCCAGAAGCTCTTCCTTCGAACCCGCTAATCTCACGCCAACTTCATCTGCTCGCTCTTTCGTTAAATTTTGGCTCCAGGCGATGACATCCATGCCGAACGCTTGGCCAAACTTGGCGATTTTGCTGCCCAGTTTGCCGAGTCCCAGCACGCCGAGTGTTTTGCCGTACAAATCGGATCCCACCGTACTTTGCCACTGACCGCTGCGAATCGCGTTGTGCTCGCCTACAATGTTGCGGGCTAGTCCCAAAAGCAAAGCCCATGTGAGCTCGGCCGTTGCGTTGCCTGCAGCTCCCGTACCGCAAACGATAACGCCTTGCGATGCGGCTGCTCCCAGATCGATCGACGCATTGCGCATGCCTGTTGTAACGAGAAGCTTCAAGCGAGGCAGGCGGGCTAAAAGCTCTGCACGGAAAGGCGTCCGCTCCCGCATGATCACGACAATCTCGCAGTCGGCAATCTGTTCGACCAAATCGTCGAGTTGATCAATGTGACGATCTATGCTCCTGACCTCGACCCGATCCAAAATCGGCGACCAATCCGCAGCCGTTAAGGCTACTCGCTGGTAGTCATCTAATATCGCACAGCGCAGCTTCATGTTATTTTTCCTCCTACACCGATCAATCTAATTGCCTAGTCTATCCAAACGGAGGACCATAAAATCCTCATCATAGTACGTCCCTTGATACTTTAACGCATGGACCTCTACACCGTATAACTTGAACCCAAGCGACTGATAGAGCTTCTTCGCCGCTTCGTTATCCGACATAACGGCTAGGTTGATCTGCTCGACCCCTTCGCATAGGCTTGCTCGGCGAATAAGCTCAAGCATGAGCGATTTCCCCCATCCTCGCCCTCTTGCTTCCTGCGCCACATACATCCCGAACACATTGCCTTTATGGGCGGTTTTGATGCCATTCTCCCTTACAAACGTTACGATCCCGACCAGCTTTCCCCGTTCATCAAAGGCCCCGAGTACAAACTTATCCTGGCTGGGTTTGATTCGTTCTGCGACCGTTTCCAGCGAAAAGCTCAATTCTCGCTCATACGTCGAACCAAAAGCCTCCGGGTTGTTGCTCAAACCGCTTAATCTGACTGCTTGATAGATCGCAGCATCGTGCTCTTCCAAAACTCTGATTGACATCTCTTATTCCTCCTGCGTCATGGTTGCAGTTCTCTTTTACTTGAATTATACCTGTTTTGACGTCATTATGGAGGCATGAAAAAGCAGTCCAGACGATTTACTCGTCTTGGACTGCTTGTTGTGAGTTTATAGGTTGCGCGGCAGCTCCACCGACACTTCGCGACGGTCAGCTGCTGAGCGAAGCACGCCATCAATAATCGCTTGTTGGATAAGGATTTGATCGCCGGGAATAGGCGCTGGCCTGCCGTCTCTAACCGCTTCGGCGAAATCGTGTACTTTCTGATCGAAGAGATTCAATTGATGCTGAACTAACGTAATCGGGGTCGAGGTAGGGCCGCCGATTTCATCATGGAACAACGTCATGGAACCGATCGATCCGTCCCACACGCCTGACCACGGACCCGTTCCTGCTGGCGTAACTTTCAGCCCTGCATCCGTACCGAGAAACATCGTAGCCCCGAGTGTATCCATGTGCATAGCCCATGAAATTTTGAATTGCAGCACAAGATCATTCTCGAAACGAACCATCGCGACGCCAAAGTCCTCGACTTCGAACTTGCTTGCTTCTGGATGATACTTGGCGTTCGTCCCGAAATGGTTCGACGTAAAGGCCGAAACTGTCAGCGGGCGCGGGTATCCGAGCGTATTCAGCGCCATGTCCAGCGAGTAACAACCAATATCTGCCATCGCGCCAGCGCCTGCGAGTTTGCGACTGATAAAGGTTCCGCCTGGCATGCCACGGCGGCGCCCGCCGCCCGTCTCCACATAATAGACGTTACCGAGACGGCCAGATTGAACAATCGTCTGCAGAAGCTTCATATTCGGATCGTAGCGCGGCTGGAAGCCTAAGCTCAGCATTTTTCCGCTTTCCTTCGCCGCCTGCGTCATGTCGATGGCTTCCTCGAGCGTGACCGACATCGGCTTTTCAAGCAAAACGTGCTTACCTGCACGCAACGAATCAACCGTCGTCACATGATGCGAAACGTTAGGCGTGCATATGCTGACGCCATCAAGCTCCATGCGCAGCAGGTCTGTATGACTGTCGAAAGCCGCCGACTCGGTCAAACCTTCCGCATCCGCAAATAAGGATGCTTTCCCAGGTATAACGTCCGCCACGCCGACGATCTCGACATAAGGCAGCTTTTTGTAAGCAGATACGTGAGCTTTGGCAATACCTCCCGTGCCGATAATACCAATACGCAGCTTTGTGCTCATTGTCTAATCCTTCTTTCTATGTAGGAGTATGAAGTAAACAGTGCCATGGATCGCAATACAGATTGAAGATATCACATCACTGCGGCAAAGTTTAGTTCGAATTGATGTCAAAGGCAGTGTGAATTTACGACACACAGGCGTAATGGAAGGCGTAAACGGAGCCCTGTTACGGACGACTAGAACGGGGAGATTTTCCTTGTCGGAATTGGCAGAAAAGTATACACTTTTAGATAAATGATCGTTTTCCGAAGTAAACAATGGGGAGGCCAACACGATGGCACATGCAGCTGAAATTAAACGAGTAGAAGCTTTACTTCGCCATGCGAAGCAGCTTTCTGGCAGCAACAGCCAGGTTGAAGCAAGAATATCGAGCCTTAGCAGCAGATTAATGGAACTTCAACGTCTTGCTGGGGAGAACTCCGCGGTCAGCGAGACTGCAAGCGCTGCTGAAGAAACAACGATTGAAGCGGCTACAGCGGAAGAGGCACCTGAGGCCGTGTCCGAGGATACGACGAAAGAAGAAGAGGCAGCTCCAGAGCAGTCGGAGTAAGTCAGGCTTTGGCAAAAAAGAAACCGCTCGCCGCGGCCACCATCTGCCGCCCTTCCAATCAGACGCCTACGCGGTGTGGATCCGTTCGGCGGCTGGCTGGGCGACAGGTGCTGCGGCGGCTAGAAGTGAATAGCAGCATGTAAAATTCCATCATCTATCTACAAGCCCGACTACTCCTCAACACCGCAGGCCCTAGCACCCCTGTTTGGGAGTTGGACAGACGTACCTCTATCTGAGCACTGCTTAATTCAGCGGTGATATCATCTACCTTGCCAGACCATGGGCCACCCTCTATTGGGGTCGGGTATAATCGAAATCTCCAACTGATTTCATTTGGGATAAAAGCAAACCCCTCAAAACCATCATAAGCGCCCAACGAGGTTGGAGGAGGCAGATGGTTTGCATGAATGCTTAAACTAGTCCGCGGAAAGCTTGGTGTCAGTTTCACCTTATAAACCAAGGCTGCTCCTTTGGCATTCGGGTAAACTTCATTTATTGCCTCCAGGACTGTGCTGCAAGGCATAGGTACATCCGCTTGTCCATGTTTAGGACTAATAAGGACACTACCCAGCAAGAATAAAACCACAACTGTTTGCTTCATACGATTCCTCCACAAAAATATTGTGGATATTATTTCCAGCTTTGATGGTTATTATGACCCCGCCTGACACATCCATCCCGCAAAGAGACCAGGTGATCGGGTTGAAAAGCAAGGGGCTTAGAAAGCACGCTCTTTCCAAGCCCCAATAATCACATTAGCGTCCAGTTCCTCCGAACGGACCCACTTCGGACGCAATCCGTAATGATCAAATAGTTCAACGGCCAACGGAGCCTGCCTCTCGCTAGTTTCCACCAGCAGAAAGCCCCCATCTGCTAGCCATCGGGAAGCCTCGGTGACGATTCTTCGTTGAACGTCGAGTCCGTCCTTTCCGCCATCCAATGCAATTCTTGCCTCGTGGACACGGGCTTCCATTGGCATGAATTTGATGGAGCCAGTAGGTACGTATGGCGCATTGGCAATCATCACATTGACACGGTTATGAAGCTGAATCGGCAGCGGATCATAGAGATCCCCTTCATACACGATACACTCAGCAAAGTGAAGATTTCGGCGCGCGCACGCCACAGCAGCAGGGTCAATATCAACCGCGTGCAATTGTATGCGCTCAATCCTATCTGCTAATACCAACCCCAAAGCGCCAGAACCACAGCACATATCAACAACTACGTCCCCTGGTTGCGTAAGAGCCACGGCCTGCCCAACCAGAAACTCCGTTCGTTGGCGAGGAACGAAAACACTAGGGTCCAACGCCACGCGCAACCCACAAAATTCCGCCCATCCGAAGATATGCTCAAGCGGAAAACCAGCAACTCTTTTATCAACCATTTGGGCTAGATCGGCCGCATTCGTTGAAGATGACATCAATAATAGTGCCTCATCCTCCGCGTAAACACAACCGGCAGCCCGAAGCCTAGTAACAACTGTTTTTGAGATGGCACATCCATCTGCGCGATAATTCATGTCGTATCCTCCTGCAAGGACTTTGTATGAATACCAGTCTACAGGTCATTACTATTTTACAAAATGTAGAAAATGCTTTTATTTAAACTCTCCTTTAAAATGCAGCACAAACCGCAAAACCGTCGGGGAAAGTTGCTCTTAATTAGCTAGCAAGACTAATAAGCACCCCATATGGGCTTATACTCTCCAAATTATAGGGCATCTCACCTATTACGCATTCGGCGGGTGCCTATAAATCAATTCGCTGCTCGCAAATCAACCTTCTCCTCATCCAAGTAAAGAATCGTTGTGGTTTCCTCGCTCATCGCTTGCGCAAAATGAACCTCAACTGCTCTTTTCTCGTGCCTCACTTCCAGTTGTGTCACGTACAACTGTACAGCTTGCGAAGCTTCATCCGCTGGCAAACACACGGTTATGATCGCTGCACGATCGGTAAAATTCAACCGATAAGCCAGGACAGGCACCTCTTCTTTGGTGCCATAGTTATGGGAGCGCCATCCTTGCTTCACAGTGAGTGACCCTGAAGCATCGCAATTCCCTGTGCTTGCCCAAATCAACCGAACCTGCTCCTCTCCCGACTGCACAGTCATCTCGCTTTCTAAGCGAGAACCTGCTTCGATCCGTGCGCCAGCAGCCAAATGAAACGTTTGTTCAGCCAGATGCTCACCCTCCCCGTCCAACCAATCGACGATAACGAGCAGCGGGAATTTCTTACCGAACAGCAGCCATCTGCGATGACGAACGGGTTCAGACAAGCGTTGGTAACCGTTATGTGAAGCATCGATAAAGTCGAAATCGTCCCCCGTTTGCCAGCGATGCAGCTCCACCTCAGCCTCGGGTTCTCCCCACTTCTGTGTTGACAAATACGGCGTCTGATCCTGCCCATCAACCGTTACCGTGTTATGGGCCGATGTGCCTTTGAAATATCGGCGCCATTCCCCTTCTTGGTACGTGTATCGTCCGCTGTCGCCGAATATCAGTTGCCCTCGGACCATCCACTCCGCATGCAAGGCATCGGCGTGACCATGCGCGCCGCCGAGCGGAGCAGCATCAACAAACACATAGTGCTGTGCATCCCGCATGACATAGTAGCCCGTTTCGGGAAAGCTGACGGTTGCTAGACGCGCTGACTGCGCAGTTGCTGATGTTAGGCCGCCTTCCTCTTGGTTCTTAGCAACCCAACGCAAAAACACCTCTATCCCCATCATCCACAGCAGCTCTTCACTTGCCTCAACCTGCCGCATGATGGTGTCATCGCCCAAAACAGCACTGATGAATCCCACCTTAGCGAGCACATGCGTCGTGCTGTCCGAATCCGACAGCGGAATCGAAGTGCCATCTGGGCGAATCGTTGCGAGGCTAAACGTCAACATCGATCCCAAGCTCTCTTCATAGCGCCGAGAGAACGGACGACCGGTTTGCTTGGCAAGCCAGTACGGTGTGCCGAACATATCCAGCGATGCCGTATGATAGTGAGGCGTCAGCTCTTCCTGAATCCCATCCGCGCGGATTTGATCATGCATGCACAGCTGAAGCCTCTCTCTGGCAAGCTGCCTCCAATATGGCGCATCGGGATGATCCGCCAAAAATGTGCCGATCATGTACAAGCCCTGCATATGCATCGTTGCATGGTTGATCGACGTATCCCCTAGATAGTGCGATAAATAGGAAGCTTGCACAGCTAGACTCGCTTTCATTTCCTGGACGAAAGCCTCCTCCAGCGCGGCACTGTGGCACATCAACATGTAGCCCCATATCCAGGACTGCACACGTAAGCCAACCTCCAGCAATCGCCACGGCCCTGGCCGCTGAAAATAAACAGCATCCCCATACGAGATGCCAATAGGTACCGGATTTTGCTTCAGCCATGAACGAATATGCGCTTGATAAGTCTGCACATAACGATCATCGTCTGTTACCAGGTAAGCGATCCCCAGCTCTCGCAGATGCCAGTGGCGGTTCAAGATCCACGTATACTCCAAATCCTCGGTCGGATTATATAACCAGTCTACGTTGACGCCATGATCGATCCATTCCTCGGACGCCATCGTGTAAGGAAGCTTGAATTGACCTCTCCGTGCATACTCCGCCGTTTCGATGACTTGCTGCATTCGCTCGCTAAAATAGATATGAAACACATCCGCAGCTTCCCTCAGCTGCTCATTCGTTCTATAAAAGTTCATCGACATTGTCGCTCCCTCTCCTCATCCTTTCACCGAGCCGGACGTTACGCTGATGAACGATTTGTTCGCCAGTACGTACACGACGAGAATCGGGATGATCGACATACAAGCGCCTGCCAGCATAATATGCGTTTCCGCTGCAGCCGACGTGCCGTAACGCAAGCTCGCCAAACCAACCGTCAGCGTCTGCAGCGACGGCTTCGTCATGGTGAACACGAGCGGCAAAATGTATTCGTTCCACGCATTACGGAAGACAAACAAGCCTGCAACACCAAGACCTGGCGCTAGCAGCGGAAGCACGATCCGCCAGTAGATGCCGTAAACTGTGCAGCCATCAATCATGGCTGCTTCGTCGAGATCGCGTGGAATGCCCTTAAAGAACCCAAGCAGTGTGAAGAACGTCGCCGCATGCCCGCTGATGAGAATAATAATGACGCCCCACAGCGATTTCTGCAGATGGAGATGGACCATTAATTCAAATTGCGGGCGCAGCACAACGGCTCCAATGGAGATAAACATCGTCGAAGCCAAGATCGCGACGAACAGCTTTTTACCGACAAATTCCTTCCGATCCACCGCATAAGCGGCTAATGACGCCACAAGCAGCGATCCCAGCGTTGTAACAACGGCAACAAACAAACTATTGAATGTAAATTGCCCAAAATTGGCGCCTTTCCACGCTTTGGCATAATTGTGAAATTGCCATACCGATGGCCAAAAGGTTGCTCCTGTCGTTACCTCTGCATTCGTTTTAAATGAACCAAACATGGCCATGACGACGGGAAATAGCGTAAAGAGGAAGATTAGCAGTAAAAATGCCCAAAGCACAATGCCCCCTGCTAACTTTGCGACCAGAAGAGACACGTTACCCGGCTGAGCGGCTGTATTCCGGTTCGTAGTTGGTGCAGGTACCGATTCCATCCGAGAACCCTCCTAATCTTGTAAGTTATTAAGTCGTCTCGACAAATAAAAATAGCCCAGTGTGACGATACCGACGATCAGGGCTGACACAAATCCGACTGCGCTGCCATACCCAATTTGCTGTTGCACAGCGCCGCCCGCAGACGAAATCGGGAAAAAGAGCTTATACACATAGAGGTACATCACCTCTGTTTTGCCGATCGGACCGCCTTCCGTTAGCACCATAATACTTTCATAACCTTTTAAAGCAGCTGTAATCGCAAGCAATACGATCATTTGCAAGACTGGCCCCAACATCGGCACTGTCACATAGAAAAATTTTTTCCACCCATTAGCACCGTCGATTGCTGCGCTTTCATAGACATCCTTCGGAATATTTTGCAGGCCGGCGAGGAACAAGAGCATGTAGTTGCCAATTGCGCCCCAAACGGCAATGATAATCATCGTGAGCATGGCGAACTTCGTGCCCAGCCAATCCACATTCGCGTGCACGATACCGTATTTCACCAAATATTGGTTCAGAATCCCGTTATAGGAGTTGAAAATGACATAAAATACGACCGACATAACAGCTGTACTTATGACGGTCGGCAGGAAATAAATCGCGCGCAGGAGATGCCTGCCCCGCAGACGCTGATTGAGAATAACGGCCAAAATAAGAGCGATTGGCAGTGTCAGCACAATTTTGCCCGCCGCATAAACTAGGGTATTCAGCACCGAATGCCAATACATCTCATCCGACGCCAGTCGTCTAAAATTATCAAAACCGATGAATGTCATCTTGCCATAACCTGGATAGCTGTAGAACATGTATCGCATGGCCCACCCGATCGGATAGATGCTGAGCGCCAAAGTCAGGAACAAACTCGGAAATGTAAGGATATAGGGGGCTAGCGCATGCTTCCGGTTTTTCATATCAAAGCTCCTTTCCGCACATCAATCTCTCTACAAAACGAAGCTATTCGCGCCCAACCATCAGACCCGAATAGCTTCTTATCTACGGCAGTATCGTTATTTCGCCATCGTGCCTTGCAAATTTTTCGCATCAAAATCCGGCATCGGCTTATTGGTAGTCGAACCTGCCTGCCTTGCTTTATCAAGTGCAGCATTGTAACGTGCAGCAAGGTCGGCCGTTATTTTGTTCACGTCCCCACCTTCCAGAATGTATCTCAGCGCTTCATCTCCCACGTTTTTCCCTTCTGGTGTAACGGCAGGAACGACTGGATACAAGGCATCATATTTATTCGGAATGAAGAGGTCCATATTCGGGAAGCTCGGCTTCTTAGCCACGGCTATGACATCAGGCACGGCCGATATGCCTACACTGTCTTCTTGGTACGTTTTGAGCACATCCGGCGAGTACATATTCTCAAGGAACTTCCAGGCTTTGGCTTTGTTCGCCGATTTAGCGCTAATCCCGAGCCAGACCGTCGCATTGGAGAATTGGGCTGCCCCATTGATGGTGCCGTCAATCGTTGGAACCGGCGCTGCACTCCATTTAATTTTGGCTGGGAACTGATTCTTATACACACCAGGTTCGCTTGCGTGGTTGATGTACATACCGATTTTACCTTCAGCGAATTGAGCGCGCAGTGGGTCGATATCGAGCAGCTCAAAGCCCGGAATCATGCTGCCATCGGTCTTCATCTTACGCAGCGCTTCAAGCATCGGGATATGGCTGGAGAAGTCGAATTTGCCTGTTTTAAAATTGAAGCCTGACAAGTTGCCTGTGCTAAGCGCAACAATTGGATCCGCCGTTCTGGAGAAACCGCCATTATTTTTAAAGTTGCCAGCGAAGCCGTAAGCACCGATATCTTTGCCTGCAACCGTCAGCTTCTTCGCAACTTCAACCATTTCATTCAACGTCTTTGGCGGGGCGGCAATGCCGGCTTTTTGGAATAAATCAACGTTGTAAATTAAGCGCCATGTGATGCCGTAATTCGGAAGCGAGTACACTTTGCCGTCAACTTTGTTTCCATCATCGATAATCAAATTCGTAAAGCGCTTTTTAAAATCAGGCGTCATGAAGGAGTCCAGCGGTTCGAGGTACCCTTTTTTCACAAAAGGAGCAAAGTTAGAGCCTGACATCTTGATGATATCCGGCGCTTGATTGGAAGCGAACGCGACATCGAGCGATTGCTCATAATTGTCAGCCATAATTGTGACTTCAACTTCAATGTTATCTTTGTTCTCCGCATTGTACTTCGCGACTTCCGCTTTGATATGGTCAGAAGCCCCGCGATCGTTCGTCCAATAGGTCAGTTTAGTTTTGGGACCTGTTGCTGCTGCTGTTGCCGTGCTTGCCTGCGGAGATGTTGCCGGCGCAGTTGTTGCCGTACTGCTCGACGATGGTTTAGTCGTTCCGCTTCCGCAAGCGGATAAAGTAACCAGAAGCGCAGCGGAAAGTACAAGCTGAAACGGTTTCTTTTGCATGAATGGTAAGCCTCCCTTTGTGTATATCCAAGTGTTTACAACCCAAGTGTAAGCGAATTCAGGCAGGCTGAGAGGAGGGCAAAACAACTTTCGACGGGGAATATTTTACGGTTTATAGGCTTGTTTGAAATCGGTCGGTGTCATGCCCGTATACTTCTTGAACACGTCCGTAAAGTAGGAGCGATCCTCATAGCCGAGGCTGAGCGCGACTTCTTGCACTTGGCTGTCGTTCAGCAACATCTCTTTGGCACGCTCGATACGCAGTCCTGTCATATAGTGAATAAGGGTTGTGCCCGTCACCTTTTTAAATAAATTGGCAAAATAGCTGGCGCTCAAATACACGTGCTTCGCGAGTTCGTTCACGGTCACGTTTTTATCGAGATTGTCCTTCATGTATTGTATTGCTCGCGTGATGACCGAAGACGCCTCTTCTTCCTTCTGTGCCTGCAGCCATCGGCATCCCTCCACAACAACTTGTTTCAGCACCTCGATCAGCTGAGGCTGGTTCAATTGTTCACCGCGTTTCAGTCGTTCAAGGAGGTTCGTCAAGCTGTCAACGGTGGCTGCGTCGGATAGCTTTTCGGAAAAAGTGCGGCACATCAGCAAGCCGATATCGTAGCATACCTGAACAAAATGATTCGGCGTTACGCCCGCATAGCAGTGAATCATTGCGTTCAACAGTGGCAAAGCCTTCTCCTGATTGCCCATACGCAGCAAGTTAAACAGCTCTTTTTCCTGCTCGGCGCTATGCCGGAGAACGGGCAGCGTTCGATGAGCAATGTCTTCGTATAGGAAAACACTATTGCCTCCTGTATAAAAATTGTGCGACAGCGCCTCAGAAGCTTGTTGATAGGCAGCAGGCAAGCCCTGAATGGAACTTGCATTCTTACTGACGCCGATCGATACGGTGTATCTCGAATAGTTCATTACATGCTCCCGGCAAGCTTCGGCTAGAACGGCAGGTTCGGCTGGTGTATTGAGCAGACATACGAATCCGTATAGATGTTCTCGGAACACAACCGCTTTGGTAACGGAGGCAAGAGTTTCTTCTAGAATGTTTTTCACAGCAAAACGAGCAAGTTCTACGTCATGGATGGAGGTATCCTCCAACCCTTTGGCGAAGCCGTCCATCTCGACGCACATAAGCGTCAGATGTTTGTGATTCAAATCCATTTTTAAATAATCCCAACGCTCCCGAAGCATCGCTTCATTCGCCATATAACGCAGTAATAAATGCAAATACTCCTGGCGGAGCAGCGGCATACTTTCCTTGATTTGACGTTCCATCTCCGTTTGCTTGGCGAACTGTGTGCGATCTAGCACTACCTGCTCCCTTGCCTTGTCGACGACGGTTTCAATCGCGGATTTCAGGAACGGCTTCGCCAGAAAGTCGAATGCCCCGAGCCTGATCGCCTGTTGGGCGTATTCGAAATCCGTATATCCGCTCAGCAGAATCACCTTACAGGTCGGCAGGATCGCCATAATCCGCTGCGTCATTTCTAATCCGTCCATGCGTGGCATTCGAATATCCGTGAGCACAATATCAGGCCGAAGCTCTGTCACCATATGCAGCCCATCTTCGCCGTTCCCCGCCGTTCCCACCACCTGTACCCCGTGTGTTTCTTCGTTAAGAAGATCCGCTATGCCGCGGACAACACTTTTAATATCATCGATAACACACAGTGTAATCGGTCTGTCTTTCATTCTTCCAACGCCTCCTTAATCGGAATGGTGATGACGACTTGCGTTGATTCGAACGGAGTGCTAGACAGTACCATCTCGGCTTCGCCTCCGTAATACAGCTGCAATCGGTTGTAGACGTTGCGCAACGCGTAACCTTTGCGGCCGGATGTTGGTATTCTTAGCGATGTATACACCTTGTCAGCATCAAACCCTGAACCGTTATCCTCTATCAAAATGTGAAGCTTGCCTGCTCGCAGCGAGAGTTCAATACGGATTACCCCCCCAGACTCCATATGCTCGAAGCCGTGTAACAAGCTGTTCTCAACAACTGGCTGAAGCACGACCTTCAGAATTGGGCATTGCAGAAGAACTTCGTCTTGAACGATGATTTCGAATTCGAAAAGCTCCTCGTAACAGAGCTGTTGAATGGTCAAATATTGGCGGACGTGGGAAATCTCCTTCTCGACGCTCGTCATTTCCTCCCCATTGTTCAGCCCCAGTTGGAACAGCTGGGAGAGTGCGATGACCATGACCTTGGAGCTGTCGAGCTCACCCATTTCCATTTTCCAAATAATTGTATTCAGCGTGTTATACAAAAAATGAGGAGAGATCTGCGCTTGCAGCGCCTTAGCCTCCGATTTGCGCTTGTCCTGCTCAGCCTTCTTCACCTCGTCGATCAGCTCGGTAATTTCCATAAGCATACTGTTAAACTTGTGACCTACCTGGCTGACTTCGTCTTGGAAAGGGCTCGAGTAGCGCACCGATAAATCATTGCGGCCAACCTTGCTCATCAGCGTTTGCAGGTAATAGAGCGGCTTCAGCAAGATGGCGGACAGCAGGTTCGATACGAATACCGCCATGATAATACAGACGAGCATCGTCAATATCGTTGCCCACTGAATCCAGTTCAGCTCCTTCAGGAGTTCAGAACGAGATTGTACACTGAGCAGCAGCCAATCCGGGTTAAATTGGGCTCTGGCGTAGTTCACCAGGTCGTTGTGACCCTTCAACTTCACCTCGAAATGCCCCTGTTTGCTGGAGCCAATGTGCGCATCCAAAAAGTTTTTATCGTAGCTGTCCGGTAAGCGTGGCTGATTCATTAAAACGCTTTCAGCAGCATCGTTGATGAGATATATATGCTGGTCTGCTGGCTCTTTCAGACGGTCGGATAACATCCCTTGAATCGATTTCTCATTCAGATTGACAACAAAATACATATTCGGCGCCTCGTTGATCGATTGCATGACGAGCGAGATGACACGATCTTTGCCCTGAAAAATCAAATCCTCATGGCCTTTCACCCAAAGCGGCTCTTTACTGTCTTTCACCTTGGTAAACATGTCGGAGTCGTAGAACGAGAACGCTTGGTTGCGGTAATAACTTGCCGAATAAAATTCTCCAATCGGTGTCGCGATAAAAATAGATTCGATGGCCGGCTCAGCCAATTTCGCTTGCGTGAAAGATGTATTCATTGCTGTCATATGGGCGTAGTAGCTGTCTGCTTTCCCTACATAAGCATCCTTCGCCATCTGAATAAACGGCTGCGAAATCATAATATTCAAGACCGAAACCAAAATTTGCTTCACCTTCTCATCCAGCACGCGAGCGGACGTATTCAGATTGTCCTGGCTAAGCTGGAAGGTGTTCTTCTCAATGACTCTGGCACTTATATAGTAAGAAAGTCCGCCCATGGTGCCAATTGAAAAAGCAATCAGCAGAACAAAGGAGACCCACATCCGTTTCTTAAGCGTGAGCTTGTACAGGAATGTTCTCAATATTTGCCACCTCCTGATGCTCATTGTAGCGCAAACGCTCTCAATCGGCATCAGGAATATGAAAGAGCGCCCCTAAGACGCTTCGAAACCTAAAAAAAAGCCCTCCCATTGTCATTTCTGAATGACGAAGGGAGAGCCTCTTCTTTCATTATCAATAAGGTTCCACACGATCTGGCAGTTGGGAAACATAGCTATCGGATAATTGCAAAAGCTTCAGGGCTCGATTAAATTCGTCTTCTGTCGCCGACTGATGCTCATTGGCATTTCCAGCAAGCGTGTAATAGTTCCCATCTTCAAAACCCTTCCCGGACATGAACAGTTCTTCGCTGTTGACGAATGACCCTGTTGGCAGGTAGTAACGTTGTGGCAGCAGATTGTACGTCGTTTGGTTCAGTAAATCTTGCCCAAAATGCACATAGTCGTTCAGCGGCACCCCTAAGAGGTTCGCAACGGTTGGCAGCACATCGACTTGACCGCCAAGCTGCGTCAGCACCATCGGTGTTGTCACGCCTTCGGCAGCGATAATGAGCGGGATGTTAATCAGCTCTTTCTCGGCATATTCATGCCCCAGAACCTCGATCATCAGCGCTTTATCTTCATCTTTTAACGAAAATAAAGGCAGTCCGCGGTGATCGCCGTAGAGAACGACAACACTGTTATCCCAAATCCCCCGCTGCTTTAGATCTTCGATGAACAAGCCAAGTGCATAATCCGCATAATTTTCAGCACGCATATAGTCGCCTACGAAGGTACCCTCATATCGCTCAGGGAGTACCATCTTGTATTTCTCTTCCGGAATCGTAAACGGATTGTGCGAACTCATGGAAATCACATGTGCGTAAAAAGGCTGATCTTGCGATTGAAATGCCGCCAATTCTTCCGCTGTCTTGCGGTACAGCACTTCATCCGACGAACCGTAGAAGAAGGCATCCTCATCTTGGAAATAGGATTTATCGTAATACCGATCGTAGCCGATTGCCTTGTATAAGTCATCCCGATTCCAGAAGCTGACTTCATTCGTATGGAAATTCATCGTCGTGTATCCTTGATCTTTGAGCAGCTTCGGAAGGCTCGGCAGGTCCTTCTTGCCATACACCTGCGTCGCGGCGCCCTCGGGCGGTACATAGTAGGACGTGTTGATGATGAACTCCGCGTCCGACGTGTTGCCTTGACCAATTTGCTGATAAAATTTAGGGAAATAATAGCTGGATTGCGCTAATTTATTCAAGTTCGGCGTAATTTCTTGTCCATCAATGTTGAGGCCGATCAGAAAATTTTGCATGGACTCCATCTGGATGATGATCAGATTTTTGCCCTTGGCCGCGCCTTGCAGGTTCGGCTGGTCGACGGCGGTTTTGTTTTTTAGTTCTTCAATAACAGGTTGCGTAATGAGATCCGCGCTGATCATCTCTTCTTTTTTATGAGAGAGCAGGTTATACATTTCGTAATTTAGAATGCCCATTTTACTCGCTTTTACATTTTCATTAAACGAACTGCGGTTGGGGATGACGCTAATCGCGCAAAGTAAGATGGAGAAGCAAGCCACACTGGTTACCAGTTTCAAGCTAATTGGCCTCCACGATCGGGACTTCGGTCTGAAGAAAGACAAGAAGCCCATCACCACAATGTCCAAAAAGAAGAGCAAATACTGAGGCTCGATGACCGAGAAAATACTCTTTTTGACCGCGCCCACTTGCTTCGCCTGACCTAATACGTGATACGTCGCAATGACGCCAAAATGCTTGTAATAGAGAACGAGTGCAAAAAACAATATCGTAATCACAAAATCAACGGCGAGGTACCAAGCGAGTTTGTGCTTTTTGACCACATATTCGATGACGCAGCAGGTAATTAAAATGGCTGGAATTTCGGTCATCAAAATACGAGCCGATGGTCCCGTTTCGAATAAAATCATCCACGCCACATAGATTTTAATGACAATGATCAAGGGAAAAATTAAGAATCTATGATTGAGCCGTTCCAACATGCCGCACGCTCCTTTCACTATCTAATAGTTAAACTGTGAAAATAGTATATCACTCCACATTTACCTGGTACATGGTTGATTTTAGTTAAAAAAGAGAAAGCCCCTACCCAGACCACTCTTGCGAAGAGTGAGCCTGGAATAGAGGCCTATTATAAGTGCGGAGCATCCCTTTTTTCACAAAAGAGACTGGAAGGCATGCCGAATGACATCTCCTCTGCTAATAATGCCGGCAAGGACGCCTCGTTTCAGCACGGGGAGTTTTTTGATGCGCTTTTTACCCAAAATAGCAGCAATTTGCTCGATATCCTCATCAATGTCTACGGCGATAACCTTCTTCTGCGCGATTTTCATCACATTCATCGGAAGCAGATTGCAAACACGCTCATGAAACTCTTCGTTATCCCCTTTGATAATGGCGGTGTAAAGATAAGTCCCGAATAGATAGTCGTCATGTTTGCCAATGTAACGCATAATATCTCCATCGCTAATGTAAGCAACGACTTCATTCCGATCATTCACAACAGGTAAACCACTGATGCGATGTGTGAGAAATTTCTCAATAACCACGCGAACCGTATCGTCTTCCTTCACTTTAAACACTTGGCGTACCATCATGTCTTGTGCCTTCATAACGTGTCCCTCCCGTCTATGATTGCCTGATATCCACTTAAGAACTAGGACTAGTTATATACTTGTATTATACAACCAATTAGGGTAGAGTCAATCCATAACCACCTCTGTTCAAATGATATTCAAACCATGAGGGGTATGTTACGATACAAGCAGTAAAGTATGCCAATTGCCTATAAAATGAGGTTACCCTATGTCCAAACATCCTGCCGAGACGATCGAGCTCGAATTAGCTATACTCATGCGCCGTTTCCTTGCGGCAACTACACATCTGAAAGTCGGTATGCTGGATCGCTCCGCTTACCTGCTGCTTCATCAAATCTCGAAACACGGTTCCGCTGGCGTCAAAGCGTTAGCCGAAGAATTTCATCTGGATATCTCCACGCTGAGCCGGCAAGCTGCCGCCTTGGAACAAAAAGGATACGTGTACCGCATCCCCGATCCCCAAGACGGCCGTGCCTATACGCTGCAAATTACCGAGGATGGCTCCCGGGAATTAGCTCACACGATGAAAGTCCGTTCCGAATTTGTAGCTGATCTTCTACAAGAGTGGTCGACGGATGAGCAACAGCGTTTCGGGGAGCTTCTGACGAAATTTAATCGTACAGCATTTGTGGAGCGATGAACAAATCGGCAAACTCGACATTGACAGTACATAACCAATTATTCACAGGATAAAAACAAACAGATTCCTAATAATAATGTAGGCTTCAAGGGAGATCCCTTTGCCAACAAGACTATTATTAGGAGGAACAGTACAAATGAACCAATATGGACAGCAAAGTCTAAACCAAGCGCCGCAATCGTCCTATTCAAATGGGTACACTAATCTTAATACCTCACAGCCGGTCATTTCTCATTACGGTGGCTATCAGGCTCACAATTCCCCGTATAGCTTGCAACCTAGCCATTCATCTCAATTAAATTCTTCCTCTCAATACGTGTCTCAGCCAGTCATTTCTCATTACGGTGGTTACCAGGCTCAGAATGCCCCTTATAGTATTCACCCTAACTATACATCCCAAATGAATGGTAACTCTCAGAACGCCTCACAGCCAGTTATTTCTCACTACGGCGGCTATCAGGCTCAGAATTTACAACACAGCATGCAGCCTAACTACTCTTCAAACGCCTCACAGCCAGTCATTTCTCATTACGGCGGCTATCAGGCTCAGAATTCCCAATACAGCATGCAGCCTAACTACTCTTCAAACGCCTCACAGCCAGTCATTTCTCATTACGGCGGCTATCAGGCTCAGAATTCCCAGCACAGCATGCAGCCTAACTACTCTTCAAACGCCTCACAGCCAGTCATTTCTCATTACGGCGGCTATCAGGCTCAGAATTCCCAATACAGCGGATATCCACAACAAGGATCAATGGCATCCTCTCAACCGGTCATCGCGCACTACGGGTATTCCAGTAACTAATTCTTCGAATAATTAAATTGAGGACCTTCATCTCTAAGTGTTGAGAGATGAGGGTCCTTTTTTCGAAAAGGTATTTTATTTGAAATAGTACCTTGACAGTAACAGTACTATGTCGTATTGTATAAGTGTGAGGTGATTACATGAGCGAGAACAAACTTACATCCGACTTGCTTCGAGGACATACCGATACGATGATTTTACGACTCTTATCCGAAGCAGACCGCTATGGCTACGAAATTGTCAAACTGATCTCCGAACGCTCAAGCGGTGAATATGAATTAAAGGAAGCGACGATGTACTCCAGCGTCAGACGGCTTGAAACCGACGGCGATATCGAGTGGTACTGGGGTGATGAATCACAAGGCGGACGCCGTAAGTATTTTAGGATTACCGAAAAAGGCAAGGTTACTTATGATCGCAACAAAAACAACTGGGAGTATTCGAAGCGCGTGCTAGAAAACTTATTATAAGGAGAGATGATGAGATGAATCAGAAATTAACGAACTATGTGAACGGCGTTTTCACGCCATACGATGGGGTAAAAAGCGTTACCGAATTAAAGACGGACCTGCATTCCGATTTGCAGGAACGATATCGTGAACTCAAAGCCGAGGGCAAAGACGATGAAACAGCCTTCAAAATGACCATTGAGAGCATTGGCGACATCGAGCAAACGATACTGGAAGTCGCTAACCTCTCCCGCTCGCTGGAACGGCAAGTGGTAACAAACTTTAGCGCAAGTAACTTGGCAATGGGTGACTTTGCAGGCGTTAAGGCACATAAAGGTCAATTTAACGCTAGCGCGTTACGCGGTGCCGACTTTGCGGGGGCTGACTTGACTGGAAGTTCCTTTAAGACCAGCGATTTACGTGATGCCAACTTTGACGGCGCGAATCTGACGGACTGTACCCTAACAGCAAGTGACCTTACGAATGTAAGCTTTAATGAGTCGATCCTTGTACGCACCAACTTCTCTGTTTCCGGGATGGAAGGTGCCAAATTCATAGGTGCCAAACTGACCGACGTCACACTTAGCAAAATCGACCTTAGAAAAACAAGCTTTGAAGGTTGTATCTTTGACGGCGTGGACTTCGAATATTCCGACCTGAGTGGCGTTCGTTTTGACGGGCAAACCTTTATCGGCGTTAAGTTTGACAAATCGGCAGTAAGTGAAGTTTCTTTTAAAGGCGCTATACTCAAAAATGTGTCTTTCCAGGCATTCTTCTCATTGACCAATAAGTATTACCGTGCCTTCAAAACCATTAATTTTGATGGCGCAGTCATGGATAAGTTGACCTATGCATCACTTAAAGGTATGGGGGCCGATTTGTCTAAGGTTACTGTACGATAAGCCCATGCTTTCGATGCCAGTTTTTTCTGGCGAAAAACTTTTAGGAGGGGATGTTTATGCAAAACGCGTCAATTAAAGTGGTTGGCCTGCAAAAATCCTACAAGCAGCTTCAAGTCCTTAAAGGCGTGGATTTCGAAGTGGAAAAAGGCAGCATTTTCGCCCTCCTCGGCTCTAATGGGGCTGGTAAGACAACGGTTGTCAAAATCCTCACTACGCTGCTCAAACAAGACGGCGGTACCGCAACCGTAAACGGATTCGATGTTGCTTCCAAACCTGAAAATGTGCGCCAAGCGATCAGTCTTACTGGGCAATTCGCCGCGGTGGATGAGATTTTAACGGGTCGGGAAAATCTCATCATGATTGCCAAGCTGCGCTATCTCAACAATCCGCGGCAAGTTGCTGACGACTTGCTTCACCGCTTCGGCTTAACAGACGCTGCCGACCGCAAGGTGGCTACGTATTCAGGGGGGATGCGCCGCAGACTCGACATCGCCTTGAGCCTTGTGGGTAATCCGCAGATCATTTTCCTCGACGAGCCGACGACTGGACTTGACCCCGAGGCGCGCATCGAGGTTTGGAAAATTGTTAAGGAGCTTGCCAAGGGCGGCACGACGGTACTCCTTACCACGCAATATTTAGAAGAGGCTGAGCAGCTTGCTGACCGAATTGCCATCCTGCACGAGGGTCGAATTATTGCCAACGGCACGCTCGCTGATCTTAAACAATTATTCCCCTCCGCAAAGGTGGAATATGTTGAAAAGCAGCCGACATTAGAGGAGATCTTCCTCGCCATCATCGGCAAAAAGGAGGCCATATAAATGGAGACAGCAAAGAATCATTTCTTCACCGATATCAGCGTTATGCTGGGACGCTCCATGCGCCATATATTCCGCAGTATGGACACTATCATCACCGTCTGCATCACGCCAATTGCCATGATGCTCCTGTTCGTCTATGTGCTAGGCGGTGCCATTCAAGCTGGAACGGATAACTATGTAAATTACTTGCTGCCAGGCATACTGCTTATGGCGATCGCAAGCGGAATCGCCTATACGGCTTACCGCATGTTTATGGATAAGCAACGGGGCATATTCGAGCGGTTCCACTCCATGCCGATTTCACGTTCCGCCTTGCTTTGGGGGCATGTGCTGACCTCCTTGGTGTCCAATGCTTTATCGGTAATCGTCATCATTCTCGTAGCACTAATTATGGGTTTTCGTTCGTCCGCAGGCATACTGCCATGGCTGGCCGTAGCAGGCATACTCGCGTTGTTCACACTGGCCTTAACTTGGATCGCGGCAATTGCCGGACTATCCGCCAAAACGATAGAAGGTGCAAGCGCATTTTCCTATCCGCTCATCTTCCTTCCGTTTATCAGTTCGGCCTTTGTGCCGACCGCGTCGATGCCTTGGATCGTTCGAATCTTTGCCGAAAATCAGCCAGTGACCTCGATCGTGGATGCCATCCGTGCACTGCTGGCCCATCAGTCGGTGGGCAATGATATATGGGTCGCGCTTGCGTGGTGCGTCGGGATTATGTTCGTAGCCTATTTCTTTGCGATGAGGGTGTATAGTAAACGGGTGTGAAGTGATGAACTTTTATGAGAAAAGGGCAGGCCTACTGTGATGTAGTAAGGGCTGCCCTTTTGGGATTTCTATTTGGTTAAGTGATACGGCACAGTTTTTACCACACACAAGCTGCAGATAGAATGATTACCAAAAGAACAAAAAGAACCAAAACAGCCCCTGCGCTATGACCTACTCCGCTCATATTTACTCATTCCCCTCAGTGAATTTTCATTACGATATACACATATGCTCGCCACATAGCAATTGCTTGGACATACGCCAGGCTTGCCTCAATGAATTTCTATTTTCAACGTCTCCACATAACATCAATCAAAATCAATCAATCTAACCTCTGTCAGATCTGCTCCAACAACCGCCGGTCCAGCTTGCCTTGCACGAACCACGCATACACCATGAACCCCGCCAGAAGTGCTGCCGCCGTAAGAAGGAAGGGCAAGGAATAATGATTTCCCGCCAAAATATAACCAGCCCAGAACGAAGCGATCGTGTTCCCCATACTGCGCGACACCGTCCGCATCCCCGCGAACAAATTGCGGTCTTCTTCTGCAACCGCCGACATACATTCGCTGTCCATTAAGTTGTTCAACATAGTGAAGCCAGTGCCCCGAATCAGCAGCAGGATGGCAAACATAGACGACGGCATGGCGAGCGCCATAAGCGCAACGACGACCATGTTGTACAGAAACAGGAACAGAAATGTGTTCCGACTGCCCCATCGCTCGACCACATAAGGCATGACGATCGAGCCGACAAAGAAGAAAATGCCCGATAACGCGAGCAAACCAGAGATGCTCCCATCATCCATGCCAAAGCGGAACTTCAGAATGACGTTCAGGAATGGACTTAACAACCCAAACGTGAAGCCAGAGTTGAAAATGAGCAGCGACAGCAGGAGCAGGAAATAGATGGATTGCCCTTTCTTTGGGCGATCCTCGACTTTCACCTGCTTCTTTACATTCTCCTCGTCTAGTTCCACAACCGTGGTTCTTGCCGATGTTGCCGGGAGCAGCACTCCCCGTAACACGCCCGAGAGCCCTAAGCATGCGCCTGCCACAAAGAAAGCATACTGATACAACGTCGTATGCCCAGGCAGCCAAACCGGCAGATAGCCTCCCACCCATGTTCCGATACCGGTGCATAAGGTAAATATCGCGAACAGCAGCGAGTATGCGCTCGTCTCTTCTTTTTTGGTGGAACAATATTGGAAAATCAATTGAATTTCAGAATTCACAATCGCTGTAACGCCAAGCGACCAGATCAGTTGGGCCACTGTAACCGCCCCAAAGCTCGTTGCGAAGCCGAATAGTGTGAGTGACAAGAACGCGAGGAGCATGCCTGCGATCAGCATCGTTTTGCGCCCAATGCGCTTCATCACGAACCCAGCCGGCAAACTGAGCAGCCCAATGGTCAGTGCGCCAAGCGATGTAATCTGGCCAATATCACCTTTGGAGAAGCCGAGCTCTAAGAGATGTAAATTCAGGATGAGGTTGAAAATGCCCGCCCCAATGCCAAATAAGCTTTCGGTTGCGATGAACCGCCTCACACTTGGGGATAAATCACGAAATAAATTTGCCGTATATGTCCACATAGCTGTACCTTCCTCTTGCTGCAGTATGCTTCTATCTTACATGGCACAGGTGAATGGTTCAATATGGGGAGGTGCGGATGAAAAGGAGCGAAACAACGTGGAAATTAAATCATTTTTATTACCTAAGGAGAAAGTATCCTACCTGACGACCTCCGCTTCGATGCAAGAAGCGATTGAGCGGTTGGAAGCCTGTCACTATACAGCGATTCCAATGATCGACGAGAAAGGCAAGTATGTCGGCACCTTATCAGAAGGAGATTTGTTATGGAAGCTGAAGTATACGCCCGACCTGACTTTCGTTAACATGAACGAGATTGCCGTCACAGACATCCGAACTCGTATCTATAACGAGTGTGTCGCGATCAACGCACACATGGAGGATATGCTGGCGCTTGCCGCCGATCAGAACTTCGTTCCTGTTGTGGACAACGAAAGGGACCGCCAATTCCTGGGCATCATTCGACGCAAGGACATTATTGCTTATTACACGAGGAATATTACGGATTAGATAGCAAACTCCATTTGCCGCGGGATGATATTATAGTTGCAATTACCTAAATTCCGAGTATAATACTAGGTATAACCATTGGAACGAGGTAAATGCCATGATTAATACCGAGAAACTGGAGAACCGCTGGAAAGATGATTATCTGGATTTGTTGAATTACGCGAAGCAAATCGGAGACGTTGAATGGCAGAACGAAATCATACAGACACTGACTAGCTCTACACAATATAATCAACAAAACGAGTTGGAAATTAAAATAGATCAACTATGGCAACAATTCGATGCCGTTAACACGAAGATGCTGGAGCTCTATAAGCAACTGCGGGAAACGGATAACAAATATATCGCTTCTCAATTGGTCGGGGAAGTCTGGGGATTAAAACTACAACGTGTCGAAATTGGCAGACAGTTGAACTCGGCTTATCATCAATAAAAAAACAAAAAAATCCCGTATGCGGTCTTCCGCTCTACCGGACATCAGTTCATGTCTATTTGTTACTGCCTTGCATGCAGAAGCCTGCTCTGCAGAATGTCACCAATCTGTACGTATCAATTTGCAGATTGATAGGTACGGGAATCAACAATTACACAGCGGTTTGTTTCATTTCACGCATCATACTCATCATCATCGTCATCATTTCATCGCATGATTGCATTTTGGACATCATCATATCCATATCCATCATTTCCATTTTCTCCATACCTTGCATGCAATCCATCATCATTTTCATGTTGTTCATTTTACACATCATTTCTTCCATACACATCGCCATCATCATTTTCATGCTCATCATTTCCATTCGTTCCACTCCTTGCTTTCTTTTAAATTTGTTTTCCAACAATTAGAAGATTAACCCACTTGGAAGATTTTATCAAGCACTTTTTATGAAATTAGTATAGCTTTTAGTTTTAATCGTGTGTTATACTATAAATTTTATTGAATGCCGATATTCCAAATTTGTTTGATAGATTTAGTCGGATTTAGAAAAATAAAGCTTTGAAATCACCCTCCTACCTCACATCAAGTGTGAATCGGAGGGTTTTTTATCCTATACCATTCAAATTGGGGTTGAGCTAAGTATTACGCTTCGCCAATAACGGAAACAAAGGTCCTTTCAGCGCTTGGTCTTTCTCCAGACCCAACTCGTCCGTTATGACGTGGGCCTTGCCGCTATAGGTAATCCCATCTGGCATGTAGATGATGGCCAAAGCTCTTCTCGGACGGTCGGTCACGTTCGCATGGGCGTAGTGAAATGTTAAGCCATTGTGGAATGTGCAGCTGCCCGCCTTAAGCGGGACAACAACAGGCTTCTGATCGTTCAATTGTCCGCCTTCCACATAATCGAAAATATTTTGCGGATTCGCTAAGTCGATGCTCGTTAATTTGCCAACTTTATGCGACTTGGGTACAAACGCCATGCATCCGTTTTGCTCGTTCACATCGTCCAGGGCGATCCAGATGGACATCATCCCCTTCTCGGCTTCATTAATCGGCCAGTAGGGCGTATCCTGGTGCCATGGGGTCGGCTTGGAATCGTTAGGCATTTTCCAAAGTCCATGGTCATGGAAAAAGCGAATTTCTTCCGATCCTGTCAAAGCCAACGCAGATTGGGCGAATCTTTCATGAAAGCTGAATTTGCCCATGCCAGCATGATCTCTCCAGGTATTTACTTTCTGATTTAATACCCGATAATATAATCCGCCTTGCTTATCGGTTTGTACGGAGCGGCTACTCTCCGTATGCATGGCTTCCTCCAGATAGTCGCGGAGCTGTTCCAGCTCCTCCCCAGTCAGCATATTCTCGACTTTGACGAAGCCATTTTCGCGATAAAATGAGATGTGCTCGTCCGTGATTAGTGTGTTAATATTCATTGTTTGTTTCCTCCTTGGTGATGGTATGATCCCATTCTACAAGGGGACAAAGCAGGAAAGAATGAAGAGAGTTCGAGACTTTTTGTAAAAAAGTCGAATGTAAATATATTTTTAAAAATAGGATGCATCTCTTTAAAAAGTTGGTATGATTCGTATATAAGCGAACGATACTTAGGAGTGATAGGAATGGCAACCGCATCTCGGATCGACTATAACACGTTATCTCCTTACGTGAGATACGTCCACGAAATCGTGATTCCTCAGGGAGCGATGGTTCCAGAACGGTATATTTATGACTACGAATTTATCTATGTCGTTAGCGGTTCAGGCTGTCTTCGAATCGAAAGCAACGAATACACGATGGCACCTGGCGCCTTATTGTATATTCGTCCGCACAAACTAAACGAAATGATCGTATCCGACAAAGAGCCGATGCATTGCTTTGCTGTCCACTTTGACTATGTGTTCCTAGGCGAAGCAGCAGACTTCTCACCGTATTCCGTCTATCTAGGTCAGAAGCAAACCGAGGGGGTCCCCGACGCAAAATCCTTGCAAGCAAGGCCGAATGTAGAACTCGTCGATTTGGATATTCCGGAGCACATGACGCCTAGCCGTATTCATCCGTTTCATGAAGTTTTCAGAGAATTAACCTTTCATTTTCATGAATCAAGGGCCGACGCGCAAATCTGGTTGAAATCTTCCATCCTGCGATTACTGGGGCTCGTCCATCAGGAGCTGACAACGAAAGAAGGCATATGGATTGAACATACCCATGCCGATCTGATGTTGGATGCCATTCAATTCCTGCAACAGCAGTATAAGAAAAAAGTCGACTTGCCTGTGTTAGCCGCGAGGGCCAAGTTGACGCCTAAATATTTCGGCACCTTATTCAAACAGGCGACAGGCCAATCCGTATCGCAGTACCTCTTGCGTCTTCGGATGGAGGAAGCGAAACGTTTGCTTCGACTGAACAAGTTCACGATCGAAGAGATCGCCGATCAAGTCGGGATCGGCGATCTCTTCTACTTCAGCAAGCTGTTCAAGAAAACGGAAGGAATGTCGCCGAAGAAGTATGCGGATTCGTTGAATACTCGGCATTATGTGAAGGAGTAAGGTAATTCTTGATAGAATACATATGAAGATGATCTGGTAATACATTTGTACACATAAGGACTAATCGGTTTGGGGGAACAACTCGGTAATAAATAAGGAATTATTGCACCTCCAATACGCTACCATTCATACACTGTAATAACTTGGAATACATTTTCATTAAGCAGCGGTGTTGAGGAGGGGTAGCGTTGAGATACACAGTGCAATATATACCTCTAAGTAAGATTAGGCAGGAAAGCTCCAACACGAAGTCCTCACCTCGTAAAAAAGAGTTAAAGAAAGTCGCACAGGACCTTATGCAATTACTCATTGTGCAAAAGAGCAAGAAAGATGGTGGCTATATCGTACAAGACGGACATCATCATTTCGCTTTCCTCAAAAAGCATACCAATAAAAATCGGGTTGTTTGTCTCGTTGATGAAAGCAAGATTACGGCAAACTTTGGAAATCTGGTTAATCGATTTCGAAAACGACAACTGCCTTATGAAGTTCCTTACCTTAAACCAAACCGGTTTGAAATCAACAGTTGGACAATTATTCGTCAATTTTTAAAGCAAGAGCCACGCTTTCGCATGCTATCCCGAAGACAGCAATTGAAGGTCATTCGGCTTGGTATTCAATATAGGAAAACAACAGTGCGATCGATGAAAGCAAAAGTAGAAGACATTTTAAAAACGTGAAAGTCAGTATTAAAGGAGGAAGCTAGTCATGGAGAAGGTAATCCCTTTCATAATGTTCCAAGAGGGCAAGGCAGAAGAAGCGATGAACTTTTATACCTCACTCATTGAGGATTCTGAAATTACAAGCATTGTTCGGTATGGTGCTAATGAAGCTGGAAAAGAAGGAACCGTCATGCAGGCTATTTTCACATTAAAAGGGCAGGAGTTTATGTGTATTGACAGTCCTGTTAAACATGCCTTTTCCTTTACACCTTCGCACTCGATTTATGTTGTTTGCAATACTGAGGAAGAAATTGATGAGCTTTATGGGAAGCTTATAGACGGTGGACAAGCTCTTATGCCATTGGGTAATTATGGTTTCAGTAAAAAGTTCGGTTGGCTGAATGACCGCTTCGGAGTCTCATGGCAAATTAATTATCTGAACAAATACTAGCAGCGAAAATAAAAGAAGCTGGGATCGAGGATCCCGCTTCTTTTGTTTGTCTTTGTCAAATTGATTCATAGCATTCGTTTAATCGTCGCACCTAACCGGAGTGGGTATCCAGGCGCTGCCTCCTTCAGCTGTTTGCTGATTCAATAAAGATAGGGTTGCTAATCGCTCTGATTTCTCTGCCTTTTTCAACGGTTACCACAATCCATTTCACTTGATTCACAGCAATGTCCCGCAGTTGCAAACTATAATCATAGACAGATTCGGCGCCTTGCGCTTCACTTTCTGAGTCAACAAGTCGATTCGTAAGCGGGATGTACGTTTTTTGCCGGCCATTCGTGTATAAGCAAAGTCTTTCCAGTGGAACGTTGGATATTAGCGTAACATTGGCGCTAACCGTCGTTTTTTCGGCCACAAGCGTTTCCCCAGGGCCTTTTCCCTCCAAAGACACCTTAAGCAACGGTCCGCTCGTCAAAAAGCTATGCCCTTTGCGCAGCGAATCCAAAATCGATTCTACCGTCAATGCCTGCTCTACTTGGATATACGTTTGCACGCAACCGCTACCTAAGCGATTTTCTGCCCACTCCTCCATGATTGGCGTTGTTTCTTGAAGCACTTGCATGAGATAGCGCAGGACATCCTGTCTCTCAACTGGAAGTGAGTCAATGAATGGACTGCCATACGTGACGATCCAAGAAAATTTTTCGAGTAGTCCGTGAAAGTCATCAACCCAAATATTGTGCGTATCACTGCCACTAGTCGCTGCAACAAAACGCCCTTCTTCAAGTAACGACAGCCAGAGATTAAAAGCGTCATAATTAGGCGTACCTGGGATCATCGGGTTGGAGCCATTCCATATTTCAATCGTATCAAAAATTTCGATCATATCTGTAAACTTCGGATCTAGTGAAATCGCAGGATTTCTGTCACACGGATGGTTAATCTGCGGAAGACCTCCGGAAGCTCTGATCTCATCCGAAGTACGAATGTGTTCTTGCCGTAAATATTGTTCTGTGCGCTCTTCTTGTTTCGGTATTTTGTAAATAACGTCTGTATGAACACCTAATGACAGGACATGTCCATTGGTCGTGGATATCTCTTTCGATACAATGGGTAAAAATGTGTCTGTAGCTGTAGCGAGCCACTGTTGATGGTTTTTAATATTGTGATGATCGCTTAACGCACCATAAGCAAGCCCTGCGGCTTCCATAGAAAATGCGACTTGTTGCGGCGATTCAATGACGTCATCCGTGCCACCGTGAAGAGGACTTGAGTAGACGCTATGATGATGCAAATCCCCAGCGTACCAGCCTGCTCCGCGCCAATCCGCCATTTGTGGAAGGCAAATTTGGCAAGTGAGCTCCTCATCAGCGTTAATTGTAATTTCTTTCTTCACAATCTTGTAAGATGGGCCTTTGGAAACTTCGAGCACATATCGAGCGCTTGGAATGGGCAAAGTAACGGTCCCGCCCGGCAACGAATATTCACGGATGAAATCGATTCTATTGTTTGGCTGCGAGATGGTTTCCATTGTTTCACCCGCGAGCATTGGAAACAGCTTGACTTGCGCGATCATTCCGTTACCCTTTGTATCCGTTACGGTTAACTTAAGTGTCCCTTGAGATGTAGAAGTAGTCTCTGCTCGAAAAACAAATCCTCTGTTGGTTAGTTCATCTTCCAAAAACTGCAGAGCTTCTAACAGAGCTGGCGGTGAATACGGTGGCATGCCATTTTCGTTGGATAAAATGCTGCTGGCCGCTTGCAAATATTTTTTCATGACCATAGGATGGTCTCCTCCTGAAAGAAAGACGTATGTCTAAAATTATAGACAATTTTGTAGGAGATCCCTCTATAAATAATTTAGTTTTTTATATGAATTTATTTGATCTTCATTGTAACGACCGAGTCTGGCCAGCCGTATCGCATGCAATTCGCTGAAGTTGAAGTCCTCTTTTGTTACCCCTTGTACCAGCGTCGATATTCCTGCGGTGTCAGTCCTGTGTGCTCCCGAAAGCGCGCAATGAAGTAACTACTTTGGGAAAAACCGACATCCTCTGCCACTTGCTTAATCGTCCAATCGGTTGAGATCAGCCGTTCCTTGGCGACAACAAGACGGCATTCAAACAGCCATTCCATCGGGGTCCTCCCCATCACTTCGTGAAACATCCGACTAAAATAATACGTACTGAAGCATGCCTGTTCGGCCATCTGGGGCAGTGTCAGCAGCTCTGTACAATGGTTGCGGATATATTCCGCAACCTCCCTCATCCGCGCACGCTTGTCTAGCGTCGTCGCTGTTCCTAGCGTCTCAGCACGTAAGGCGAGCTCAGCGAGCAGCTCATACAGCCTCACCGCCAATTGCACCTCGTTCCGATCGTACGGAGATGCCAGCTCTAGCAAGCCTGCCGCTAGTTGTTTCAGCTTGGGCAAATCACCAAAGGAGAATAACCAAACAGAAGCAGCGCCTTGACCGCTCAATAGTCTGCTGAGCCCCTCGCCTCCGAAATGTACCCAAAATACCTCCCATGGCTCCTGCGGATCTGTTCGATATTCCTGCTCTAGACCTGGCCCGTAATAGAACCCCTGCCCCGCTTCCAGACAGACTTCCCTTCCGTTATCGATCACATACCCTTTCCCGCTTAATACAATATGTAAATTCGCTTCTTGCAGCTGGCCTTGAAACCTCCTCTCCTGATGATCAGGAGAATTGGTGTATTGGCCAATCATATCGGGATAAACCGTGTAGTGTTTGTAAAGCGGTTCCGGTAATACATAATGAATTTTCATAACGCCTCCAAAACGCAAAAATCTAATACATGGAGCAAAATGATGTTATTTAACTTCCTATTATAAATAAATATAATGAGGATATAAAGGTATTATTTTAGCAAGAAACTAATATATGACTTGAAAAGAGGTTGTCCACATCATGGATAAAACGATTCCAGGCGAGCAATTTGATCTAGGCGTCTGCTACTACCCCGAACAGTGGCCCGAGCACATGTGGGCTGACGATTACAGACGGATGCAAGAGTTAGGCTTCACCATCATACGAATGGGTGAGTTTGCATGGAATTTTTTTGAACCAGAAGAAGGTGTTTTCACTTTTGATTTGTTCGATCGGGCGATAGACCTTGCTCATGCGCACGGACTAAAAGTCATTCTCGGCACCCCCACCGCCACACCGCCTGCATGGATGACCTATCAATACCCTGAAATTCTGAATGTCAGCTTCGATGGCGTGCAGTATCAACACGGGGTAAGACGTCACTACAACTACAGCAGTCCTGTGTACCGACAATATTGCGCCAAAATTACAGAAGCGATGGCCAAACATTATGCCAACTACCCTGGAGTCGCAGGCTGGCAGATCGATAACGAGCTAAACTGCGAGGTCAATGTATTTTACTCTCAAGCTGATCATGCTGCATTTCGGATTTGGCTACGCGAGAAATACGGTTCCTTGGATGTATTGAATCAGACATGGGGGACCGTGTTCTGGAACCAGAGTTATTCCGACTGGGAGCAAGTTCATTTGTCTCGCCCTGCGCCAAGCAAATCCGCTAACCCTCACCAAGCCTTGGATGAAAAACGGTTCATCTCCGACAATGTCATTTCCTTTGCCCGTCTGCAGGTAGACATCCTGCGGAGGCTTGCGCCCCAGCAATGGATTACAACCAACGGCATGTTTGGACATTTGGACAGTCATGCTATGACCGATGAATTGTTGGATTTCTTCTCATACGACTCGTATCCAAACTTCTCCACGATCTGGAACGATGCGGATCGCGAGAATCCGCTCATGGACCGCAGCTATTCCAACCAACTGGCCAAGGTTCGTTCAGCCTCACCAACCTTCTGCATTATGGAACAGCAATCGGGCCCTGGCGGTTGGGTGAATTTGCTTGCCCAATCTGCGCCGAAGCCAGGCCAAATGCGATTGTGGACGTATCAATCTGTCGCTCATGGAGCGGATATGGTGCTATTTTTTAGATGGCGCACCGCCACATTCGGAACTGAAATTTATTGGCATGGCATCAACGATTACCATAACCGACCTAATCGAAGGGTCACCGAAGCAGCGAAGATTAGTATGGAATTAGGGAAGATCGGAGAAATCATTGCTGGATCTCGTTTTGCTGCGGACGTAGCGATCTTGCACGATTATGACAACGAGTGGGACGGAGAATTCGACGTCTGGCACGGTCCTCTAACCAGAGAGAGTGAATACAGCTGGAGCAAAGCCCTTCAGTTCAGCCATATTCCATATGACTATTTGTATGTGCAGAATAAGACGACCTTGCATGACCTAACTCGTTACAAAGTGTTGATCTATCCGCACCCAGCCATTATGTCGGAGGAAACAGCGGAGCTGCTTAAACAGTACGTAGCGGGGGGAGGCAAGCTGCTTTTCGGAGCTCGCAGCGGCTATAAGGATCAGCGCGGCCATTGCCGAATGACACCATTTCCAGGCCTCGTCGCTGACTTGTGCGGGGTGACGGTGGAAGATTTTACACTTGTCCTGAACGAGGCATCCACGCCGAACATGCGATGGATCGATGGCGCCGACGAAGCGCCTACACCAGCGCGCCTGTTCAATGACATTCTGTTGCCAGAGAACGACAGCGTCCAGACACTAGCCGTATTTGACGGAGATTATTATGCGGGGAAACCAGCGCTTACCCGAAACGCCTATGGCAGCGGAGAGGCTTATTATTATGGAGCCGCGTTCAGTCGCGAAGTCGCCGATGCCTTGATTCACCGCCTGGGGCTTGCACCCGCAACAACGGGTTGGGCGGAGCTGCCCCCTGAGGTGGAGGTTGCCATTCGTGTGAAGCAGAATCGCCGTTTTGCTTTCCTCTTGAACTTCTCTGACAAGCCAGTCAGAGCACATCTATTGCGAGAGATGGACGACATGTTGGCAGGCAAACAGCTTGGCGTCGGAGAGCTGGACATCGCTCCTTACGATGTGTTGGTACTAGCATTGAGCTAGAGGAAATGCCTCTAACATTGAAAGGGATCTGCAGCAGTCGCAGATCCCTTTCAATATAGCTTGAATCTAAGCAGATGATCAGTCAAATTTTCTCTCTTTAAAATTTCAATCTGCTTGTTCCCTATTAGATCGTAATGTGGATATTCATCACGTAGATGTATGTAAGCTGGATTTAACCCATTCGCCGAGCACCATGCCTTCAATCGTTCCAAATCACAACAGCCCACCTTAGTGATCGTCTTCACTTCTGGATAGCGAGGTTCTACCCAATAATGCGTTAAAAAGGCAATTTCCCCTTCTGAGCATTTGCGCTTCCATTCATTCAGTTCATGTCTGGATACTCCGAAAGCCATATCTATAATCTCCTACTAGGTGCAACATCTTGGCGTTATATGACCACTTGCAAACCGAACTCTGCTAAAAGTATCTCACCATTAAACATAACCGCGGCTTCTTCCTTCAATAACTGCGTATTACCAAAATGGGGCAAATGCGATAACAGCAACTTCTTTACATTTGCCTTCGATGCTAACTTCCCTGCTTCATATGAATTCATATGGCCATACTGAGCTGCATGGAAGTCTGCATAAAAAGAAGATTCCGTAATAAGGAGATCCGCGTCTTTCAGATAAGGTACAAGCGTCTCATCGTAGCGAGTATCAGCCGTATAGGCTAATACTCTCCCTTCAAATTCAATCCTTACTCCTAAACAATAACCATCATGATTGGTTCGGAAGAAAGTTACCTTTACGCCATCCTCCAATGTTACCCTAGCACTTTCATTAACTCCAATTTCCTGCGTGCCCTTCATAACAGGAATTGACCATTCTCCTTCAACTTCCTCCGAAGTTAGGAGCCTCAGCGGCGTATCTCGACGTTGTAGATCCATATCAATTAAACATGCGTATTGAAGGCAACCTAAGTCTGCCATATGATCATAATGACGATGAGATAGAAATACAGATGTTAGGTCTCTTAGCTCAATAAATTTCTGTAAAGCTGCCAACACACCGCTTCCACAATCGAGTAAAATTTTGTGACTTCCTACTTCTAACAAATAGCCTGAAGTCGCTTCACCAGCTCTTGGAAATGCGCCCCATCTGCCAATGACTCTTACTCTCATTTGGATACTTCCTCTCTCTTTGATGATACGGACAGCACCGGACGATCTGGCAAATAGAGTTCGAAATCAGGACTACTGCCTGTGACAATATGATCTCTAATCAGTTTTGATAAGAGTTGGCTGTATACAGTGCCGTTGTCGCCAAATGCAAATAGGAAGTAGCAGCAAGGATACTGATCATAAACGCCAATGATAGGAAGACCGTCCACTGATCCGCCGTAAAAAGAGGCCAGGTAGTATTCGGGTTCTACGTTGATATCAGGAAACAGCTTATGAAATTCCTCGATTAGCTTTTCCTTCCTATGCATTAACTTGCTGTCCCGATCCTCCGGATGGGTCGTATTGTCATCTAAACCGCCGATAATGATGCGGTTATCTGCCGTTGTACGCATAAATAAATAGGGACGAGCGGTCTCCCATAGCAGTGTACGGTTATACCAAGTGGAGAAATCATCCACTGGATTTGTTGTTACGGTGTAGGTACTCACAAAGGAAACCATTTTCTCCTTCCTGATGTCCATACCTTCATAACCTGCAGCAAAAATAACCTTGCGTGCTGTAATGGAATATCCCTTTTTTATAGAAATCTTCATGCAGTCTGTCTCTGCATCATAATGATGTCCATTCATTTCAGTATTTTCAAATATATGAATATTTTTCTTAGCCGCATAGTCAAACAAAGCATGAGTGAACTTATAAGGGTTAAGTTCTCCATCATCATAAGAATAAATGGCAGCATCTCTGGAAAAAGGGTAATTACGTTCAATATCCTCTTTTGTCCAAAATGAAAGTTCAAACCCATGCTTTTTTAATAACTCATACTCCTTCTGCAACCGGATGATATCTTCTTGGCAACTGGCCGCATATAAAGTATCTCTTCTTGTAAATTCGCAATCGATATCCACCGCATTTGCAGCCATTTCAATTTCATTTACTGCTTGTCGTAATAATTGCAGATGACGGCCAATGTAGTCCTCACCAAAGGTATGAATTAAATCGGTGAACATTTTTTCCCCGGAATATTGAATCAGCGCAGTATTCGATTTTGTACTGCCATGTCCAATTTTACCCTTTTCAATAACAACGACATCAAGGTCAGAATCAGCCAGATAATACGCACATTGTGCGGCGGAGCTCCCTCCACCTACAATTAAGACGTCACATTGCAGGTTTCCCTTTAAAGCGGGGTATGAAGGAGCATCGAGATATGTAGTCGGCCAGTAGTATGTTCCACTTTGTAAGTTCATCGCTTCCTCCTGCTATTCACCGTTATAAAAAGGATCGAGTATGTACATGCATTGAGATATGCCCATCGCCTTTTTATATATTTTGTGATTATTTCCGGATTTTAGTCGAGAACCTTACACATCTATTTTACGACCTTTCCAGCTTACCGAATGCAGAACATGTGCCCGGAATAGGGAATATAGGTGTATGGCCGAGAAAAATAAAAACAATAACGGATAGAATAAGAATATCCATCGATTGAAATTGCCGCATCTGCGTGCCAATCGCAACGTCTGTAAAGCATACGCCGCGTATAACAGACCACTGGACGCCATGCCACTTATATTGAATACCATAATGGAGGAAATGAGGGCTGCAGTACTCATAAAACCGCCGGTAATCCAAAGGATGATCATTGCCATCACGACCGGATGGGTGGATTTTGAACCGACGGCAAAGCTTTTGCACCATCCTTCGACAAGACTTTTGAGACCTTCCGGGTACATGCGGAAAGTGATCACTCCGCTCCCGCCCATACAATAGACAGGAAGGTTATTATCCATGAAGGCCTGCCCCAGTGCCAGATCATCCATCACGGCGCCCAGGATTTTGTGATGCCCCCCTGCCAAGAAATAATCCTTTTTATTGCACACGATACTCGGACCAAAAGAGCCTGCCGCTTTAAAAGCTGACCCCCAGATTGTAAATACATTCATGCCGACAAACACAATTACGTTAAAAATGGCCGATAGATTCTCATATAATCGATGCACGGTATGATAGGGCTGCAGGGATAAAATCCCCCTAGCGCCTTTTCGATGATAGAACCCCAGTATCTTAAATAGGCTGTCAGCATCCGTGAAAGAAGTATCTGCATCCAAGAACAGAAGCCATTGCCCTTTCGCGTGCTGAGCTCCATGCCAACAGGCCGTAGATTTGCCTGATCCTGAATCTACGGCTTTGTTCTGTAGAACCTTGGCACCAAAACTTCTGGCAATATTCGCAGTCTGGTCTGTCGAATGATCGTCAACAATCAGAACCTCGAATGACTGGTAATGCTGCTCTTGCAATGAACGCAGCAACGGGGAAATCCGGCCTGCCTCGTTTCGGGCAGGAATGATGATGGACAGCAGCGGGAACAGTTGACCGTTTTTCTCTGTTGTCTTGATAATGGGAAACGTCCAGAACATCAAAAGTCCCACTAGAAGAGCCAGTGAACCAATGATAAGATTGATTTCTTCTGAAACGGTCATAGCCATTTCCTCCTCAAGGTAAATGAATTGCATTCATGCTGCTTCACTTCCCGCTATAATCGAATACAATTCCTTGATCATCCTGAATCAGTTCCTGTGCGGCAATTCTAGCCGATAATAGCACAATGGGAACACCCGCTCCCGGATGCGTGCTGCTGCCAGTAAAGTACAGATTGTCGCAATCCTTGGCCTTGCTCTGCGGTCGCATATGATTGCTCTGAGACAAGATCGGCATCAGACCGAAAGTAGAGCCATTAAAGGCATTAAACTTTGATTCGAAGTCGCGCGGCGTGATGCATGTTTCTGTGACGATCTCCTGTTCTATTTGTTCAAAACCACGAATCTTCATTAATGTGTTTAATATATAGGTTCGGTAATCCTGAATCGTTTCCTCATTCCATTCATAATTAGCTGAAGCTACATGGGAAACCGGCATCAGGATGTATAAACCGTCTTTTCCTTCGGGGGCAAGCGAAGGATCCATTTTGGATGCGATATAGACATAAAACGACCCATTGGTCAGTTTATTCCCCGCAAAAATGTCATCCAGGTTTTTTTTCAAATCCTCCGTAAAAATAAAATTATGAACGTGCTCGATTTCCTCGTATTTTCTATTCATACCCAAATATAGAAGAAAACAAGAACAGGAGTATTTCATTTTATCGATTTTTTTATCCGTGAATCTCCCTTTTGCCGCCCGGTCTTTCACCAAATTTTTGATGGCGTACGGGAAGTCTGCATTGCATACCACGAAATCCGCCGGGACTTTCTCCCCGTCTACAAGGATGCCTCTTGCTTTACCGTTCTGTATGTCTATTTCCTGCACATTTTTGTTATAGTGGATAGTCCCGCCCAGTTCTTTGAAGAGCTTCTCCATCGCATGAGCCATGGTAAACATACCGCCTTTAATAAACCAAACACCATACATAAATTGTATCATGGGAATCATGGTATAAAACGACGGGCTTTTAAAAGGGGAAATGCCAATGTACAAGGTCTGAAAGCTAATCATCTGCTTTAGCCGTTCATTCTTCATATATTTGCTCATAAAACGATCTGCCGTGTCGAACGTCTTCAGTTTCAATGCTTTCTTCAGCATGGAGAAGTTATAGAAATCTCTGAATTTACGGAAGGGTCTCTGGATAATGTTGTGCTTGGCGACCATAAATCGTTTATAAATTTCATGCAGATAGAGAAAGAAGCCCTCCATATCCTCTTCGCTGATTTTTTCGATCGTCTTCGTCAATTCCACAAGATCGGAGGAAATATCGAATGGTTCATTGGGGATATCCTTATAATACACCCGGTACATCGGGTCTAATCTCTCCATGGGAATATAGTCATCGGCATTACGTCCGCACAGTTCAAAAATTTCTCTGTACAACTCCGGCATCATGACGATCGTTGGTCCCAGATCAAATTTGTAACCGCCCGTTTCAATCCGGTTCATTTTCCCGCCCGGCAATGGTCCTTTCTCATAGATTTCGACCTTGTATCCAGCATGCTGCAGTCTTATGGCGCTGGCAAGCCCTGCGACGCCTGCGCCAATAACAATGACCTTTTTGCTCATGAGAATGACCCCGCTCCCGTTTTATTCGCCCCTGATGTAATGGCCTCGATTCGCCCGCGATTATATCTCTGCACAATGATGAACGGCAAATTGAACATACCAGCATACAGGATCATAACCCAACCCGCCCAGATAGGGTTCCATATGAAAAATAACGGTGCTGGCACTATAGACAACCAGTGAGTCAGCTCCGCGCGCTTGGTTTCCGCGGCGAATACTTTCAAGTCGCTTACGCGGGTGCCATGCAATTTCTTCTTGCCATACCCTTTTTTCAGAATCGCTGTCCCGTCTATCAGACGCCCTTTCCATCTTTTTACGAGCAATAGCTTCTGCCATAACTTTCCTGATTTCTCCCATGCGAAAAGCCGATACCAGACACTGTCTTTCAGAAAATAGGCCAACGGAAGCTTCAAGCAAAAGACGGAAACGACGATATGAAAAAAAGCCCAAGCGAATATGTCAATGCTAACAGTCCAAAAGATAGGAAAAGATATTGGGGGCACGGCAATCCTCCTAGACGATTTCATTGTTCCCTTACAACAGCCATTTTCTAAATTTGCGCACAATGCGCATGTCTTGATCTGAATAGGGTGGAAATTTATCGGACACATGCAAGTAGCGATACGCGTTGTAATCCGTCTTCTCATAACTGAAACTTAGAAATCCCGCTTTGCCGTGATAGCTGCCATGTCCGCTGCGCCCCACGCCGCCAAAAGCAACTCGGGGATTGGCGCCATGGTGGATGACTTGATTCACACTGACGGTCGTAGATCGCATGTAGTTTTTCATCCATTCAATGTGTTGCTTGTTCTTGCTAAACACATATGCGACCAATGCATCACGCTGGATCACCTTTTGATCTAATAGGGATTTCAGATCGGTATAAGGAATAACAGGCAATACAGGGCCAAAAATCTCCTCCTGCATAATGGAGCTCCCAGGTTGTATATCTGTTAACACGGTCGGGGCGATGAATAAATCATCCGCATTATAAGTGCCTCCATACAGAACTTTGCCCTGCGCGATAACATGCAGTAGTTTTTGAAAGTGCCGATCATGACAAATCCTGGCGTAGTCCTTGCTATCGTTGGGGAACTCACCGTAAAATGCCAGTAAAGCGGCAGAAATTTCGGATAGCGTTCTTTCATACACCGATTCATGCACGAATAGCGTGTCTGGCGCAATGCAGGTTTGCCCCGCATTGAGAAATTTACCCCAGACGATTTCCCGAATGGTTTCGGGGGAAAACCCCGTTTCATCCAAAATACAGGCGTTCTTCCCGCCGAGCTCCAATATGACGGGGGTAAGCTGCTCGGCAGCCTGCTGCGATACGGCCTTTCCTGTCTCTTGGCTCCCTGTAAAAAACACGAGATCCCATGGCAGCGTTGTCAATTGCTTGGCAAGTTGCCTATCTCCAGTTATAACGGATACTAATTCCGGGGGAAACGTTTGGCTGACAACCTTATGCAGCAGCTCGCTTGTTGCGGGTGCGTATTCCGATGGTTTGATCACGCATCGGTTTCCTGCTGCAAGCGCGCTAATGGCCGGCATCAATGCGAGCTGCAGCGGATAATTCCATGGGCTGATGATGAGAACGCTGCCGTACGGACTTCGCTTTGTGCGAAGCGCTTCTATATAGCCGAATTTGAACTGATAGGAACGCTCGAATCTTGCCCATCGTTTCAAAGACCTGCATACGTACTCGATCTCATTCAACAGAAGTGCAATTTCGAAGGAGAAAGCTTCAAATGCAGGTCTTCTCATATCGGAAACAAGCGCTTCGATAAATGCCGCTTCATGATCGATAAGCATCTGTTTCAGCCGCAGAAGCGTATTCGTGCGCTCTTTCACCGTAGGAAATGGACATTGAAGAATATCCTCTTGTTGCTTTTCCAATAACGCACGTGGCTCAATACGTTCCTGATCACCCATGGTTCGCATCCCTTTGCACGATTTTGTCCCGTACCTGTTGACCGCTTAATGTCACCATAGGCATGCCGCCTCCCGGGTTTACCGTTCCGCCGACAAAATAAAGGTTGTCATAGCGCGTGCTCTGCTTGGGATGCTTGAACCCTTTATTTCTTTTGCGATCGGATAATGTGCCATAAATGGCCCCCCGGTCGGAACCATAGATTCGTTTAATATCTTCCGGTGTCCATACATCTTTAGTCACAATGTTATCGCGCAAGCCATCCAGTCCCATTCTTTCTAATTTCATCAGCACCAATTCAGCAAAACGATCGTAGTCTTGCTGTGTAAGGGGTTGATCCTGGATATAGGGGATATGGGGCAATACTTTTAAATTTTCATATCCTTCGCGTGCCTGCGCAGGGTCTGTTTTATTCACATTCACCAGATAGATGACCGGGTCATCCGGCAGCTCATGGCGGTGAAATATGTTATTCATTTGCCGCTTCATATTTTCTGCAAAGAAAAAATTGTGATGAGCGAGCTGAGGGTACGTTTTCTTCACGCCGAGGTGCATGACAAGCCCTGAACTTGCCGGTTCATATTTCTTTTTCAATTGATGGATAAAAGGCTTCTCTTCCTGGAGCAGATGTTCATAGAACGGGATCACCTCCATATTGGAAATGTAGTAGTCTGCCGACAGTTCCGTCCCGTCTTCTAAAGTGCCCCCTGTAATCTGCCCATCCTTCTTTTGAAGCCCAACAATTCGTTTGCCCGTATGAATCGATACCCCTATTTCCTCTGCCAGCTTCACCAATCCGCGGGCAAGCAGGTGCATTCCGCCAGGGACATACCATAGGCCCTGCTCATGCTGCATGTAGATCATCATGTTCAGTACGGCTGGCGCATCATAAGGAGACGAACCGACGTATTTGATAAAATAGGAGAGCATGTCTCGCAGATCTCGATTGCTTATTCGTTTCGCAATCGACTTATGTACCGTGGAAAATAAATCAAAGTTCTTCAAAGCATTGAACACGCCATTATATCGCGCGATATCTTTGGTATTGTCAGCCCCATGTTTAAAGTATCCCTGCTCCGTCATTTCGTACAGCTTCTTGGAATATTGGAGCAGGTTCTTGTACTCGGACATATCCTGTTCATTCAGGGAGATATTTTTCGCTTTCATCTCTTCGATATCTTCATAGAGATCGATAGTATTGCCATTCGGAAAAAAGGATCGCCACTGATGGTTCAGCTTTACGATCGGGACGTAATCAGCCATCTTTTTACCGCTTGCAGTAAACAATTTTTCAAAGATTTGCGGCATCGTCAGAATGGAAGGCCCCAGATCAAAACCGAAGCCATCTTGCTCCAGGCGATTCAGTTTACCTCCAATATGATTGTTTTGTTCATATAAAGAAACGCTATAGCCGCTTTGTCTCAAGGATATGGCAGCGGATAGGCCGCCAAGCCCGCCGCCGATAATCAATACACTCTTCTTATTCGTCAATTTATCCAACACCTTTCAGACAATTTGGGAGCGATTTTCAATGGTAGCGCTAATATTTATCATTTTCTCCTTCGATACATAGTTGCGCTTGGAGAAACAATCATAATTGCTGCCTCTGACAGCATCCAGTATGCCTTTGTATACGGCTACAGAAAGAGAGAGAGGCAGCCTGCTGTCAGCGTCAAAGAGATTTATGCTCCGATCGAAACCGTCGTATAAGGATTCCGCATGCTTAGCTAGACTCTCCCACAGATTAACAAAACTTTCGTTAATGAGACCTTGACGTAAATCCGCCTTCGAATATCGGAAACGCTCCATTTCTTCTTCGGGCAAGTAAATCCGTTGCTTCTTATGAAGATCTTCGCCGACGTCACGCAGGATATTCGTGATTTGCATGGCAATGCCAAGCTCAATTGCCGATGAACGCAAATCGCCAGAAGCGTTGGAAGCGAGGACAGGCAATAGCATCAACCCTACCGAGCCAGCAACATAATAACTGTAGATCTCAAGCTCATGCATGGTTTTTGGAATGGAAAAATTCATATCCATCCATTGTCCATTTAACTGGTCGTAGAATGGTTGAATATCCATCTCATAATCAGTAAAGACTCGCCTGAGCGTACGCCATAGGGGATGATCCACCTCTGCCCCATCCCTGAATAAATCGAGCTCTTTTTTCAATCGTTGCAGCGACTCGAGCTTTTCCGCCTGTGGTTGATTTGAATCTGCACAATCGTCTGCAATTCTGCAAAAAGCATAAATGGCATAGACGGCATTGGCTTTTTTGGGCGGAAGTTGCGAAAAAGCATAATAAAAGCTTTTGGAATGTTTTTTGATGATTGTTTCACAATATCTAAAATCCGCTCGCAATTGCTCTGTGTCCATAACGTCCCTCTCCTCCTATTGACCCTATGGGTACTCAATATCTTTCATGTTCTCGACGGTCGATATGTAAATGGAACAATTATGTATATTTTTATTACTTTATCGTAAACTCCTCAACCTTGCGATTCAGATTATTGGCAATGAACATAACGCCTTTTGTGACCGAAGAAATCTCATTTGCAGAAGCTAATTGTTCCTCTGAAGAGGCTGCGACTTCCTCACCTACTGCTGCTGTACTTTCAACAAGTTGAGCGACTCGCTGAATGGACTCTTTTACTTCTTCTGCTTGTTCTACTAGGTTATTAAAGGTTAATTTCAAATTAGCGGCATTCTCTTTCGTTATACTTGTGTTCTCCACAATTTCTTGAAGTGCCTGACCACTTAAAGAAATAATCGAGACTTGTTCTTCCACAGCATCCAAATTATCTTCCATCATATTCACTGTAATGGATGTGTCAGCTTGAATACCATGAATCAATTCTGTAATTTGTCCAGCAGAGGCTTTGCATTGTTCAGCTAATTTCTTAACCTCTGCTGCCACGACGGTAAACCCTCTACCGCTCTCGCCTGCCCTTGCTGCTTCGATTGAGGCATTTAAAGCGAGTAGGTTAGTCTGGTTAGCTATATCCGAAATGACTTGAATAACTCCACCTATTTCATCTGAGCGTTTTCCCAGCCTTTGAATCGAGTCTGTAGCAACTTTTACGGTTTCCGAAACGCCTAGAAGGTGATCAATTGTTTGTTTTAAAGATTGTTCCCCTTTTATCGCCACTTCATAAGAATGAACCGCATAATCGAACATATCTTCTGCTTTCTTTTCCCCTTTTTGCACCTCAATTAGCGTATGATTCATTTTATTTTCAATAGATTGCGTATGGAATGTTTGCTCCGTGACTCCTGAAGCGACATGTTGGATAGCTTTCGACACCTCATTGGATGCCTGCTCTGTTTGAATGGTCGCTTCAGTAAGATAATGGCTATTTTCTTTCAAATTAGTGGATATATCCCCTAACTCAGAAAGCATGACCAATAGATTCATTCTCATGTTTTCAAAAGATTGTGCCAGTTCACCAATTTCATCCCTCGAACGTATTTGAATCTTTTGCGTCAAATCTTTATTCGCAATTTGTTTAGTAGCGATAACTAATCTACGAATGGAAAGAATAGTAGGTCGACTAATCAAATAACTACACAAAAGGGAAAGGATCAGAGTAATACCGCTAATTTTATAAATTTTATTTGAGATGCTCTGAGCGAAGACATCAAAAGGTTTCTTTGGAACACCTACATAGAAAATTCCGATAATCTCGCCAGATTCATTTTGTATGGGTACATAAATCGTTTCATTTATTGTGCCTAACACATCGGCTTCTCCACGGTAGGTCGCACCAGTTTTTAATACTACATCTTTAACAGCGTCTGATACTTTTGTCCCTACCGCACGTTTTCCATCCTTCTGGACATTCGTAGTAATTCGTGTATCTCCCATAAAAATGGTTACCGTGTCACCGGTTAACTTTCCTATTTCATCTACGATTTCAGAATTATCATTCATAATCGTATGCCCTTTTATAAGCTTATTTCCTTCCACATTCCAACTACCTGGATACTTCATATTTAATAATGCTGTGGACATCGCTAAATCGGATGTTAATTTATTTTGAGCCGCAAGAACGAACTTTTCCTTTACCTGTTTGTCAACATAATAATTAATCGTAATCGTAAAGAAGCTAAGCACAATAAGAAATGCGACCATAATTTTAGTAGTAACCGAATGTAATTTCATATGCCTGCCTCTTTCTCCGGAATAACTGGAATCAAATATGAATCAACTTCACATTTTATGCGGTATAACATACGATGATTTAGAGATTCCAAGCCCTTTCCTCCTGTCGAGGGATCGGTGGAAGACTGGGTTTTCCGAATAAGTAGCCTTGGAAAAGCTGATACCCTCGTTGTTTCAACCATTCGAAATCTTCTCTGGATTCGATGCCTTCCGCTAACGGTATCGATCCGATGCGCAAAGCCGCCTCGAGAAATAGTTCCGCCGTCAGCTGCTTTGCCGAATCTCGCGAGACTCCATGAACGTATACGCGATCTAATTTCATGTAATTGGGCTTGAGCTCCGTTAGCACTTCTAACGAGCTAAAGCCTTCGCCAACATCATCGAGGGCATATTGAAACCCCTTTTCTTTGTAAAACGCCAATATACGCTTTAAATGGGCTAAGTCCTCCGTCTTCTCGGTTTCGACGACTTCGAAAACGAACAGCGAAGGGTCGGCATTCAATTTTGCGGCTAACTCAATCGTGGACTTTAAGCAGAATTCAGGAGAATAAATGGACGTCGGTATAAAATTAATAAACGTTTTGGCGCGAAGGGGAACAGCTTCTTCTACCGCTTTCATCCTGCAAAGCCGGTCCAACGCGTAAAGCCGGCCTCGTGTCTTGGCAGCCGAGAAGACGGTGTTCGGATACAGCAAACTGCCTTCTTCGTCCATGAATCTCGCCAATGCTTCGTAGGCATAAATTTGTTCATTCATGTCTACAATAGGCTGAAAATGCATGTAAACTCTGCGCTCGATGATTAGAGGTTCTACCCACTTCGTATCTTGAAGCACAGAAAGCTCTGACAGGGGCCTCCAGTCCTCTCCAGGCAATCGAAATTGTATCGTCTCTCGATCTAGATGATTCTCGCAAAAATCCGCAAGTTCACGAGCACCGAACTCTTTGATCGTTAAAGTGTCTTCTTCCACATGGTGTAGGGCGTTTCGGAGCCGCATATGCATAGACACATCACGCAACAAAAACCGGTCATGGGCCCCTTCGAACTTGATTTCAATTAGCAACTCGTTCATTCCGCATCCTTGACAGCTCATTAGCTTTTCCTCCCGTTGTAACCGAATTGTCGATTATTTCTTTCCCCAACTTCCCGAACTCGTGCCACGATTCCTCGACATGTTTGCTTGCTTCCCTATTGGCATGTTCGACTTGGGCAGCCGTCTATTCCCGTTCGTCGATATTCGTCGCTATCGGAAACGAGGGATGTCGCATATGTATAGATTTTCAATATTAACTGGACAATAACTACACAATAACTATACAATAACTATACAGAATCGGCAAGAGGTACAAAAATGATATAAAAAACGAATCATTTTTCGGCTGAAACCTCCTAATCTTGTATCGATTATGTATAATTTCTTGGAGGAGGGATTGAAGATATGTATAGCATGAAAAAGGCTTCCGAAATACTGGGCATCCCCGTGGTTACGATCCGTGCCTGGGAGAACCGTTACCAGGTCATTTCCCCAAGCCGGAGCGGCGGAGGACATCGCTTATTAAGCGAAGAGGATCTATCCAGGCTCCGCTTCCTTAAAAAACAAATTGAACAGAACGGTTTAAAAATCAGCGAAGCGGTGAAACTGCTGCAGCAAAGCGAGTCCGTCCCTCCGCCGGAAAAGGCTGCGACCGGCCGGACAACCGATGGATTGGTCAACAAGCTATACATGGATTTAATCCATTTCAATGCCACTCAAGCGGATAATACGATAGATATGGCGTTTGCATTGTATGACTTCGAAGAAACGTTTCAACGGATTATCGTTCCTGTTCTTTATCGGGTGGGAGCGGAGTGGGAGGCGGGCAAAATCAGCGTAGTCCAGGAGCATTTTGCTTCAGAAACGATTATGCGAAGATTATCTGCCTTGTTCCGGGTCTTCCCCGTGAATCCCAGTATGCCTGTCGTCGTGGCTTTTTGCCCTGAAGGAGAGCGCCACCATCTCGGACTTCTGTTGTTCAGCCTCTACTTGCGTAAACGTGGAGCCGACGTCATGTATTTGGGACCCGACACTCCACTGAAGGATTTGGACAGTATCATTGAAAGACAAAATGTTTCTTTCATCGCGGTTTCCGTTACGGATCGCCGATATATGGACAAGCTTATGGCGTGGATTGAAGCAGCTGCAAGGAATCATCCCCGATTGCAATTCCTACTTGGGGGGGCGGCTTTCGACGGAGAGGAATGGCGTTCTGTTAACGCTAACGTACGCTATTTGTCCCCCGAAGAATGGAAGGATTGGCACAACGCCAAAGAATGACGGGGTGAGCAGGCGGTGTATCTATCAACGGGGCTAAACCAAAAGGCCCCCAACCAAGGGAACCTAAAAAAGGCTGCCTTTCGGCAGCTAAGAAATTATAAATACATTTTTTCCGGGGAAAAGGCAACCGTCCAGCCAGACGCCTTTTCATTTTGGTTATTGAGCTAAAGTTCCTCGTTTCCCTTTAACTAGCCATTTGTTTTCTTTTTTGTCTTTTCCAAAATCCATAAAGTTATGACCCCAATGGAAAAAAGCAATATCCCAAAAAACAAAATCACCCCAACAAGAGGAATGTTCATGAGTGAAACCAATAAGATTAAACCAGTTAATGAAATAAACCAGTTAGAGCGACCAAACGTACCTTGAATTTTTTCACCCACTACAATACTTAAAGCAGCCATACCGATTATGAAAGCTAATTAGGATAATGGCCTCTCTGTGTTCAGGACTCAATTTCCCCATCGCTTCTTCAATCGTCATTTGGAGATCTCTTCGTTCCATATCGTTATTCGAAATCCGTGTTTCGATCAATTCGCCAGATACGGAATTCGTTTTCTTTTGCTTGTGTATTCGGTCATAGCATAAATTGGATACAATTCGTTTTAACCACGATGCAAAGGCATAACTATTATCTAATTTAGAAAGTGAATAAAAGGCTTTAACAAATGCTTCTTGAGAAACATCCTCCGCCTCCATACGATCTTCGAGCATCCCATAGGAATAACGAAAAACGATATCTTTATAACGTTTGACGAGTAAGGTGAATGCTTCTTTGTCACCGCTTTTCGCCTTAGCGATTAAGTCATATAATTCTTGATCCACGCATACTCTTCCCCCCCACAGTACCATTCATCGATACAAAAGACATACGAACAAGTCATTAAGTTCACCTTTTTACCAACCACTCATAAAACGTAGGAATGACAAGGAAGCTGTTTAAAGTTGAAGTCATCATACCGCCGATCACGACGATACCCAGTGTTTGTGAAATAACGGTATCTGAACTATGAGTCAATGCCAATGGCAACAGTGTTAAAATGGTTGTGCCTGCCGTCATAAAGATCGGTCTTACCCGTGAGAGGCTACCTTGCATAATCGCATCTTTGATAGCCAGCCCTTCTTTACGGTTTCTCTCCATTTTATCAATCAGTACAATGCCGTTCGTGACGACAATACCAGTAAGCATCAAGACACCGATGAGTGCTGCTAAGTTCCATTCCCCTCCAAAGAGCATGAGGGCAAGCACAACACCACTTAGGGCAAGCGGAATGCTTAATAGTACCGCTAGAGGCGCTCTCCACCCCTTAAAGACTCCGCTAGTAATCAGTAAGACAAGTAAGATAGAAAAAGCAATGGCTATGGACATATCCACAATCATTTGTTTAACTTGCTCCGTGATACCACCAGTTGAGTACGTTACTCCACTTGGTAGTGTGATGCTTTTCAGTTTCTGGTCAACAGCACCTGAAACTTTACCGATATCTGTTGAAGTAATTTGTACGGTAACCGTTGAAAAGGATTGCCCATCACGTTCCTGAATAGATGACGGAGTTTGGTTAGGAGCGATGGTTGCCAATTGATCGATTCTGATTTTGTGCCCACCTGCTCCACTTACTGTTTCAGAGGCAAGTGCTCCAAGCACATCAGTTGGCGTTGCATTCGCATTGGGTACCCGAGTGATGTACATGTCCACTGGAATTAACTGATGACCTACCTGAATATCAAAGTCTTTACCGCCAGCCATGTACTGCCCAATTACTTTTGTAACGTCTTGAACGTTCACTCCGGCTTGCTGAATTTTCGCTCGATCGAGTGTAATTGCATATTTAGGTGTTCCGTTCGTTAGATCAGTTGCCCCTTGAACGCTAAGACCTTGTACTTCAACTAACTTGCTTCTAACGAGCTGAGCAGCGTCATCAAGTAGTTTCTGGTCTGCTCCTGAAAGCATGATTTTCATCTGCTTATCATCACCAGCAATACTTTGATTCGATACGGTATAAACTACGTTTTGATTTAATTGGGGTAAAGTTTTTTGCAATTCGGAAATGACAGCATCTACATTATTTTTATCCTTTAATGCAACAGTCATATTGGCTATGTTCGGCAGCTGAATAAATCCGCCTCCAGCATCAAATACATCATCTGCTTGTGGCGTCATGGTAGATCCGAAATTGGCTGAATAAGAAGCGACATTCGCATTTACTTTCAGCACGTCTTCAACTTTTTGGACTTCTGTATCCACTTCAGGAAGTGCGCTTCCCTTTGGAAGTTCAATTTGAATCGCTACATCTCCCGAATTTGCCGTAGGCAGCAGGCTCACTGGAAGTGTAGTTGCAAAAATCGCAGCAACGATGAAAATAAGTAGTGAAATCGAAGTAATCCATTTTTTATGGCCAAACGCATACCGTAGGACTGGCTTCATCATGGGCTCAAGTGTAACAGCTTTCGAAGTATCATTCCTCCAACCCATCCATGCAAAAGTTGGAACGACTAACATCGCAACAAAAAAAGATACAATAAGTGCAATGACGACAGACCATGCAAAGCCAGAGTAAGATGCGCTAATGACACCGCCAACCATGGCAATAGGTACATAAACAGCGATCGTTGTTGCGGTCGAGGCAAAAATAGCCGGCAGCATTTCTTTTACAGCAGATGAAAGCACATGTAAGGTGGTTTGGTCCTTATTCTCCTGATATTTTCGGTACATATTATCAAGAACGACAATGGAATCATCAACAATTCTCCCCATTGCAACAATCAAACCTGACACGGTCAAAATGTTAAGCGTAATCCCCATTGTTTTCAAAACAGCTGTCGTGGCAAGCAGTGATATTGGCAGCGATACAGCAATAAGCAGTGTTGAACGTACATTACGGAAGAAAAAGAAAACGCACAGCATGGAGAACAGGCAACCCAAAAGTCCTTCTCGTACAAGTCCCAATAGGGAAGCATTTAACTCATGTTCGCGGTCTAGCATCACGGTTAACGAAACATCATTATTTTTAATTGGCGCTATTTGCGCGACGCGCTCTTTGACTAGGTTTGCTACATCCGTAATATTCGATGACGGTGTTTTTAGAACATCTAAAAGGATGCTTGCTTTTCCGTTAATGCGTGATACAGTTTTAATGTCAGTCAGTGAGTGAGATAGATCAGCCACAGTAGATAACGGGACGTTGGTGCCTTGCTTATTTTTTATCGGAATATTGTTTAACTCTTGGTCTGTTAAGTTCCAACCATTCACTGTTAATGGAAACGAGTCTTTATTGTTAGATACTTTTCCAGTTGACCAATTCGGCAGCGCGGCGGCTAATGATTGATTCAAATCATCCATTGTTAAACCATTCTTTGTTAGATCCTGCATCCTTACATTTAAAACGTAACCATTGTTTGCTGCTCCAGTGACACGGACATCTGCGACACCCGGAACGGATTTCAGTTGTTTAGCTATATCAGCCTCAACCGAAGAACGAAGTGATGTTTCGTCAATGTTTGTACTGTTTGAAGTTAAGCTGTAGCTCAAAATTGGAAATGTACTCGTCGTTACACGAGTGATAACCGGAGCACCAACGTCAGTAGGAAGCACTGCGCTTGATACAGCTTGTTTAATGTCACTCTCAGCTTGTTTCATATCAAAATCCATCGGGTAGTACAGATTCATCAAAAGTCCGCCATCATAGGAATTTGTTTCTACATCCATCAAGCCATCAGATGACCTAATAGCAGCTTCTAATTTTGGCGTTACATTTAGTTTAACTTGATCTGCCTGGTAAGATGAGGCCCGTACTGAAACAAGCAGTGTTGTATTATTAATGCCTGGTAGATAATCACGTTGCATTTGAAAGGCAGAGATACCTCCCCATGCCAGAATAAGCAGCATACAGACCACAATTAGAATCGCCCTTTGCATTGAGCCTTCGATTATTTTTTTCATGATTCAAACCTCATTCCGTTTTTTCTCTAATCGAGTAAAGCATTGAAAACCGACTGATGACCAGTAATCGCCAAAACATTATAGTAGGATCCCAAAAGAAAATATAAAGAAATTTAGCAAATGAAAGGACTGGGCTTATGCTGCTAAAGTTCAGAATGGTTCTAAAATAATTTATTTATAAATTTTTCATATGATGTTAGGAGGGTATGAAAGTAATGGATCCGTCGAAGAAACTAAATAGATTGACATCTACTCTTGAAGTATTATGGGTATCTCTGAAGTTAGGATTAACATCTTTTGGGGGACCTGTGGCGCACTTGGGTTACTTTCATGACGAGTATGTACGTAGAAAAAAGTGGTTGGATGAGCGGAGCTTCGCAGACTTAGTTGCACTCTGTCAGTTCTTACCAGGACCAGCTAGCAGTCAAGTCGGAATAGGGATTGGTACCATTCGCGCAGGTCTTCTAGGCGGATTTATTGCCTGGTTAGGGTTCACGCTGCCATCAGTGATTGCATTAGTTCTTCTTGCTTTAGTTTTGAAAGGCTTCAATATTGGTAATGTTGGGTGGATTCACGGGTTAAAGATAGTTGCAGTAGCAATTGTAGCACAAGCAATTTTAGGCATGGGTCAAAAACTTACTCCTGATCGAAAACGTGTGACAATAGCCATAGTCAGTACAACTATCACATTGATTTGGCAAACTACAATAGCTCAAATCGTACTTATTTCTTTAGCGGCATTCATTGGATTACTCCTTTACCAAGAAAAGACTGAAGTGGGACGCACGTCGCTTCAAATTCCAGTTAGCCGCACCATAGGTTTGATCTGTTTAGTTTTGTTCTTTGCCATCCTTGTTGGACTACCTATTCTGAAGGGAATTACTACTCAGCACTGGCTGGCGTTATTTGATAGTTTTTATAGATCTGGATCCCTCGTCTTTGGGGGAGGTCAAGTGGTTTTACCTTTATTAGAGCGAGAAATGATACCGACAGGTTGGGTAAGTAGAGAGAACTTCTTAACCGGATATGGAGCAACGCAAGCGGTACCAGGGCCGCTGTTTACATTTGCTTCGTATTTAGGAGCAATTAATGGGGGGATTCTGGGGGCTGTAATTGCAACTTTCGCTATTTTTCTTCCAGCATATTTATTGGTTATCGGTACACTGCCCTTTTGGAATGTTCTCAGAAGCAATCCTAAAGTTCAAAGTACTTTAACAGGTATTAACGCGGCTGTCGTCGGAATTTTACTCGCTTCTTTCTATAACCCGATCTGGACATCGGCAATCTTAAACCCTGCAGACTTTGCTTTAGCTGCTATATTATTTATTTTGCTCGTATTTTGGAAATTGCCTCCATGGGTTATTGTGATCGCTGGTGCAATAGGAGGAACTCTAATTCGTTTTTTTCCATTCTAGTGGAATTCCCAAAAGAGTCAAGCGAATTCCGTTCAAATCACACGAAAAAGAACCGGTCAACTGAACCGGGTTCTTACCGAAAAATTTACGAAATATCAATATTCACCGCACACGCCTATTACACAACATTGGTATAAGTAAGAGGAGATGATTAATTACGTAAATAGCGAAGGAGAATTTAAAATTATGAAACGTAAATGGATCGTGCTTACGACTTTACTGCTTGCGCTTCCCACAGCTGTTTCGGGAGCAGCACTGGCTAAGGAAATGAGGGGGGTAACCTCCGAGACAGTAACATACTCTAGCAACGGACAAGCGATTACCCCATCTGCGCCTGCTGTAAATATGGACGGCAGTTTGTACATGCCCATTCGTGCGCTCGCTGAAGCATTGGGCAAATATGTCGATTGGGATGAGTTTCGTAACAGCGTATCTTTGACAGACAAGCCTGTGTTGACTGGTAAATACGAGCTCAAAGCACCCAATCTGGCAGAAGGCATTAAAATGGGCGTGGGCTCCTCGTTAACACATCTTCCAGGAGATCCTGATAACGTATTCTATACCACAGCTGATCGAGGGCCAAACGGTCAACCCACGATCAATGGCAAAACCGTGCGTACGTTCCCGCTTCCAGACTATGCACCAACGATTAATAAAATCGAGGTTAGTAAAGGCGAAATTAACATTTTAGATAAGTTCCCTTTGAAGTTGACAGGCACAGATCCTGTATCAGGCAAAGCAACGATTACTGGGTTGCCTAATATTAAGGGGCGTGATGAAGAGCCTTATGATGCAAAAGGCGAGAAGGTACTGGCTTACGACCCGTACGGACTTGATATTGAAGGCCTGGCTTACAATCCCAAGGATGATACCTTCTGGATTTCCGATGAATACGGCCCGTCGATTGTCCATGCTAAGCGAGATGGTACGATCATTGAGCGTATTGTGCCTAAAGGTTGGTCCAATCAGGTGTCAGCACCGCTAGTGCCTTCCCGCGAGAAGCTCCCAGAAGTGTACAACAAGCTGCGCCAGAACCGCGGAGCCGAAGCGGTTGGTATTACACCGGATGGCAAATATATGTTCATGGCCATGCAGAATGCGCTTCGTAATCCAGATAAAGCGATGGATAATTCCCGCCAGGTTCGGATTATGAAGATTGAACTAGCAACGCTCAATCCTGTCGCTGAGTTTGTATATGCCCTCGAAGATGCGAAGCAATTTAAAGAACTGGCTCAATCGGATATTGTCATCTCCGATCTGGTTGTTGTGAACGAGAATACGCTATTAATCGATGAGCGGGATAAATTCTCTGGCGATAAAGCGCAGATGAAGCGCATTTATGCCATTGACCTTTCCACAGCTACCAATATCATTGGCAAGTACGACACTACGGCAGCGGCAGGTAAAACGATTGAACAAATGACGATTGCAGATCTGAAAGCAAATGGCATCCTGCCTACGACGAAGAGAACCGTCCTGGATGCAGTAGCATTCAAGTTCCCTTATGAGAAAATTGAGGGTATTTCGCTCGTCAATGGCGATACGCTTGCCATCACGAACGATAACGATTTCGGCATAGACAGCAATAATCCAGAAAATGGTACACTTCTGTGGACGTTTAAGCTGCCATATACAATCAAATAAGGATGCTAATTAAGCGGCCTTAGTCCGATAGAATTCAGGACTAAGGCCGCTTCGTTCAAACCGGTTCAGTATATCGGAATGCTAAATTCATTCCGCCCCTCCCGCAAGGGATACCTTTTATTCCCCCACACCAAATTGCCGGGCAAACCTCTCGGCAGATTCACTTCAACGAGCCACTGGCTTCCCTGACGCTCCACCTTCGCTTCAATAAATCCATTCGGGTGCGGAAGCTTGCCGTGAAGACAGGTTAGCGATCCCAGCTGCGGTCGAATACCGACCGATGTAAAACCCATCGATGCTGGGCGAATGCCAAGCAAGTTGGTGTACATATGGTAGATCGGGTGAGCCCCCCACGCATGACAGTCCGAACGCGTCGTATCCAGGAAAATTTCTGGTGTCGTTCGAAGACCGCTCGCCTCCATGCCAAACCATGGCTCGAGTCTGGTGAGCAGTGCATCACTATGGCCAGCAGACGCTAACGCTTCGAACGTATAGTGATCAAAATAAATGCTTGTGCGCATGAGGTCGGTGGCCTTCAGCATGTCAGGTACAAGTCGGCCGTTTCGTCTTGGTGAAATCGACTCACATAAGATGGAAAGCACCTGAGGATGCTCCGAATAATGCTGATGTCCAGTGTCATCGGCAAACAGTCCTCTCTCCTCGTTCCAGAACAGTTGCTCTACCACGTTGCCTAGCTCCTTGGCCAGCCGCCTTGCTCGTGATGCCAACTCATCTTCACCTAAGTAGGCCTCCAACTTAGCGACCAGCTCTAACGTATGAATCATCTGCAAATTGTATGCTGCATTCAAGCGATCCGCTCCATGCGGCGGCTCACCAAAGTTCCATGCTTCTGAAGGAGCTGTCTGCCAATCCATGAAGTTCCATGAAATCGGCAGCCTTACCGCACCATTCACCGAACGGTTGCACAATAGCTTATCTATCTCATCCCGAACGCTGCTCATCATGGCACGAATCCATTGGGCGTCGCCTCGCCATAGGGCATAATCATAGACCATCGCCACCCACCACAAGGAGAAGGAGGAAATATGTTTGCCGCCTTGATCGGGGTAAGCGCAGTTCACAAGGCCAAGATGGTTGTTCCGAGAAGCACGGAACATATCCAGTGCTTTACGAGGCAATCGATCATCGAGCGTGCTCACGTAGGTAATCAACGACTGAATGCGGGTATCCCCTACATACATGAGCTGTTCCCAATAGGGGCAATCCATGTAGGTTTCGTGTGCGCACATTTGCAACGTCCTGAAAGACGCAGCAACTACTTGATTTAAACGTTCATCGTTACAACGAATGGAACCTTCCATTTCTAGCGGATATCTCGTTTCTAGCAGGTTAAAAGCATGAAAAACCACCGCTTCGCTTGCCGTCTCCACGATCAGTTCGGCATAACGTCCCGCATGCCACCACAACAAATCGAAGCGTCTGTTCGATCCACCGTCTGGACGAAACGTATCGCCATAGCCTTTAAACCATTTTCCCCCAATATCGTTCCGGTTCGACTTGCGTCCGCCTTGTGCTTCCTCATAGAAAGACTCTTCCCAATGAAGTCGAATAACAGCACCCTTCCCTCCCGATACGACCAGCTCCGGATAACAACAATAATAATCGCCTAAATCGATTATGACTCGTCTTCGGGTGTGAGCTGGCATGGAAATCGGTCGTCCTGTCAGTAACCCCTGCCAAATCTCATGATCCTCTTGCAAATCGCGACTGGCATCAATGGGTTGTTGGTCTGCTTCCAACCTGCCAGCTTGCTCAACAAAGCGAACAGCGCTGGGCTGGAAGCTAACCTCTTGCATCGCGGGTAGTTTAGCAGGGCGCATAAGTCGCTGTGTCGATGACAAATGATAATTGTCTGATCTGTGGATGCCATAGTCCATTGGTTCAGCCGGAAGCCAACCGCCGCCCTCCCCAGACAGGGCATCCCAATCAAAGGAAGCGCCGTCAACATCGAGCTTAGCACCAGTACCGATGCTGGAGGGCAGCGGGATAAATTGATAACCCGACATTGGCTTCGCTTCCCACCGAGCTATACCAGTCCCCATCAGAGGTGAGAGAGCCTCATCATCTGGACTAAGCAGGAAGCCTGGCTGTACGCTGACCTGTGCCCACGGCTTATACGGTCCGAGCGCCCAGCAGCGCGCAAGCCATTGATGTTCGCCAGCGGCCATTTCGACCTCATACGTCTCATAAAACCAATTGCTCCGGTCTCCGCGCTCGCTGCCTCGGCCGATCCTTCGATCATCCAGAAATAGCTCATACCTTTCGTCTCCAGATACGTGTATGCGTATGCGAAGCGCTTCACTTAACGTGAACTTGCAACGGTACGCGATGACATAGGGAGCTTTACCAGCTTCTGCGCAGGTCACCCAACGACATGACCACCGCGAAGTCTGTTTCCAAGGTTCTTTGGATGGGATACTTTCTATATGTTCACTATAAGGTAGGTCTGTGAGCAATACGCGCAATCATAACACCTTCTTTATTCATAATCGGATATCATTCCAGGTTTAACATACCGATTTTGATTGACCTCATCAATCTACATTTCTTTGCAGGATTAACATACAGACACCCCCTGGGGAGTTCCCAGGGGGTGTCTGTATGAGATTACTTCACATAAGCCTTATGGATTATAACTCACCTTGACATCATCTACGCTCATCGAGCTTGCATTGCCGCCGATCGACGTGCTCAGCTTATCGACCTTGGTCAAGCCAGAATAACGATAGTTCCACTGTGAGCCTCGCAGCTCGCCGTTTACATAAACATCGAACTTTTTCGTTGCTGTGTTGATAATCACTTTGAGACGGTAAGGTTCTCCGTTCGTGATCGAGGTCAGCACATTCGTTTGCGTACCACCGTTGTAGCCCCAGATTCTGCCGTTCTGCATGATGAGATGGGCAGCGCTGCTGTTCGAAGTGAGACTGCTGTCCGCGACGATCAAGGCATTTTTCCAGTTGTTATCATCGGCGGTCACGGTTGCTTCTACGATGACCGTACTGTTTGCTGGTGCGGTAAACACCTTATACGCTTCAGCTTTGCCTGAGGTGGTCGTTGTTGTAAGTTCAACAGATTTATCCGATCCGCTCACCGTCTGTACCACCCCCGTATTCCCCGTGACGCCGCCGTTATCGAACACCCAACCGCCTTGCCCATTTAAATTGCCGAGCGTCATGCCGTTAAAGTTCTCATCGATTAGAGAAGTTAACGTAAGGGGCTTATATGCTACTTTCACATCGTCCACACTCATCGAGCTGGCATTCCCAGCGATGGAGGTAGAAACCTTGTCGAGTGCAGTCAGGCCTGAGAATCGATAATTCCAACCCGTGGCGAGCAGCGTATCGTTGACGTAGACGTCGTATTTTTTCGTTGACGCATTAATCACAACCTTCAATCGGTACGGCTGACCGCTGGTGATTCCCGTTAACACATCGGTTTTGGTGCTGCCGTTATATCCCCAAATTTTGCCGCTTTGCATAACTAATTGGGCCGCTACATTATTGGAAGTTAAGCTGTTGTCCGAAATGATCAGCGCATTTTTCCAGTTGCTGTCATCAGCCGTTACGGTCGCTTCCGCTATGATGTACCCATCTTGAGGGGCATTAAACAGACGATAAGCTTCGGCACTTCCGCTAATTGAAGCTGTCGTTACTTTCAGCGATTTGTCCGTGTTAGCGCCATTGTCCTTCTGCACAACAACAGTGTTCGCAGCCACGCCCGCGTTGTTGAAGATCCAGCCGTTCTGACCTGTCAGCGCGCCAAGCGTCATACTGTTGAAATCTTCATTCACCGTATAGCCAGCAATTGGGACGCCAGTAGGCGTTGCAAAAAACGCCTTGATGCTATTGCCGCCAGCACCGTTCACATTGACGGTGAGGGTGGTCGTCCCGCCACTCGTGCTGGCTGTGATCCGCGAATCCTTATAAATAACTGGTCCTAGATTTTGTGTAAGCGTAAGTTGAATGGTGCCCGTATTGGACAGCGTTGGATCAGATACGGAAACTTCGGTTCCGTTCTCGGTCGTACGCACCATGACGGAAGCTTTTTTGTTACTGGTGACACCGCTCACCGTTTTTACCGCATCATTCCAGAAGTTAACACCTAGTATGCCCAGCGCGTTTTCCTTCACAGCCTGTGCATCTGTTGAATTCTCCACCACCGTGATTTCCGGATTTGCAGCATAGGTGTCCAATTCCCCGCTTGACTTACCCGGCAGCAGCACATAGGCGTACCCAGCATTGGTCGGATTCGTGCCATGATCGAACCATAGATTCATGTAATTGCGTGTATAGTTTGTTGTGTAATCCGTGCCTGTATAGTACTGGTTAACGCTCGACCATTGGTCTGTTCGCGCCTCACGCAATCCCTTGATTGTCGCTGCTGTCGGGAAATAGTAACCGATGTCCGAACCGGCCACGTTCCCGGCCAAATGAATCTTGTTCACGCCAGTCATGGTTTCACTCCACCCTAGCGCGGTTGACTTTGCAGTACCGTTGACAGTAAGCGCATTGTTGCCGCTGCTGTTCAGCTTACGATTTTCGACGATGGATTCCACAACCTTGTTGTCTGTCGACGTAATGCCTGCACCCAAATTCACAATTTCATCATCGAACATAAACCAAGATTTCTTCGCTGTAAGATTATAGCCATTGGCCGTGTACTGCATGCCTGTGATCCCGTATTGTCCAGAAATCTCCGTGCCTCCGACCCATGAATTCGGATTTTTCGCATTCGCTGCTGCTGTCGTGTTCTGATTGACCGTCGTGCCAGGCAAACGATAGCTGTTTATGGTAGGCCAGTAATTATCCTTATACTGGGTTAAATCGGAATTATAGAGATAGGTCATCCCGTCCCCCGTATGCCAGCCCTTCAAATTTTCATTGTTAACAATTTCAAAATTCGCAATTTTATTGGACGACATGCTAATGCCAAAAACAAAGCCTGGTCGATGGTGGATGGCTCTAGCCATGTTAGGGTATTGTTTGTTCATGATAAGCGCATCTCTCGTGGTAACGGATGGATCGCTCAAAATTTGTTTCGTTTGCACGATGGAGCTGATCATAACCAAATCTGCATACTTGGTAGGAGACGTAGCCTCCGTCATCCATTTTTTAATCATCGATTTATAAGCTGCCCGATCGTCGGCGGAAGGAGCGGACAAAGCCATCCTTGCTACGGAGGCGCCAAGTGCCCCCATTGACGTTAATCCCAGATCATCGCTGGCTTTTCTTGCAATGTTGCGTCCTCGGACCATATCGGCCATGGAGTCATTATAAAAAAGAGGTTCAAAAGCATTGTAAATCCATTGATAAATGTTATCGACATCTGGATCCGTAATATCCCATGAAGATCCTGCTACGATGTACATCACCTTCGTTAAATTATCGAGTAAGCTTATGCCATATCCACCGTTGTAGGGAATGAGTGCCGTATGTTGCAGAAATGAACCCTCGCTATACATGCCTTCGCCAGACGTCACATAGTCGAATACCGAACTAAGCTGGTCCCGGCCCTCAATGATTTTGGCACTGTTTTTCACAATAATCCCGCTCGTAATTTTAATGTTGCAAGCCCATACACGATTCGCTCCTGTCAGGCCAGCCCCCCAAGTCAGTGCTTGGTAGTCGATCACGGCGTGCCAATTGCTAATCTGTGTCGAAGTTAAACTGGAATAAATCCAAGTCGTGATGTTGTTAATGCTGAGTGGTGAGGAGATTTGCCAGTCGAACCAATTATCATAACCTCTTTTAGGAATGCTGGTATTATATCGGTTCGTGTACATCCAATCCATAGCACTAATAATATCTGCCAGCAACGCCCCGTTATTCTGAAGTGTTGAGCCTCTGGTCACATAAGCCAATGTCATCGCTTCTAAACGTTGATAGCTTCCTGACACATGCTCCGATTCCGTTGTCGTGGCCAAGTCGCTCCACAGGTAAGTTCTCCCTGCACTCTTATTCATCGTATCCCAGTTCGTCTGAGCAAGGGTCGTAATATTGGTAATCTTGACGCTGATATCTGGATCAGCCGGATCGTACGTAGGGCCCCCAGTTGTAAAATCATAAATTTTCGCTCGCAAGGTGTCATACTCATCTGCCGCATAAGCAGGGGACACGGGCAGTGCCGCTAGGTTTACAATCAGTGCCAACACCAATAAAAGCGCTTTCAAAAAACGAAGTTTTCCCATTATCATAAATAACTCCTTTCATAAGGCATTGATTAGTTGCCCTTCCATCAGCCGTTTCTATGGTGTAATCGAGCTGTATGCTTCCTATCACTTCCTCTCTTCCTAAACTGAACTCATCTTACTCGGTGATTAGGCGCTGGCACAATATACATGATTTCAATCAGTTAACAGGCACGCGCTGGGCGGATCGTCGGGTTGCAATATACACTTTTTTTAGCGATAGACATGTAAATAAAAGAAAAACAAAACCCCGTCTGCTGTGTTCGCCGCGCCATAGGGCACACCATGCAATTCCAATATATTTTTCGAAATAGCAAGACCCAATCCCGCTGCGCTCATTTTTAATAACGCAGTTAATTTTTCATCGTTTAGGAAAAAATCTGCCGAATAATCAGGCTTACCATCCCTTGAAAATAAACCCTCTACTTTAATCGTTGCGGGTGTCGGTTCACCTTTTAATACGGCTTCAATTTCTTGCGGAGTTGGTACTTTGTCTGTTGTTTGTACAGGGACGACCTCAGTTACTTGTTTTGGTGTTGCGGTGGCAGTGTTAGCCGCATAAGCACTAGCACCCCCCACTAACAATACGGCTGAAATACCAAGTACAGTGAATAATTTTGTTTTGTTCTTCACCATGTTCATTACCTCATTTCATAGATTTGTTTGTTGTTACAGGTATTAATATAAAGAGAGCATGTCAAGATGAGGTCAAGATTAGATCAATTTGACATTGAGATTTTAATAGTTTTGAAGATGCAAAAAAAGTCAGCAAACTCAAAGGTTTGCTGGCTTTTTCTCCGCTAACTCCCACACATCCAACCCTTCCATGAATGCTGCGCCTTCTCTTGCAAAAAGCTTTACACCAAGACTATCCCGCTTCGGATAGATGCGATTCGTTACCGTTTTGGTTCCGTCATTCGCGAACAATTCAACGGAAGAGCGATCCACAAAAATATGCAGCCTGATGCTGCCATCTTCCAGTGGATCTAATTGCACTTCGCTCACGCCCGATTCACCTGCGCCCGAATGCGTACGATCAACGCGAAGTGTCCGCTGAGCTACCGCGTAGATCACCTCGGTATACTCGGCGCCATCCTCTGAGCAACGAAGTTGAAGTCCGAACTCACCCTCGGATTGCGCCGCATCGAAAACCGCAATAATCTCAAGCTGATTACCCTGAACGCCAGCTATCGAAGTGATCTCTCCCGCTTCAATGCTGCGTCCCTCCACTCGATGATGCTCCTTCCGCAGAGCAACCAATTCCGCAACAGGCTGCATGCGCAACGTGCCATCCTCCGCAAGTGTCAGCTCGCGCGGCAGCGTGAAAGCACCCATCCAGCCATGCGCTTGTTCCGGCATTTGAGCGCCCCAAATGTTCATCCAGCCGATTAGGATGCGGCGTCCATTCCCATCCACAAACGTTTGTGGCGCATAAAAATCAAACCCATAGTCCAAACGCTCTGCATAACGGTAATCAAACTTACCTGTTTCATAGCTTAGCTTGCCTGTGAGATACATCGTCTTAGTTGCACCCATATTCATCGGGGAAATGATCAGCACGTGGTCATCTCCATCACCGAGTGGAAATAGATCAGGGCACTCCCACATATCGCCCATTGTGCCATCACTTTCTGCAGCGACCCCAAGATAACGCCACGCCAGCAAATCAGATGATGTATACATCAACGTTTTGCCTAAGCCATCCTTGCCGTAACCAAGAACCATATACCACTGACCCTCATGCTGCCAAACTTTTGGATCCCTGAAGCCGAAACCGCCATCCTCTGGTGCGACCGCAATAACAGGATTAAGGCTCGATTTGTTGAAAATAACGCCATCCATGCTTGTCGCAATGCACTGAACCTCCGTTGGCTCCCGTCCATCGACATGCCCTGTATAGACTAACGTCAGAACACCGTTATCATCGACAGCGCTTCCCGACCAACAACCATAACCGCCGCTTTCCCCGCAATCGTATGCTTCTGAAGGCGCCAATGCGATAGGGAGATGCTCCCAGTTGATCAAATTCTTACTCTTTGCATGCCCCCAGTGCATCGGTCCCCAATTCGGCTCATAAGGATAATGTTGATAAAACACATGATATTCCTCGTTCCAATAAATAAGCCCATTCGGATCATTCATCCAGCCCGCGGGAGGCATGACATGATAGCCTAGTCTAAAGTGGTCCTCAATGACTAGCTCGGCAGCCTGCTCCAAAGCTTGATTCGCGTGTTCCACACGTTCCATGTGGCGCTTTTTCCGTTCCATCCCCTCTTGTTCACCCCTCATCAACGCATGAATGTCCTCAATCGTGCCCAGCGACGGAATCGCACCCTTCCGAGTTGTCCAGCCCCTCCTGCTGTGTTGCCTGCAGGCCATCCTTCATCCAGTCGACAACATGATATTGCCGCTTCAGCTGATGCTCGGTGAGTTCACCAAGCGTCACTTCGTCCTCAGCCAGCAAAATACGCATAATTCCCTTACCTCCTGTGACGAGTCCATAAATAAACATGAAATGAAACTTAGTGTCTACTTTATGAATCCTTTATTTTTAAAACTAACACTCCTACTACCTTAAATATCAATAACAACCATCTGGTGACATTCAAAACTTCGAATTGTATATGTTAACCCTTGCTCATTCTGCACATAATCCAAATCGATGCCTTGAGGAGCTAAGTAGACACGTTTCGCTTCTGACTGAAGTCGAAGTGTAACCTCTATATTATGAAGCGGAATGATATCCTCAATAATTTCAATATCGGTTCCACGTTTTACTGGAGATGCATATAGCAAATGATTGATATATCGTTTCTCACTTGCTTGGTATTGCAATGTTGTTACACCTTGAGCAGGCAAATTAGTTACTAAGGTCTTTGTAGACAACAATCGATTTAATGCGTATAGGACAGTTTCTTTCAGGATCAGGCTTCCTTTGGTCGCATAATCCTCGAATATATGCCAAGCAATATAAATCCCTTGGTTGCTTTCTACCATTCCTGGACTCGTGCTACCCACTCGATTAGGCGCATGCTGATGCGAGCTAAAAGTAAAAATGTCACGATTGAAATAAGGATCCTCACGAGTACCCAATTCCAACCCACCTTCGACTACATCAATCTTTTGACCTTTCCCATAAAATACATAGGCGCCACTGCGCAGATTTGGCAAGTCAAAGTTCGGTCTGAAATAATCCGGCTGATAAGGATTTGGAGATCTCCATGCCACGCCTAGTTCTAACGCAAATTGATTCTCTGAAGAATTTAAGCCTGATTTCCCAGTAGCAAGCAACTTACCGCCTTGATTTAGAAACGGCCTTAATTTTGCGGCAAGTTCGGAATTAATCAACACATTATCTGGTAAAATTATTACTTTATATAGCATAAAGTCGGCTTCTAAATCGACGACATCAAATAGTATGTTCCCCTCAAGCAGCATGCGTACAGCCCCAACGTCCGACTTACCAACCTTGCTATGTTCGTCCCCCTCTTGTTCTTCACCTTTATAAACAGCTTCCAGTGAAAGCAATGCCACATCTGCAACGTTAGTGACATTCGTACACCAAGCTTCCTTTTGCTCTACCTCTGCATAAGCAGTACCAATTAATTCATAGGTTGCCTCATCCATCCTACCGCTTGGATGTAACTGGTCGCCAATTGAGCACTTAGCTCCATTAGCTAAACTAAGCGCTACTTCATATCGCAAAGCATTATCATGTTTATAGCCACCGAACTCCCCCCAAGACGTATGGAACTTGCCAGTCATCCCGAGAAATTCCATCCCTAAGGTTTGGGCATACCGTGCTGATAATGGAAAATGATCGTAACCCCAACCACCTGTCGGCAATGATTCTAGCTCAAGATGTGTATTCATTAGGGCAACGTCTCGTCTTCCGCGCAAAATATGACCACCATTATGGAAAATTGGATAATTAGGCTTAATAGCATGTACAAGTTCTTTTACTTTAGTCGTGTAATTAGCATAGACCTTCTGACCGAGAGCTTTTACTGCCTTTTTATCCCGAGGGTCATGTCCGTTACTACGTAATTCTGAGATACAGAATTGACAATAACATTCACGTTCGCCAACTATATCAAGAAAAATACCATCCCCATCGTAATTTGTAACCGTTTCCTCTATTTGCTTTAGCAGTACCTCTAAGTAAGGAGAATTAAAGCAAAACTCATGATACCCAGGAGCCATAAAACCCACAACCCAACTTGTCTGGTCCTGCGAATTTCGTAAAAGCCAATCAGGATGCTGTCGAGCCAGTTTCTCGTCTAAGCCTGCAGAAATATAGATTGGAACCTTAACATTGATTTCATGGGCGGCCTCAATCATTGCACTTAGTAAATCAAAGCCTAATCCTGGATGAGTTGTATTCGCTTTGCTTGGATGATAAGCCCAACCATGATGGCATTTTGAAAAAATCGTGATCGAATCGACATGCCCTTTAATTAAATTAGCCTGGAATTGTGCTTTAGAAAATCCCGTACCGATAGAATCAATCAGCTCACTTGTATGAAAATCTAAATGCACTTGTCTAAACCGCATGTTATTATCCCCTTGTCTTCATCATTGTGATCTCCTCATAAACTTAGCTCAGTTCAGGAAACTTGTATAGTAACTATTACGATTTCCATAGCACATTTTCGACCAAATGGTATAATAAATAAAGAATTGTTTCTATTCCAGTTTGCAAGGGTGTGTTTACATATGCTAGCTCTGCAATTACAACTCCCTCCATTGCCGCAATTCATTACAGTTGGTCATTCGATATGGCAACCAGGAGACATTCATTTCGAAAGAAATTTCCCTGTATTTGATGTTCTGTTTATCAACAAAGGTAAACTTCATTTGACAGAAGATGCAATTCCATATGATCTTGATGCAGGAAGTATTCTTGTACTTGAACCTGGTAAAACCCATATGGGACATCGGCCTTGTGAAGTAAATACCGAGATTTATTGGTTGCATTTTATTCAGCCGACACCCGTTATTACAATAAATAGTAAGCAAATCAGCTGGACGACAATCATTAACAAGGGCACAGACTTTGATTTTGCACCTGTGGAGCAAGTGATGTTTCTCCCCAAATTAATTAAAACCGACCTTAAGCAATTTGTTCCTACTTTGCAATCCATGGTTGCTTTGCATCAAAAATCAAACCTCATGAGTGCCTTATCCATAAATGCATTATTTGCCCAATTGTTAACGCTTCTACAGAGCAGTCTAATTGAAATGTCTACACCCACACGTTCAGCAATTCATAGTAAAAAAATGGAGCTAATCCTCAAGGAAAATCTACTGCATCCCTACAAAATGCAGCAAATCGAGGAAAAGCTCCAATTAAATTTTGATTATTTGGCACGCTGTTTAAAGAAACACACTGGTATGAGTCCCATGCAATATATTCAATATCAACGAATTGAAAGGGCTAAGACATTACTCACGCAATCCAATCACAACATTTCTTATATTGCTGAGGAGGTCGGAATTCTAGATTATAATTATTTTATTCGTTTATTTCGGAAGCAAGTCGGAGTGACACCCGGAGTATATCGCTTGAATAAGCACAAAAAACTATAATGTTAAGCGTTAGGGAACAGAGAATCTCATTTTGGGACAATCCTGAAACCTTAACTCTCCGCAAATTTGATCACGAATCGAAAGCAAGCATCCTCTTCGTACCACATAGGAAAGTTGGTCCCCACTACATTATTCCCATCCTTCACGACATCCAGAGGAGAGATCCGTTCTCCAAGCTTATCCAACCGCCATCTGTTCGGATTATCAACTTGTGGGATAAAGGAAAACCACAGCGCTTCTGGCAACCGAGATGCGGGTTTATCAAACCACGTAAGTTGTATTTCCAAAACCTGTTCAGCTTTGGCAAACCTGTACACGAGTTGTACACGGGCAGGCGCCCCGCCTTGCTGATTAGCTACCTCAGGCAGCCTCAATTGCAAGCACATTTCATCAACTGCCTCATCGCCTAGAAGCCATGCTTCTTCAACATATGGCGCGTAGACAGCATGCTTATGTTCAGGTGCAAACAATGCTATCCCTGGCTTACCAAAATCCGAATCTGCCCAGGCATGTGTCTGTTTGCGGTTCTGTACGTATTGTTCGAACCAGCGGTCGTACTCTGCTTGACCGAAGGTTTCATACCGAAAGGCGCCTAAACCAGCAAGATTGTCCCCGATGCCTGCCCATTCTTTCCCGGACGGAGCCGTAAGATTGTTTAAGGAACCGTCAGCTCCCACTTGTACACGGAACATACCGGCAACTAGGGACTCACCTGGTACTATTCGCAACGCATGTACCGGTCGTTGACGCCAAACAGGTTTTAGCGCTGACAAAGCTTGTTGTGCTTCTCCCTGCAAATCCGGCGGGATCACGGCAACTGCCTTGCTGATATAATCACGTTGCTCTTGCCAGGATGACTCTACAAATGTATAGCTTCGCCTGCTAGATAAGACAGCAAACCCCTCTGCCGACTTCGTATCGTGTTCGTTGAGAGCGAATGTTCCAATGTAACGGAACATCTCAGGGATAGCGTCATGAGTTATCCCATCTACTTTTCGTGCGGTTGTTTGGATTATTAGTGCAGACATTTCCGCCACAGGAAGCTGAGTCAAACGGGGATTACCGTCTCCGTAGCGAGCTGATAAAACAATCAGCTCTTTCCATACATACGGCAAGAACTAAATAAGCCACTGCAGTTCTACGGTCCTCGTATTTGCATCAGTATATCTATCACTCCTCCTACTTCTGTATGAATAAAAAAATCCGGCAGGCACCATCTAGGAGCTTGACATCATACCGCTGGACTTTAATAGCGGAGGACAACCCCCTAGTTAACTATATTCAATTAAAATTTTGGCAATTGTATTAACTCTCCGCCCTTAAGGGCGGATTCATGGGCGACAATGCCAACGCAGGTCCAATTCGCCGACTGCACCGCATTTGGAAACGGCTCGCGGTCCTCAACGATAGCTCGTACAAATTCGTGGACCAAATGCGGATGCGAACCTCCGTGTCCGCTGCCCTGTGTGAACGATAGGTGGTTACTGCTCTCGCCGTCATACACACCCTGCGTCGTATATTTGCGAATGCTTTCCGGCAGTAGGTGCGCAAAGTCGGGAATCTTGACTCGCTCCACCTTTTCTCCTGTATGCACAATAGAATCCTCATGTTCGATGCGGGTCCACTCGTAGCTCATCAGGCTTCCGTACACATCGAAGCTCTCCATGTATTCTCTAGCCGTATTAAAGAGAGAGCGGGTCACCTCTGCTGAAAGATCTGAGTCCAAGAGCTTGATATGCGCAGTCTCGATCGCGAAAGGCGAACCGTATTTCGGAATCAAATTCTCATCGATTCGGCCAGATCCAAAGCAGGACACATACTCCGCCAGCTTACCCGCCAGCGCCAGACAGGGACCAACACTGTGCGTCGCGTAGTGCATCGGCGGAAGCCCCTCCCAGTAGCCTGGCCAACCGGCCATTTCCTGCTGATGTGCCCCGCGTAGAAACTGAATACGTCCCAAGCGTCCGCTATCCCGTAGCTCTCGGACATACAGATACTCCCGCGTGTATACGGCGGTCTCCATCATCATGTACTTCTTATCCGACTTGCGCCATGCTTCCAAAATACGCCTGCATTCATCCACGGTCGTTGCCATAGGCACCGTGCAGGCCACATGCTTGCCAGCCTCCATCGCTTTAATGCTCTGCTCAGCATGCAAATGGATCGGAGAATTGATATGCACTGCATCAATATTGGGGTCCTTGAGCATTTCGTCGAAGTCCGTATACCGTTTCTCAATTCCGAAGTGATCCCCGATTTGGTTCAACTTATCCTCAGAACGTTGACAAATGGCATACATGTTCGTGTCCGGGTGTGCATGATAAATCGGTATAAACTCCGCACCAAAGCCAAGACCGACAATTGCCACATTTAGCTTTTTACCCATCATTTAACGCTCCTCTTTCAGTTGTAGATAATGTCGATGAGATTATGGTACGATCATATGCAGTTTTTTCACCTGAATTAAATAATGCAAATATAGCCTTTTGTCGTTAGTTTCTCTCATAGCCGCATGCAGCACTTCTTTTCATACATCCGGAGCATCTTTGTGATTAACTGAGTACACAACCATTCTCCATAAAGTCGATGGATTGCCGCACGAGCTGAGAAAGCTCCTCCAACGACTTGCCGTCGACCGGAAATTCGAAGCCGTAGTCTCCGCTATAGCCGACTTGCTCCAGCATGCGGATGACTTGCGCGAAATCGATCTCCCCGCTCCCAAGCGGGTAGCAGTTGCTTCCCCCTAAGCGATCCCGCAGATGAACGAATCGAATGCGATCCCCGACGATTCGAATGGCTTCGTCAAGTGCGATGCCGGACGCATGATGGTGCGCGCAATCGAAGACGAGATAGGCGTTCGGATGATCGATCGCCTCGATCAGGTCCATCGCGTTCTGCGTCGTGCGAAGCAGCCCGCCGCGATGGGGCGCTTCAATAACGGCGGCTAGGCCGAGGCTTTCCGCTTCCCTCGCCAGCGTGCGATAATATGGCGCCACTTGGCGAATGAGCCCGGGAACAAGCGATGCCTCCGCTTTCACACCTCCGCCGAAGCAGACCGCATCGGCTCCAGCGGCTGCCGCCATGCGCAATGCACGGCGTGCGTCAAGTAAGACAAGCTCTGGCTGTATCTTTGGATCGTTGAAATCACCCTTTACGTTAAACCCTTGGAGCCGGAGAGGAGTAGAAAGGAGCAGCCTCACGATCTCCAGCTCTTCCTCGAGCGTTGCGTTCTTCCAGTCCATATGCGGACAAAAACCTGGCAGAGCGCCCACTTCCACAACCGACAGGCCTAGCTCAACAGCAGCAGTAAGCGCATCTTGCAGGCTATAATCCTTAAAGGTAATGGTCGATAGGCCAAGTCGCTCCCGAAATCGATTATTCAGCTTTTCCTCTCCCATGCCACATCGCCTCTCTCCATCGTTTCCTGCTTCCTACAATCGGTCTCGCAAGCTCCGAATGACAAGCCCATGCATCTCCCAAGCCGGTGCGCCCGTCAGCATAAAGTCGGGATGGTTCTCCCTAAAGCGTCCGCATGCCTCCTCCAGCCGGTCGATCGCTTCAGTAATAGCGCTGACGGTAATAGCGCCAGGCTCATTCTCTAACAATCGAATGCCGAAGTACGCCTGTTGGTACAGTCGGAACAGCTCCTCCCAAGCATGAAGAGCGGAGATGCCGTCCTGCCAGGCCTGCTCGTCGCTCGCTTGACAAGCCGCAGGACGTACCTTCATGATCGCATCAATTCTCTGCAGAAGAACCGCATTCTTCTCCGTTTCCGCACATAAGAAATCATACCACTGCCTATTCGGTCGATCGCAGAATGTCTCCGCCAGAGCATCGACAGCAGAACCTGTCCATATCGGCAGCCGGTCCGCATTTCCGCCTTTCAGATGATCTTGCGCATAATTGAAGGATGGCAGGTTCGAATGATTGGCCAACCATAGCTTCTGTGGGAACAGCATACGACGGATGACCTCCGTGGCCAGCATGACGACTTCGCCGGCGCCGGGGAACTGCGTCGCCTCCCACTCGGCCACGATTTCCCGCCAGCTGATACCAGGCCGTGCGGCACATTGCGAGAACACCAGCAGCTCGAGGCGGCCCCAAGGCTTATAAATGGCGCTGCTGCCGACATTGCCGTCATAGCGGTCCAACCGGAGACAGAAGGTTTCAACCCCCGCCGTCCTCGCATCGCGAATACGCCGCCAGAGCAAGTCCGGCTCGGCGAATGGAAGCGCGGTCTGCATCTCGTACTCGTGACCCAGATCGAATTCAACCCACTGCCGTTTCCGACCGGTCCGTCCGATGACTGGATTATCAGGATAATAAGGCTGCCAGTCGTGCGGAACGCACTTACTCATGACCTCCACTTCGTCATCTGCTGCCGCGATCGCCTTCAGCATCGAGTCGATCTCCGGCTGCCGATACACGAAATCTCGAATCGCCAACCGCACCCCGTGCTTGCGGCAGATCCCGTTCAGAGCGTCCACCAATTTGCCCGTCTTGTATTCACGAGCATCTTCTCCCGTGTACAGCGAGCTGACCTTATGCTCCTTATACACTTCGAATTGGGTTTCGGCGAACGTCAGCACGAGCCCGCGAAGACCAGGAAGCAGCTCGACAAGCACTTCCTCATATTTCTGCTCGAGATAGGCCCATAATGCCGGATGCTCGAGTTGCAGACGTCCGTCTCGTCCAATGCACACCTCCGGGGGCTTGGATACTTCATGCGTCCAGCACCAGACGTCAAGACCGCTCGCACGAAACATCCTGACGGCATCCCTCACTCGCTCCAGACGCTCCTCGTCGTGACGAACTTCATCGGCATGATGCACGAGACGATGACTAAGATGGACAGCGGATACCCCGTATGCTTCTGCAAGCTTGGCCACATCCTGCAAATATTTGCCGTCTAACGTCAACGGCAGCCAATGAATATCAAACTCCTGATTCGCCTTCTTATCGATCATGGTTTCCATTTGATTAACTCCCTCCAGAATGATGGCGTAGGCTGTCCCTTCTGCAACGAAAGCTTGTCACCATCCTTGCAAAAGGCATGCAGCGCCTCGGTCAACGGAAGCGCAAAGCCTCCCTCCTCCGCTTCCCTTAAGTAATATCGAAGCTCTTGAAAGTTAACGCCGATTTCTTCGCCCGAGCCTCCGGCAATGCGTTCCACCGTCTTCGGGAAGCCCGACTTGTAGCCGAACGACTCTCCCAGAAAATCTGGAGAAAGACCGGATCGGACGCCGAAC